>DFJD01000004.1:0-7298 GCA_002372875.1 Clostridiales bacterium UBA3680
CCGATTATAAAACTCCAAACCCCTGTTGTTTTACAATCTTTTTTACATTATATCAACTGATTTTTCTCCACTTTTGTGGTATAAGTCAATGATATTCGTATTCCGCAGAAATAAATTTCTGCTACATACTCATAACCAACGGAATTGCAAGCAATTCCAAATACAGTGGGAGCTTGGACTCCCACTGTATTTTAAGTAAGCACCCCCGCTTTAGAAGCGGGAGACTTCTTTAGTTTGTTAAGTTATCACACAAAAAACACCAACAAAAGGAGTAGAAAAAATACCAATATCTTATTTTTGACACAACAGGCATTGAGCCTTATGTCAAAGAAAATAATCCTAAATTTTATAATACCAAACTTAATTCGGCAAAACAGCTACCTGCAATTACTCCTCTTCTTGTCTGCTTTCCCGTACATCTTTTTCAATTTCGGAATATAATCTGTCGACATCGCTCTCTGTATAATTGGGTTCTTTATATTTATCCGAAAAAGCGACTTTGATGCTCGCAAGCCGTCCTGCCATTCTTCTGTTATGACGAAGGTCGTATCCCGTCAGAAAGATATAGTCACACAATGTTTCACCCATAAACCAAAACAGAACATAAAAAAGCTCTCGCGGTTCGTCTGCAACAGTGTGGGTAAAATACAGTAATATTCCCGAAAGTATCAGACCAACTATCATAAAAATAAATACCTTCGTATGTCGTTTTTCTTCCTTTTCAACTGCACCCAATTCATAAGCAAACGTATCTTGTATGGTATCGGTGATAATTTTTTTCTCCTCTGCTGACAGGCAGTCGCCGATTATATTCAGTACGACCGGATATTCGGGCGGAAGGAGCTCCACAGACGTTTTAAGATTATCCGAAAACTCCGTACTCAAAGTCTCATAACCCTTAACACTGTATGTACTGATTACATCGTTATAGTCGGAAATATGACAAGGAAACGTCACAATACCGTTTCTTAGATAATCTTTTTTTAGACGATCATCAAAATTTCCCTTTCTTGATTCAAATAATTTGATAGTTTTACAGTTGATCATATTGTTTTCTCCTGTCTTTTTCTTTGAAATTGTCAAAGCATATAATACTTTGTCAAAAAATAAGATCTGTTCCAATCAACTATCTTTACCTCGGATTCTTTTGCCGGATGGATATCAAACTCATCAAGAACCATAACTTCTTTGTTCTCCAAATCGTAAAGAGACCAGTCCTTTGCTTTTCCGTCGGGTGACTGTTCTGCCGTAAGCGACGAGTTGCCCGTCTTTGCAAACTGCACCCACATTTTACGCATGGTTTTGGAGAAGGTCTCCCCTGTCGCAAACTTCATATGCGGGTTTGCTTCAAGGTCGTCTTTCGTAATTGAGTAGCCTACGGCATAAGCAGCCACCATACGCTTGTAGTATTCGGGGTGTTCCTTAAAATAGCCCTTAAGCACGAGACTAAGGATAGCCGAGCCCCGGCTGTGTCCCGCAATGATGAACGGACGGCCGCCGTTGCAATTTTCAAAATAGTAATCAAGCGCAGCGGTTATGTCGCCGTATGGTGTGCCCGGGAGTATAGTGCGTACATCGCCGTTCTTTAGCCATGTTTCTCCCATAAGTCTCATACCTGCCTGACGGTGGTAAGGAATGAATAAGTTGGTGGAATCCTCAAACGCGCTTGACTTTATCGCATGCTCGAATTTGACACCCTCCAGCATTTCGGCATTGTCGAGAGTCGCATAGTCCGCATCGCCCTCGTTTGCAGCCATATACACCGTTGAATAGATATAGAACGTGTCAACATCCTTGGTAATATCCGGAAATTTTAAACCAACAGCTCTTTTTTGAATAATCAGGTGCGGTATCGCCGTTTGCCTGTGTTAAATTTTTATTCGTCATTTTTTTCCCTCACTTTCGTTAATATATTTTAAGATACATCAGCAGATGAATCATTCTCCTAAGATTCTTCTATTGTTTCGGTTTCCTCTTCCGGAGTAAATATATAAGTATTGACCTCTTTCTCATAATCGCTGACAACGATATGGTTGTACGGCACATGGATGCCCTCACGGTCAAACAAAAGCTTGATCTCTCTTAAAACAGCTCGTCTTGCTTTTCTGCGCCGCCATGATTGGCAAAGGACCTTGATGCGCAAGAGTACACCGCTATCTTCAAGAGAATCGACCCACTCATATTTCGGCGGTTTCACCAACCACGAAATTTTTTCAGGCATAAGGGGCAACTCCCGTTCTAACAGTTTCTCGACTTCCAAAAGATCCGTTTCATAGGGGATCAGCACTTTTATCGTTTCCTTTGCCACATCGCCGTCACTGTTTACAATATCACGCATGGATGAATTGTTGAAGATTTTTGTATCGGCATAGTATGAGACTTTGGTATAACGCAGACCTATCTCCTCCACGGTGCCAAACCAGTTTCCTACAGATACCCAGTCACCGATTTGATACGTTCCCTCAAAAATGATAAAGATACCTGCAATGATATCATTGATCAGATCCTTGGCGCCAAAACCAATCATCAGAGAAAGAACGCCGGCCGAAGCCCATAGAGCTTTCGTATTTATGCCGAACTGTGCCAGCCCGATGTACAAAAAGATGATGGCACAGGAATACTTAACGGCATTCTTAAGCAAAAGAAAGACGGTCTCTTTTTTAAGATCGGATATTCTTGCAAGATGGTATAAGATCCAGTCAAAAAATGCCTTGAATACATACAGTATGCAGAATAAAAACAGGCAGTACGAGAGCGAAAACAGGCTGACGCCCTTTTGCCAGTTTCCCAAAACCACATAGGAAAAGCCATCCAAACTCTGCACTTTCGTCCCCAGCCCTATAAGACTGATTTCAAACAAAAGTATGGCTGTCGAAAATATCAGGAGCATACGGTAAACTATGCCCCATGCGCGCTTTTCCGGAGTCTGCTGCTCCGGCGGGATACAGTTTTCTCTGTTCCAACGGCGGTCAAAACCCCACTTTTCGTTCGACTTTATCATGCTTGAGAGAAGACTCCAATCTTCTTCGTCATTATCACCGTCACTTTGCAGTTTTAAAGGCTCGTTCTGTTCGCTTCCGTCATCCTTTGTCTCTTCAATATCTGCCGAATCGGAAGATTCCGAAAACTCGTCCGTTTTTAACGCCATGACTTTCTTATATCCTGCGCACGCCAAAGCGATTATTACAAACAATGCCGCTATGCAGACTAATGTCTGCTTAATGCTCATGGCAAAGGCTCCGTAATTATCTGTGCTGCGAACCAGGGGCATCAAATATAAGTCCGCGGATTCGCCGACACCTGCATAGTATTCATAGCCTCCTATTGTGAAGAATCCGTTAAAATTGGCTTTGATATTTTCTACATTTATCCCCAATTCCTCTATATTTTCTTTTTTATTTCCCAAACCAGTGGTGGCAGAGATCTGCATCGTCTCTTTATCTATAGCCAATGCATAATCGGGGATTCCGATCACCATGTTGTCCAATACCGCCTGCACGGTAATGGGTGCCAACAGGCGTCTCTTTAAGCCCGAATCGACCGCGATCCGCACAAAGCCATCAGCCAGATCTTCTTCATTGCGCAGGCTGACTCCGATATACTGTTTATCTTCGTCCATTTCCTTGTCCTTCACCGGTTCAAGGATCACATATTCCCTGCCGTCTAAAAGCGGACGGAATGCGTAAGAGGGATCCTCCTTGTTTTCGCTGATCTTCATATGATCATAGGGGGAATTTGTCACAGTGACCTTTCCTGTTTTGTCAAAGACATCGATGTACTTGACTCCGAGATCTTTAGCATACTGCGCAAGCATCTTTCTTGTAAGGTTCTCCTTGCCTTCGGCTTTCACCAGATCTGCAGCCAGCCGACATTGTTCGAGATACTGATTGTCCATCCAGTCAGACAGATCATCGCGATATTCCTGATAGGTATTTAACGTCTCAACGGCAACCTTGGCATGCTCGTTCATAGTTGCAATATCGCCTGTCACATCCATCATCGTCTGATAGTACCATGTTACAACGAACAGCAAAATGACCCCTATCGTTGAGTAAGACACTATTTTCCTTTTGAATACCCTCGGTGTTTCTTTTTGCCAAGTCAGGGAAAAGCCAATAAAGCGGACAAGAAGCCACGCCAACGAAAAGAAAAACAGCGTAGAAAAGAAACAGCGGACAAAAATGAAAGTCGTCGTCTCACCGAGAGTTGTACCGCATAAAATATAGGTATCCTTGTAGGCAAATCCCGTTCCGTATATTCCTGCGTCTGCCGCATCCAGGAAGGCCTCGGTCGAGATCTTGTCATCGAAAAATGATGTAGGGAAAAACGCATGAAATTTATCGGACACCTTTCCGTTATCTACCTTTGAAACATCGATAAAGGCAGATGTATCTACATTGCCTACGGGGCGCAGTTTCTCTCCGACATACTTCTCGTTCTCATGAGCCAGAATGGTAAAATCATCACGGGATACAACGATCACATGACCCTGACGACCGGTACGCAGCTTTATAACACGGTTCATCCATGAAAGGGTCTTGTCTATGATCTTCTCGACATCTCCGTTTTTGCGCTGATAATCATCAAGAATCTCATCATTCTTGCTGTAAGTCGTCTGACGCTTTTTTTCGAGTTTTTCATACGCCTCCCGTACTGCCTGCTCGTTTTCTTCGAGCTGAGGAAGCAGCTTGGACACTTGTACGACCGCACGTTCCACCTGGGGCGTGATCCGCTGTTCGAGATCCTGTTCTATAAAAACATACGACATAAAAGCATAGACCACGGTCAACACGGTAAGAAAAAGATATATGCCTGTTTTTGTTTTTTTAATCTCTCTTTTCATACGCCCTCCCATTTTCATTTTAATAAATTATGCCTTGTATACTTCTTCGCCGTCAACTATGGTTGCAACTATGTTTGCCTGCGCAACTTTTTCTATATCGTCATGCAGAAAATCGCAGTCAAAAACCGTCATATTGGCAAGTTTGCCAAATTCTATGCTGCCCATACGGTTTTCCTGACGCCACTGGCGGGCTACGTTGATAGTCAGTGCGCGCAAAGACTGCTCGCGTGTAATTGCTTCCTTAACATTATGCGGGACACTTTCAACACCCAGTTCTTTTGGCAAATCACGGGTCTCTGCCATGTAAATGCTGTATTTGATGCTGAACGAGGGAGAAACCGGGTAGTCCGAATGAAAGACCGGATATGCGCCTGCGTCAAAGAAAGACTTGATCGGATAAGAATTTTCTGCCAGTTCCTTACCGACATAAGCGACTTCCCTATCATAAAAGCCCGAAATTTCCGCCGTCCACAGCGGAGGAACTGCCGGAATAGAGCCTGTTGCGGCCATACGGCGAACATCCTCATCGGTAACGAAATGCAGATGTGCAAGAACATTGCGCTGGTCTTTATCGCCCGTTATTTTTTCCGCATCTTCGATACAACCGAGCATAAAGTGTGTTGCGCCGCCGCCCTCGGAATGAACGTGTACCGAAAGGCCTTCCCTGTTTGCCGCCGTTATCAATTCCACCATCTTGTCATGGTCATTGAAACGCTCATTGCCGTGATAGCCCGGCTGGTCGAGATAATCCTGATTCTGCCATGCAGTGTGCGCTTCGGTCACACCGTCCAGGAATGTCTTTATGCCGACAACATGGAAATATTCGCCGCTGTACAAGGCACGGTCTTTGGCAATGCGTGCCACCTCCGCCTGCGGATCCTCGGGATTATCGGGGCACATCAGGTAAGCATAGGTGCGCAGTTTCAGCTTACCCTCCTGTTCCAGTTCACAGAAAGCCCTTGTAGCGATCGGATTGGTAACTTCCACACCTGCATCGCTCACTGCGGTGTAACCGTTTGCGAGAGCCATGTCCTGCCATGCCAGCAGATAGTCCTTGGCGTTGTCAAGGGTCGTAGGCAGTTTGGGATACAATTCAAACACGGGCGCTTCACAGATGTAACCGTCAGGCTCACCGTTTTCGTCCACATGCACCAGATTATAGCCAATTTTTTTTGCGTATGCCGCATCTATGCCCGCCCATTCCAACGCCTTGCTGTTGAGCAGCATGGAGTGACCGCCGCCTGTTTGCATAAGCAGTATCTTGTCGGAGCAGATCTCGTCCAGATATGCTTTAGAAACATATTCGTCATTTTCGACCCACCCCGAGGCCATATAAAACTCTCGCTGCGGGTTATTTTTGATAAACTCCTTGATGATCTCGCGGTATTTGAAATAATCCGTCAAGCCGACAGGCGCAAGGTTTGCCTGCCCGATAGCGCGGTCACCGGCCAGATAGCTGTGGCAATGTGCCTCAAGAAAACCGGGATATATGTAGTTCTCGCCGTAATCCAACACCTGCGCATCGGAGTCGGCAAGTTCTTTTACATCTTCGGCATCGCCGATATAGGCAAATAAGCCGTCCTTGACCAATGCCGCCTTGGCGAAGGGTCTATTTTCGTCCATTGTGATAATATTACCGAGAATAACGATTTGTTTCATAGAAACGCCTCCTTTTCTGTTATCAATTCATCTTTTTGCCGCCGAAATACACTTCACTTGGTTTATTGTGGCTGAATCCCTCGTGTTCCGCATTAAGCAGGTCATTGTCAAACACCAGAAAATCCGCATCTTTGCCTGTTTCGATAGAACCCTTTGTATCTTCTATACCAAGCTGTTTTGCACCGTTTATCGTATATCCCAATATCATTTCTTCAATGCTCATCTGCTCGCTCACAGGAGGATAAGCCCCTTTGGTTCTGCTGTGCTCAAGGGCTTTGGTCTTATCAGTGATATGACGTGTCATTCCTATTTCCATTCCAAGATAAGGACTCCAGTTATCTCCAAAGAAAACCTCATCACTGGAGAAGGTAACGGCTGCACCGCTATTCCAAAGACTCTTGCAGCGGTACATGGAAAGCGCACGACGCTCACCGAGGAGTTCACACCATGCTTTATAAGGTTCGCCTCCCATGTTTCCGGCGTGCCACCAAGGAGTATAATCAGCAAAGACTCCGAGCTTTGCAAAACGTTCCAAGTCTGCATCATCCTGAATCTCCAAATGGGCACAGGTAACCTTCACATGAAAATCATCGCCCAGCTCCTTTTTTGCCAACTCCACTCCATCCAAAACAATATGAGATGCCCGTTCACCGACGGTATGTAAGTGAAGATCAAGCCCCGCTTCGTTAAGAAGCTTTAAGAGTTCTGCAATTCCTTCTTTGTCAAAGGTCGTAGTTCCTACCTCACCTGTGTCTTCATAAGGGGTGATGAGTGCCGCAGTCCGGATTTTCAAGGT
>DFJD01000004.1:7354-8296 GCA_002372875.1 Clostridiales bacterium UBA3680
CCATCCATAAAGATCTTTAATGTATGCACCTTTAAGTGTTCCGTGTTAAACTCCCGCTGATAACGCTTAGTCTCTTCCACTGCTTCTTTCATCTTCTCAGGTCTTGTGAGTGTATAACATCCGTCTATATAAACAGGTAACTTACCCTGTCTATCCAGATCGCGCAGGTATCTGTAAACTCGCTCATGTATCTCATCATGCTCAGGATATCCTGCGTCAAAAACACAGCTAACTCCAAATTTAACGGAGTCGTCAATCCAGCGTGTGACAGCTGCTTCTATCTGATCTTCAGACAGATTTCTTAAGTGGTCGAAAAGGAATCTCCATGCCGCCGATTCATATACATTTCCGGTTACATGACCATCTTTTCGCACATAATAGCTAAGCCCCGGAACGATATCCGGTGTATCATCAGTGATACCGTGCTTTTCTAAAATCATGGAGTTCACCCAAACGCTGTGTGCTTCAGATTCCAATATAAGGAGCTCACTGTCGGGGCATATCGCATCAAGTTCTTCCTTTACAATAGTTTCGCCATTTAATAGGTCTCGCTCCAGCTCGAATCTGTAACGTTCCAAGCCGGGATTATCTTTTACATATTCTGCCATAAATTCCATGGCCTCGTTCTTGTTTGTACACTCAACATATACTCCAAAATCCGTATACTCAAATCCAACGCCAAGACTTACATGAACATGACTGTCAATAATACCCGGAATGATGAACTTTCCGCCAAGATCCGTAACTTCGCCCTCATATGCAGAAAGTCCCGATTCATCGCCGACATAGATAAATTTACCGTCCTTCACTGCAAGAACACTTGCAATCAAATTCTCCTTATCTGATGTAAAGATTTTTGCATTTTTAATGATTCGATCTGCTTTCATTATTATTCTCCCTTACTTAATTTATTTTAGCCGATTATAAAACTCCAAACCCCTG
>DFJD01000019.1:0-9265 GCA_002372875.1 Clostridiales bacterium UBA3680
ATTGGTGCTATTTCTTCTGTAATACTTGATAAAATATTAAGGAAGCGCTGATTAATTCACTTGAAGCAGATTTGAGATAATGTTTTCGCAGACAAGGAAAAGACCCGATGGCATAGCCAGAAGCTACGTAGCGGCTATTTTGCTATGCAAAATAGTCCGTCCCTACGGGATTTGTAACTTTGCGTGCAAAGTTACAAACATGAGCTTTGACACAGTATGCGGGAACATTAGCCAAATATGCGAATGATTAATTAATCAGTGGTTCCTTAATACAATTTTTCTCCGTCAAGTATCTTCATTTTGTCCTTGTTTGGCTCGATCTCCGCCGCACGGACTTTTTCCTCCCAGTCTTCGGGTGCAATCTCCTCCAAAGAAATGCAAAGCGCTTTCTGCGAACAACCCCACTCTTCCAAAAACACTTGGTTTATCCTCTCGATAACACGTTTCTTCGTTTCCTCATCCTTTGGGTATGCTTTTATTGCTATGTATGGCATAATATGACCTCACTTTCTACTTTCCTGCATGAGATATGTCAAACAACAATTCCTCTGCAAGTTTTTTATTTCTGAATCTATCTTTGTTCTGCTCAATAAATGTTTTAAGTTCCGATGCCTTTTCAGCGGTTATGGCTGCATATGTATTTCTTTTGTATATTCCTTTATTGATAATATCAAGCAGTTTATAGTCACACGGCAATTCCGGGTTAATTTCCACATAAAGATGCAGCAGATATATCATCCTTTCCCACACGGGACTTTTTACAAGCAGATACAAAAAATATTTTCCATTCGGCTTGTCCGAATATTTGTTGTATCCTGCCCATATATCTTCAACTCTGTATTGGATCTTGTTATCCGCTATATTTTTATATGCCGATTTGCAAACAGAAATATCCTTATGATGCAAAAATTGCCAATATACGTCTGCACCGTCTGTCCCCCAGATTTTACCCAATACTCTCAGTGCCTTTGTTACCGTTGTAGGCTTGTCTGCATTTAAAAAGCCCGAAATAAAAGGAATATCTTTTTTTTCCCCGTATGTTCCAAGCTCCGAAAGTGCGTTTTCATCCCCTGTTTTTTTCAATTTGTCAAGATAAAAAATTCGTGGTTCAAAATCGCTGAACTTTTTAAAAAGAAACACTGCAAAACTGCGTATTTTCGCCGCCTTATCACAAAGAAACTTTTCCGCACCGTTCCACAGTCCGTTTGTCTTTTCATATTTTTGCAGCACCGCAGTATACCTTACATTTGCACATTTATTGTTCAAGTATTTGTTAAGTTCTTCTTCGGTACAGCCGTACTCTTTTAGCATATACACAAGCATTTTTGCTTTTTCCGAACCTGTGTCCTCTTTTTTAATGATATATTTTATAATTTCTTTGCTACACAGCCTGTTTTCCCTTATCCATTTATAAAACACCGTTCTGACTTTCATCTCCATAACGGTTATATTAAGCAAAACAGTTTCGTCGGTTTCGGCGTTGATGCGTTGGCAGACTGTCTTTTTTATTTCTTCGGCATCCGCCCCCGACCGCCTTTGTCCGCCACACAAACGGTCTATCATGGGAATATCTTTTACAATATCCCAAATCGAAGAGTTATTGATTTTTTCTTTCAGAATATTTACGGCAGTTATTCTTATCTCCCGTACCCAATCGTTTCCCCTTAACGCATAATATCTTAAATATCCGTCGCTTTTTGCAAGTTCTTTCAGACAATTCTCACGGAAATATCCGTTATAGCTGAATGTGCCCATGCAAAGCACCGCATTGAATTCGCCGTCGGTAAGGTGTTTAAAGGCACTGCGTTTTAAGCGTGCCCTATCAAAATCGAGAGTGTAGTACGGTCTCCCGTTAATAATGTATTCTTTCCAAAACTCGGAACATTTGTTCTTATACAACACACCTTGCATATTGTATGCCAAAAAATACTTCGAACCTCTGCACTCCTCCGCAAGCATATACCACTTTTTAACGCTTGATCCACTAAACATTCTTAAAAACAGGGCAGCAATTCTTTTTTGCAGTCTTTTCGCCTGTGTGCCGCTGAAAAAAAATACCTCGATAAGATGCTCGCTAACACCGTACGTTCCGTTTTCAAATTCGTCTATGATCGAGTCTTCTATAACATCCAAAAATTTTTTCTCTTTTTTTATGTTTATTATTTTATCAAAAATCATTCAAAGTCCCTCCGATAAAACTAAGGAATAGACTCACAGCTTCACACCGCACTGTGAAACCAAAAAACTTTCACATCACAGCTATCTTCATCTTTCTTTATAGAGTGCGGAGTACCCGCAGGTGCGATCATTGCAAGGCCGGGATAGACATCAAATTTCTCATTGCCGAATTTTGCCTTTCCGTGACCCTCAAGCACCAAAAAGCCCTCTTGGTCATTATGCACACCGGGCTTTTTGTACTCGGTCTGTCTGTAAAAATGTAAATCCCGCCTCACAGCCCACAACACAGCCGTTTTCCGCCGTAAGTACATCACAGGCGTTCCCGCCGTTTTTGTTCATTTCTACGATAAGTTTGTTGCTGTCAGAATAATATTTCATAAATACTCCTTTCAAAAGTCACGTCAGCCAGAATCCCATTGCAGCATTACAGCTTGCTTTGTCAAACTCTCTCTCTTTCAGCCACGCCACAGGAAAAACAATGGTCTCAATTTTCTTGTCTATAAGTTCAAACCAAAATCCGTTTTTCTTTTCAAGCAAACCGATACGATAACCTTTAAAATCCGATTCATCATAATCGTTATTCTCAATAAAACCACCTTGTCTCAGCTTTTCGGCTTCATTGGGGTCAAAAAACCCTATGCCTGCCATCCAACCGTCTTTTCGGCAGGTAAAACATTTTGTCCCCTCATCCGACTCACAATATTCAAATTCTCCGCCCGAAAATTGCACTGTATATCTTTTACCGATCTTGATCCTTTTTACATCCAATATTATTTTGTAATTGCCCTCTGCACAGATCTCTCCGATATGTTCTTTATTTTTATAGACCCAATAGGGAGCATTAAGATTGTTTTCCTGTACCGAAAAGTCGATTTTTTTATTGCCGTCAAATACCGAGAAAAAACCTATCGGCGTTTCAAGTTTGCGTATATTATCGGTCAAACACATAACAAAATATCCTCCCACGCCGATTTTACAACAGCCTTAGTTCCTCTTTTAAAAATAAGTTGCTGTATTTTTTTCTGTATTGCTGTACCATAACATTTATTGCTTTTTTAGGTTTTGCATCATCCGCTAACACCAAAGGGATATTATGTACTGCATCACATAATAAATAAAACCTGTCCTTATCTGTATAATACTCCGTCATTTCACACATAATTTTCAGCAACACCCTGTAAACAGCTTCTTTTTTGATTATCCGAATATTTGCTGTATATTGATTTTCAACCGTCACCCAAGAGAGGAATTTGTCGTTTTCGTCATAGTATTCTTTCAATATATTTCTGATATTATTATAATCCAAAGCATTGCTTTCGGCAGTTTTTTCTATGTATTCCACAATTTTTTGCACAGCGGGTATGTAATGCAAAAAGCGATCGGGATAATTGCGAAAAAATACTATTAAAGCATATATATCATGGAAATCATAATTTATAAGATACATACCGTTCCTCCGTATTTTTATTCTTGTAAAAATTTATTTACGGAAATATCTTCTTTTCAAATTTTCCGTTCTTCTCCGTTATACTGTCACAATATATTCGTTGTACTTCGGCATATATTCCCCTTCGTTTCTACTTTTATTATAATATATACTGAATATTTCGACAATATTTAGAGAAGCACCGATTAACCAAATATGCGAATTATTCCCTAAAAAAACAGAGCCGATTAAGGCTCCGTTTTTCTTCTTAAGAGATAAAAATCAATACGTAATACCCTTTTTTATTGCCCAAGGCTTTCTTCGGGAACTATTGTTATTTCTGCCGCTTCCTTGTTGGTGGCATATCCTACATACAGTTTACCGTTATAAACAAGGCTTTTCGCATAGTGAAATCCTTTTCTTTTGGCCTTTCCCTCGTATACAAGTTCGGGGTCGCTTTCGTTGCTTCTTAAAAGATATGCTCTGTCAAAAAGCTTACCATCTTTTGAAAGTAAGAGCACAAGAGGACTTCTTAGCTTATTGTCAACAGGACAGCCTGCCATAAAAGCAGTTCCGTCGGAAAGGTTGCCCGCACTCTGCTTCGTTCTTGCATCGGGTGTTTGTGTAGGCGTAACCTCACTCCAAGTTTGTCCGTTGTCTTTGCTTACAGAGACAAGCTTTGTATAGGAGCTGTTCTGGTCTCTAAAGATCATGACCGTTGCTCCGTCCTCTCTTACAAAAATGCTCGGTTCCATTTCAACGGAGGTGTCGCCTTTTACGGTAGGTGTAAATTCACCCTTTTTCCATCCCGTAACGCCCGATTTGTCATCGGTATATATAGGACATATTACAAGCCCGTCTTGAAAATGTGCGGCATTTATTATTCTGCCGTTTTCAAGCAAATGGGGATCCTGTTCAAATATTCCGTTTAACGGAGTGCCGTCATCCATTTTTACTTCTTCTAAGTCAGACCAGTTTTCTCCGTCTTCACTTTGTGTAAAGTAAGTAAAGCCGCCTCTAGGTGTCATATCAAAGGGCCAGTAGTTGATATACGCAACCAGACTGTTTTCGGCCGCATACCAACCGCCCGATGAGCAGTAGCCTTCCGAAGTATTTTCTGCAAGCACTTTCGGCTCACTCCATGTTTTTCCCTCGTCATCGCTTACAGCATAACAAACATGGGTATCTTCGGCATCTTCATCGGTATGAGAGCTTTGCCACTGACAATAAAGCTTTCCTTTATATGCCGCAAGGCACACTCCGTTACAGTAGTGGTCGCCATCCGCTTCAGCCTTCCATACAGTCACAGTTTCCGCATTCTTTGGATATTCCGTGCCGAGGGTATCTTTGTTGCTTTGGTCAAGCAAACCGCTTTTTACGGAGATAACACCGTTCTCCCTTATATCATTTGTAAAGCTTGTAAGGGAAGTGCTTATACTTCCGCCCGGTAAAGAAAAGTCCCCTGCATATACATTTCCCGAGCAAAAAAGCATAATCGTAACAAGAGAGCCGATAATTGTTTTGTTTTTCATGTTGTATCTCCTATTGCTCGTATTTTTTGAAATTATTGAAAGCATGTGCTTCTTTTTCTATGGCATCGTCAAGGGTTTTAAAGCTTTTATCGAAAATGCTGATATCGTATTTATTCTTCATTGCAAGGTCAAGAAGGTAATCGCAAAATTCATAATTTCTGGGAAGTATGGGACCGTGAGCATAGGTACCGAAACAGTTTTTATCCCTTACACCCTCGGAACCGTCTTTGGCATTATTTCCGAAGCCGAATATCATTCTGCCCATTTCCTTTGCGCCCTCTTTTAAATATGTCCTGCCTTGGTGATTTTCAAAGCCGATTATTTTCATAGCTTTATTTTCGGTGTTAAACGAAAAGCAGTAGTTACCTATCAGTCTGCCCTTTCCTTCCTTTGTGTATACGGGTAGGCAGTTTGCTCCGTTAAATCTTTCACCCTTAAGATTTTCATAGTATTCTCCAAGAAGCTGATAACCTGCACATATTGCAAGAAGCACCTTGTTTTGTTCCTTCAGTTGTTTAAACTGTTCGCAAAAATCATCATTTATGATGTCGAGAAATATTTTCTGCTCGGTGAACTGTCCTCCGCCCATAAAGAATATATCGTAGTCTTTCTGTTCAAATTTATCTCCGACGCATATTTCCGTGACCTCGGCATTTATACCTCTCCAACGAAGTCTGTTGGTAAGAGCGAGAATGTTTCCCTTATCACCGTAAAGAGAAAGTATATCGGGATATAAATAGCATATATTTATTTTTTTATCCATTTTTCTCCTCCTTACACGGTCTTACGCAGGTTAAACATAAAGGTATAATTCCCTATGATATAAACCTTGTTTTTCTCTTTGGAAAGTTCCTTCACAAGCTTTACCTCATCATCCCGTATTTCAATCAAATTTACGGGCACACCCGCATATTTGAGCCTTAACGCCATATCATAGCGTCTTGTTCCGCAAACATATATTTTTCTGGTAAAGTCAAGACAATCATTCACTATCTCAAAGTTTGCATCCCATATCCAAGAGGTGTCAACTCCGTCGGCATAATTGTCATTTAAGCCGAAAATAACACTTTTTGGCTGTTTAACATTCAACAGAACGTTCAAGTTGCAATCTGCCCCCATAGGGTTTTTGGTCAAGTAGAAATGAAAAACACTTTCTCCCAAATTTAACTTTTCCGTTCTCCAGAATACATTTTTTACCTTTGCAATTCCCGAGCGTATGTCTTCATACTTTATGCCTATGTCATCTGCAAGGGTAACTGCCGCAAGCATATTGTAAATATTGTAAAAGTCGGCAAGCCAAAGTTTAAACTCCCTTTCCTTACCCTTAAGAAGAGTCTTGACCAAAACGGAATCATCCTCAAGATAAGATGTGCCTGTCAACTTGTAAACGGGTTCCTTTCTTGAAAAGCCGCATTTAGGACACTTAAAATGACCCATATGTCCGAGAACACGCAAATCGTATTCATATTTTGCCCCGCATTTCATACAATACATTCCCTCATGTATGGCAACCTTTGCAAGAGGGATCTCGGAACCGAAATATGTTACCGGATTTTTAACTCTTTGTGCTATATAGGAGGCAAAGGAGCAATCGGCATTTGTATAAAGCCTTGTTTCGGGAGAGGCGTTAAACGCAGCTATAAGCTTGTCAAGAAGAGCATTCATATCGCCGTAGCGGTCAAGCTGATCTTTATAGAAATTGTTCAGTATAACTCCCTTAGGGCTTGTTTTTTTAGTTATGTAGGGAATGGTATTCTCATCACATTCAAGTATTGCCGCCTTTTTCTTGCATTTTCCCGTCGGTGTCGAGTTTGCAATAAAAACAGTTGTTATGCCCTGCGCAAGATTTGACCCGTAAAGATTTGAAAAGCTGTTTAAAGGCTTTTCCGCCACCGAATTGAGCATATGGGTAAGGGTCGTTTTACCGTTTGTGCCGGTAACAAGATATACATCCGTGTTTTCACTAAGTGCCGTAAGTACATCGGGATATATTTTAAGAGCGACCGCCCCGGGAAGCGTGGTTCCGTTTCTACCCATTATTTTTAAAAGCCTTGCGGTTATCTTACACGCAGAGCAGGCAAGTGTTACCTTGAACTTGTTGATCGCCGCTCCAAGTCCTTTTTTCTTTTTTTTAGCTTTTATAGTAATCACAACCTTATTCTTTATCTAAAAGCTCGCTGTAAAAACGAGAATAATCTTTTCTTCCGTTTTTAGTGAACTCTATTGCCTGACGAGGATGCTGATTAAATCTTCCCGTAAGAAGATATTGTATATCGTAGCCCCATACAGTGCCCTCCTCTTTAAGCAGAGGAATATGTTTTTCTATAAATTTGAGAAGAGGCGGAAGGTTATATTTGGGATTTTGCAAAAAAGCAAGCAAAAGCTCCATGGGACAGTTTCCCGCTCCTCTGCCCAGACTTGACACCGTAGCATCAAGATAGCTGACGCCTCTTGACAGTGCCTCGATGGTATTTGCAAATGCAAGCTGCTGATTGTTGTGGGCATGTATTCCTACAAGTTTTCCGCATTCCTCCATACCCTCAAGGTAGGTGTCGGCAATTTCTCTCATTCTTTCGGGATAAACACTGCCGTAGCTGTCCACGATATAAGCACAGTTTACATTACTTTGAGCAATAAGCTCCATTGCCTGTTTAAGATCGCTTTCATTGGCATTTGATATAGCCATTATGTTGACAGAGGTCTCATAACCCAATTTATGACAGTATTCCGCCATTTCTATTGCAGCGGGAATAGTGTTTATATAAGAGGCAACTCTTACCATATCTATAACGGATTCCGATTTGGGAACGATGTCTCTTTTAAGGTTTGTTCTTCCCACATCCGCCATTACCGAGATCTTAAGATCCGTGTCATTGTCACCTACGATCTCTCTTATATCATCTTCCTCGCAAAATTTCCATTTGCCAAAGTCGGATCTGTCGAATATATCCTTGTCTGCCTTATATCCAAACTCCATATAGTCAACACCCGCAGCAACGTTGGCATTGTAGAGATCTTTTACAAAATCATCGTCAAATTTAAAGTCGTTCACAAGTCCGCCGTCTCTTATTGTTGCATCAAATACTCTGACATCGCTTCTGACAGACATTAAGGAACCTTTTTTACCCATTGATTCATTCCTCCTCGTTATCTATTATTCTCATTATTTTTACATTCTCGTCTGTTTGTAAATCTATAATCCTGTCGGGTTCGGGCAAGAAAAGTATTTTTAAATTGTTGTATTCACAACTGAGTCTTACAAGATTTTTATTTTTGCTCAAATTAAGCTTAATTAAATTATTGTCATCACACCACAGATATTTAAGACAAGGATTAGCCGAAAAATCAAGTTTTCTGAGCTTATTTTCATCGCACTCCACACTGTTTAAAAGAGGATTTGCAAAAGTTTCAAGCCTTATTAAATCGTTATCAAGGCATTTAAGCTGCTCAAGATTACCGTTACCTGTTATATCAAGCTCTTTTAATCTGTTCACCGAACAGTCAAGAAAAACAAGTTCCTTGTTTTGTGTTATATCAAGGCTTGTAATATCATTTACCGATATATCTATCCTTTTAAGCGCACCCAAGCCGGCAAAAGAAATAGGCCCCACAATATATTTAAAAGACCAGTTTATACCCAAAAGTCTTCCCGAAAAATCATCCCAGAAATATTCCGAATCATCCTTTATATTCTCACTTATGGAAGCGCCCTTTTTTTGAAGTCTTTCTATAAGAATATTAAGTGCTTTTACATCGGCTTTGTTTTTCATTGAGGGCACCTCCCTTTTACCGAAAAAGACAGTCCGTTAAGGGCTACTATGGTATTTCCTTAAATTTTAAAGCTTTTTATTCTTGTTGTCAAGTAATACTGATTATCCGTTGACATATGTATTATTTAGTGCCTGATTTTTTTGTCAATACAATGAAAAGACTCGATGCCAATGCCTTAGTGCATTGGATGAGAGGCTTTGAAGCAGTAGTGGCGGAAAAAGCGGTAATAAATATCATAATTTCAACGGAGAATTATGGAAGCACTGATGAATTCACTTGAAGCAGATTTGAGATAATGTTTTCGCAGACAAGGAAAAGACCCGATAGCGTAGCCGGAAGCTATGTAGCGGCTATTTTG
>DFJD01000019.1:9392-10109 GCA_002372875.1 Clostridiales bacterium UBA3680
ATGCGAATGATTAATTAATCAGTGTTTCCTTAGTATTGTATATAAAAAATGGGAACGGCATTGCCGTTCCCTTTATAATTATCAATTACAAATGTTAAGCTCTGTGCTCTTATCGAAGATATGAACTCTGTTCATATCAAGAGCAAGTCTTATTGTATCTCCAAGTCTTGCCTTTGAACGGGAGTTAACCGTTGCTGTCATGTTCTGACCGGCACAAACAAGATAAAGGTTGGTTGTAGCACCTAAAAGCTCGGTAACCTCAACCTCAGCGTTGATAACGGAATCGGGAGATGTTTGAATGAAGATAGCCTCATCGTGGATATCCTCGGGACGAATTCCCATGATAACATCCTTACCAACATATCCGCCATCGATAAGAGGCTTAACCTTGCTTTCGGGAAGCTTGATCGTATATTCGCCAAACTGAACGGATACATCGTTACCTGTCTTAACAACCTTAACATTTACAAAGTTCATCTGAGGAGAACCGATAAAGCCTGCAACAAAGAGGTTGTCGGGGTTGTTGTAAAGGTTCTGAGGTGTGTCTACCTGCTGAATGATACCATCCTTAAGAACAACGATTCTTGTACCGAGAGTCATAGCCTCTGTCTGGTCGTGTGTAACGTAGATAAATGTGGTCTGAAGCTTGTTGTGAAGCTTTGCGATCTCACTTCTCATCTGTACTCTCAGCTTTGCATCAAGGTTTGAAAGAGGCTC
>DFJD01000019.1:10156-16741 GCA_002372875.1 Clostridiales bacterium UBA3680
AGGTTTGAAAGAGGCTCGTCCATGAGGAATACCTTGGGAGAACGCACGATAGCACGTCCCATGGCAACTCTCTGACGCTGACCACCTGATAAAGCCTTGGGCTTTCTGTCAAGGAGATGATCGATATCAAGGATTTTTGCTGCCTCATGCACCTTCTTATCTATCTCTGCCTTAGGCACTTTTCTAAGCTTAAGAGCAAATGCCATGTTATCATAAACTGTCATATGAGGATAGAGAGCATAGTTCTGGAAAACCATCGCGATATCTCTGTCTTTGGGAGATACGGTATTGCAAAGCTTTCCGCCAATGATAAGCTCGCCGTTTGATATATCCTCAAGACCTGCGATCATTCTAAGAGTTGTAGACTTACCACAACCCGAGGGACCTACAAAGATGATAAACTCCTTGTCGGCAATATCAAGATTAAAGTTCTTAACAGCTATAAAACCGTTAGGGTACTTCTTAACAATGTTCTTAAGTTTAACTTCTGCCATTTAACTTATTCCTCCTTTAATGTCGGATATTTCTATCCGTTATACGAAGGCAAAACCTTCGGAGAGCATAAATTAGCTCTTAAAATCTTGATATTATAATACAACATTACAAAAAATCTCTCTATGTTAAAATTGCACAAATTATAACAATCAATTTTGTTTATTATGCTGAGCTTGAAACAGATTTTTAATATAGTGTGTTAAATTTATCTTTTATTATAAAAAAATAACTGCCATTATGTAATAAATCGGGAAAAATAACCAAAAAATACCCCTTTGTACCAATATTAACAATTTTTCGACGTGATTATTTTGTATTTTTTGTTAACAATTATGTAAAAATCAAGGAATAATAGTTTTCAACCTCAGCCCCTGCCCACCTTTGGGGGAGAACAGTTGCCGTCACGTTATGCTTTTCCGCTATCAATATACATTTATATCACGAAAAATCACATAATAACAATCGGAAGTGTGCATGCGTTCTCCCCTCCCCACCTTGGGGAGGGGAACAGTCGCCGTCACGTTATGCTTTTCCTCTATCGATATATGTTTATATCACGAAAAATCACTTAATCACAATCGGAAGTGTGCATGCGTTCTCCCCTCCACACACACATCAATTTACAAACCACCTCTGATCTTAATATTCACAATCACCGCTTATTCAACAAAAAAAGGAGACCGAAGTCTCCTTTTTCCGTTATTTAATTATTATGACTCAGAGGGAGCTTTCTCTACGGGATAGAGATAATTGCTATTGAGTGTCTTCTGGAGGATATGAGTAGAATCCGCTGATTCAACAACTGTGTTGCCGTTTACATCAGCCTGAACCATATCAATGCCTGCAACAGACTCGGGTCTTAATGTATACTGATATACAAGAGCCGCATCAGCTGCATTAACTGTTTCGTTGTCGTTAGCATCTCCGAAGTTATACATTGTTTCATAATGAACGGGAACCCATCCACCTAATGTCTTATCAACGATGTTATCGCCTACAACATATTCATTGATAAGCTCTGCGGGAAGAACCTCGGGTACAACAGCAGCTACTGTACTTGCGGTAACTCCGGTTGCGGGGAACTTATTTCCGTCATTAACGTTGTTGTATTCATAGAATTTTGCTCCGGAGTCGCTTGAGGACATCTGACCCCAACCGGATGCTTCGTTGATATATCCGTTTGTCTCTGTTCCGATGAAGGAAACGTTGGAACCTGAACCCCATGTTCTACCATAGGAGCCGAGAGGAGCCTTTGTATCGTCATCAGCTGTTACATAACAATTTCTGAATACGTAAGGATTTGTCTTAGCAGCTGTGATATAACCGATCTTTTCGTTGTTCTTTCCGTCGGAATATGTCTTCCACTGAAGTTCGCAGTTATCGAATACAGCTGTGAACTCACCGCAGATATAGTCTACATTACCGCCGATTACGGAATCCTTAACGTATACGCTGTAGCCGTTGTCGGCAGAACCGTTACGTCCGAATGTATCCTGTGAAGAAAGGATCTTGCAGTTATAAACTTCAATGTTCTTAGCTTCAATGTAGAATGCGTTTGAACGCTCTTTTGTTGAGTAGATAGCTACGTCTGTTCCTATCTCTCTTTCTGTTACAAGACCGCCTGCAGAATGCTCAAAGTCAGCAGCATCCTTAGCTGTTACTTCGTAGTTGTAAGTGTTCTTGAAGATAGTATCTTCTGCGATGAAGTTATCGCCTCTTATGATGGCAACACCGCCCCAAAGAGAGCCGTTACCTTCCTGAGAGTCATACTTATCGTAGAAGAGTTCCTCATTATAAAGACCTGTGGAACCGTCTATTGAATAATAGAAAGAACCAACGCCGTAATACCAAGAAATTGTATGTCCGTTACCCTTTACTGTTGTATAAGGAGCATCAAATACTATCTGCTCTTCGATATCATCTGTAAGCTCGATAGTCATTCTACCTGCCTCGCCCTCGGGTCTGTCAAGGAGAGTATTGATATACTTGTTTGCATCCTTGAGTGTAGGGAACTGCTCACTGGGAACTTGGATAGTTGTATTGTTTTCATCAAACTTAGCAACATCAACAACATCGATCCAGTAGAGGTAGTTAGCACCTTCACCTGTGATATTTACGGTAACAGTTGATTCTGTACCGTTTGTAAAGTAGCTGTTTGTTGTGGGGTTAGCTGCATTTGCAGAACTGGTTGTTGTTACGGAATTCTGTCCGTTAATATCCCATGTACCGGCATACCAACCTGCAACCGTTATCTTCTTGAAGCCGTCAACGGGGATAACGATCTTATCGCCTGCAGATGCTCTTATGGATGTAGAGTTGTTGAGTTTGATAGGAGCAGTCTCATTTGCACTTACATACTGAACCTGCTTATCGGCATCATCCTTCTGTATATCCTTGGGAAGGTCGATGTGTGAAGGATCGTTTGCCTTAAGGTAGATATCGTTCTCGTTAGGCTCTGCTCCATCAAGAGGATTACCCGCCTCATCAACGGTTGAATGAACTTTAACCTTATCTATTGTTGTATAGTTGAGAGAACCCTCAATAACTGTGTTGTAATCACCGGGTTTGATATCTACGGTGTAGCTTGAGCCATTGATTGTAGCCTCTGTAACATTTCCGCTGATCATATTCTTGAACTTGATAGCGGTAACATCGCTTGCATTGCCGTCACTTGTGATTATATCGCCTGTGAGTGTTTCATCGGGGATCTCATAAAGTTCGAGCTTGATGGATGTTGTGTTCTCGTCGATCTTGATCTTGTCGGTACCGTTTGCGCTGAACTTAACACCGACACCGGGATCTACAGACTTAACCTGATAGGTATGTCCTGCATTGAGCTCTACACTGTTTGTTGTCTTGTCTACGGAAGCAACGCTTGTTCCAAGGAATACATCCTCAAGTGTAAATTTGGATGCATCAAAGTTGTATGTGCTTTCTCCGGGTGTTGACCAAGGCTCAACAGCTATGTCAACCTCTTCATCAAGTGCAAAGTTAACTCCGCAGAAACCACAGTTATTTGTCTTACCTGTTGTGGAAAGAACGTATGTATGTCCCGGCTCAGCCTGGAATGCTACATACTCAACACCAACTTCGGTATCAAGAAGCCAGTTGTTAGCACCGTGAGGTATTCTTTCGCCTGTAGCTGTATCAAAGTCCCAAACTCTTACAAATGAACCCGTATAAACAAAACCTACAAATGTACCTGCCTGTACACAATCGAATACAAGTGCGGTACCGTCACCAAACTGAGGAATTGCCGTAATATCGTTTGCTGTGGCATTTCTGTTACCTGCCTTGTAAGCATTAACGATTTTTCCGTCTCTTTCGAGATTCATGAAGTTCTTATTATTGTTGTTGGGAGTAAATCTTTCAAGACCATCCTCATATTCGGCATTCTTGTTACCTACAAGTCTGAGTGAGGAATCTCCGTACTTGATCTCCTGCTGTTCGAATGTCTTTATAACGGTGGGATTTCCGTCTGCATCGGGAGCACCCTCAACATCGGTAGCTAACTCATCAAACCAAATATCAATATTTTCGCCCTGACCTGTGGGAAGAGCAGAGTTTTCAACGGTGATGTTGTGAACGTATGTCTCACCGGGCGCACCTGCATCGAATGTAAGAGTAAGAACCGTTGCCTCGCCCTTATATTTGATAACCTGAGCGGTTTCGGCGCCGTCTTTCTCCTGGTCGTGACCTGCAGCCTCGGTATTTTTTCCTGCAAAGGTGCCTATGGTGTTACCGTTAGCATCGGAAAGTGTCCATGTGCTGCGTCCGTATATACAAGATGTAAAGAGAATCTTCGCATTTCCGGAAACAGCGATCTCATAAGAATCGCCGGGCTTGTTTGTAACACCGTGGCTATCTGTTCTGATTTTGGAATTTACACTTGCATGGGCAACTATCGTTCCATCTGCGAGAGACATTCCGTCTAAAGCCTGTCCTTTTGTTGCATCATCTGCAGCAAGTGCAACGAAGTCGGCAACGTAAGTTTTGCCGGGCTCGGGTGTTGCCAAAGCGGCAAGCTCGATTTTCGCATCATCGGATGATGAAGAACTCGATGTAACGGCAGCGGAGGATACTGTATTATCCTCTACGACCTCGGTCTCATCGGAAACCTCTTCCTCGACAGCAACGGTCTGAACACGACCTGTAGCTGCCATTGCAGGTGAATACACAGCGGATGTAACCATGATACCCGCGAGCATACCACCTATTGCTCTGTATAAGCGTTTTTTCATTGATACTCCTCCTTTATGAAGAAATTTATTGTAAGTTTTGTCTAAATTGCGCACATAAAATTCGACAATATTGCACAATTCTTTACAACCTTGTAAACATTATACCATAAATCTTTATAAAATCAATATAAAAATTTAATTTTTGTGAAATATTACATACACAATAGATATAGTTATTAAGTTTTCCTACTCTCAATTCTTTTTTTCCATACCCCCGCAAGGTAGAGTAACCACAGGCATACAGCCGCGGCGGCATTGCTGACGGCAACGGAGTACCAAACGCCCTTTTCGTCCATTTTAAGCAGATTTATAAGCACCCACACCGTGCCGAGCCTGAAGAGCCAAAGCCTTGCCACCTCTATTATCATTGTATAATGGGTGTTGCTTGTGCCGTTAAAAAACGCTTTTGTGGTATCGTAAAGACCGTTTGTAAAACAAAAAAATGCCATTATCGACAGAAAATCCACGCCCATTTTAAGAACGTTTTCATCCTTTGTGAATATACCGACTATTGCCGATGCAACTATTCTTCTTGAAAATATGAAACCTGCAACAAGAAGAAAGATCATACACATTTTTCTTGCGGTCTTATATGCCTTTTGCGCCCTGTCAAGCTGTTCCGCTCCGATATTCTGACTTATTATTGTGGTACAGGCATTACCCATGGCACTTGAAGGAAGGGTTATTATACTGTTTATCTTGTTACCTATTCCGTAGGCTGCCATTGCCGCAGGTCCGTAAAGATAAACGTTCTTTGTCATAAGCAAAAATCCGAACTGCATGGTTGAATTACCAAAGGCGGTGGGCAGACCGATATAAAATATCCTTTTAATTTTTTTGAGGTTGAAGTGAAATCCCTTAAGTTTAAGTCCTATCGATACATTCTTTCCGCTCAAAAGCTTAAGGGCAATAAGGGCGCATGGTACTTTTGCCCCTGCTGTGGCAAGAGCGGCTCCTGCTATGCCCCACCCAAAAACGAACATAAAAACGGGGTCGAGGATCATATTTATTACTATTCCCAAAAAGTTGAGTTTTGTGGGGGTCATGGTATCTCCCTGTGCCTGCATTACGGATGCAAAAGTATTTATTGTCATTAGAAAAGGAAGATCGAGCAAAACTATTCTTAAATATGTAACTGCCGCAGGCTTTACATCTCCTTCCGCCTTTAACCAATCAACGGCAGAGGGGGCAAAAATTATGCCTAAAAAGCCTAAAATAACAGCAAGAAGGATATTAAACACAAAGAGCTGATTTGCCATATCCTTCGCATCTTCCGGCTTTTTTTCTCCGATATAGCCGGCAAGAAGAATGCTTCCCGCCGCGGTAAGTCCCATACCAAAATTTATTATTATATTTTGTATGGGCGAAACAAGGGAAATAGCCGCCTGTTCGGTAGTGCCCAACCTTCCGAGCCAAAATGTATCGGTAAGGTTGTACATTGATTGTATGATACTGTTGAGCACCAACGGTAAAGCTAACGAAACAATAGCCTTTTGAAGAGAGCCGTTCAATATCTCTCCGGTGTTTTTTTCGGACAAAGAACTCATTATTTCCTCCATTCGTAATGTCGGTTTGGCATACTTACAAAATGTAATTATACATTTAAGTAGGTATTTTTGCAACAAAAACGAAATATTATTGAATACCTTTTCTGAAATGCCTTCCGGGCATTCAGCCCATTGTCCTTGTTGATAAAGTTCCACACACTCTTTCTTAAATTCATAAGTATAACGCATAGTCAAGACCACCCGCTTAGCGGGTGGCTTGCTCTGTCCCTATAAGGGACTGTTACCAGTCAGCGCTTGCAAGCGCTCTGAATAGTCAGACACTCACTCCACTTCACCATACC
>DFJD01000090.1 GCA_002372875.1 Clostridiales bacterium UBA3680
GCTACGCCATCGGGTCTTTTCCTTGTCTGCGAAAACATTATCTCAAATCTGCTTCAAGTGAATTAATCAGCGTTTCCTTAAGACACTATTTCGTTACAATAAAAAAAGGGGTCACTCAACATACCGTAAAATGGTTTTGGTGGGTGATCCCTTAAATTTTTTTCCATACATACCCTCTGCCGTCACATTCGGGGCATTTACAGCCTATTATCTTATCAAGAGGTTTTCCGACTCTCTGCCTTGTCAGCTGCATAAGACCGAGCTCGGTCATGCCAAGAATTATCGTTCTTATCGGGTCTTTTTTTATGATCGAGGCAAACTCGTTTTTCAGGCTCTCCGTAGCTTTTGAATTTTTATCTCCTATAAAATCTATTATTATCATTCCGCTCAAATTTCGGAGCCTTAGCTGTCTTGCGATCTCTTTTGCCGCTTCCGTGTTCACCTTTGAGAGAATGTCTTTCCCTTTTCCCGCATTTGCACTGTTTACATCTATCACCGTCATAGCCTCTGTTCGGTCTATAACGATTGAACCTCCGCTCTTTAGCCAAATCTTCCTTTGAAGAAGCTTTTTCAGCGAGCCGTTTATGCCGTATTCGGTAAACAGAGAGTATTCGCCGTTATAGAGGGTCACATTTTTGTATGTCGCCTCGTATTTTTGGCAGTCCTCTTTGTTATCGACATATATCCTGTCTTCATCGGTTTTGATATAGTTTTTTACCGCCTTTTCAACGGGGTCTTCTCCTTTTTGAAGCAATAAAGGAGCCTTCAGGTAGGTTGCCCTCCTTCCGAGCTCCTTTATGCGTGATATTCCCGTTTCTATTTCGGCAATTATCTCTTCGTCACTTGCCCCCGATGCATCCGTTCGCATAATAATGTCGTAATCGGGATATTTGCTCGCAATCAGAGCAAGGCGTTTTCTTTCCTCTTCGTCCGTTATTCTGTGGGATATGCCGGGTTTTCTGTTTTCCTCGCTTATAACGGTGTATTTCCCCGTTATGACTGCGTAGGGGAGGGCGACGGCTCTTTTTTCCTCCGCCGCCTCCTTTGAAACGGTTACAAGAAGCTCCGACGAGCATTTGTATTTTTCGTTTTTGTATTTTCCGCTCGGTTGTACAAATACCTTGTTTTTGCCGACAGAAACGAACATCATACCGTCTGAGAGTATTTTTTCGATCACTCCGATGTATATATCGCCTACTCTCATCTCTTCGCTTTCAAGGCTCAAAGTGTATTGGCAAAGCAGGTCATCTTCATACACAACGGCTCTTTTACCGCCGTGTATGCTTTCAATAAATATTTTATTCATGCCTTTGTTATTGTGATGGTTTTTGAGTACTTGTTCCAATCCACTCTGTAGCCGAAGCTCTCCGAGATAAATCTTATGGGAAGAAGCATTCTGTCGTTGCGAATTACGGGAGCGGCGTCAATGGCTGCGGCGTTTCCGTCAACATAGGCTGTGTTGCTTCCCACTTTTAATTTAAGCTCTTTTCCGTCTTTTGTGAGGGTGGCTGTTTTTGTGGGAGCATCCCAACTTACCTCACCTTCCGTAGCCTCCGTAACGGCTCTTACGGGAACGTAAGTTCTTCCGTTTATGAGCAGGGGAGCTGTTCCGTTATCATCTATTGGAGCAGCCTGACCGTCGGTTACAATGTTGGGATAGTTCAATTTCAGTACTATGGTTTTGTTTCTTGCCAATACCGTCTGAGAGAGGGTAAGGGCAACACAAAGAGTAAGCATTGTTTTTCTTAACATTTAAATTCCCCCTTATGCGGCGATTTCTGCCTGTTGTTCGGGCTTTTTTGCTTTTTTGTCTTTATCTGAAAATCTAATGTAGAGTATGAAAAGACCTACCGATATTACGGATATCACAAGTCCGGGAACAACACCCTGAGGCGTAAAGTCGAATACGACTTCGTGTGTTCCTTTTTCAAGGTCTACACCGATAACACCGTCTTCACCGATGGAAACCTTGTCCGTCTTTTTGCCGTCTACCTTCACAGACCAGCCTCCCACATAGGGGATGGAGGTGAACATAACTCCGCCATCTCCGGCGTCGATGGTTCCTTCTATGTGAGTGTCTTCAAATTTTGTGATGTCGTAGGTTTGCTGTGAAAGCTTGTCGTATGCCTTTTGGAAAACGGAATCGTCATAGCTTGCAAAATAAATCTTTACGGTACCGTCTTTTCTGTATGTCTTTTCGAATTCACCCTTATTTGTGAGGGCAAAGTTAACATTTACCTTTTCGCCCTTTGCAACGCGGCCTATATCGAAAAGTGATTTACCGGCACTCAGCTCTCTGTCTTGGCTGTCGCCGACTTTGTCGTATTTGACTCTTTTTGCGTTACCTGCGTCTACATACATGAAAATGTATTGGTCCTTATCGGACACTATTGTGGCGCTTACCGTAGGTTCAAGGCTTAAATTGGCAGGGTCGGTAAGCTCGTATTTAAACTCGTTGTCGTTTATTTGGTCGGTGACTTTCATGTATGTTTTGGTTATGTCGCCTACGGGTATATCGGTGAACATTTTACCTTCCACACCTGCCGCTTCGTTTACAAATTGATTTTGTACATCAAAGGGTGTGGAGTCGTTTATTTGCCAGTCCTTTATCTTTTCGTCTGTCATAAAGCCCAAGGGAAGGACACGGTCATTTTCGTATACCCATACATCACCTATACCTCTTTCACCTGTGAATTTGTCAAGGAAGGTGTATCTTTCGTTTTCTATTTCTCCGTTTCCGTTGTCGTCAGCCTTGTTCATAACGTATTTAACGTCGAAGAGGGCATCCACAAGAGAGGTAGGGTCGTAGTAGCGGAAGGAGTTACCCGTTGCCGCAATTCCGAGGGCGCCTATGAAGTTGGATATACCTCCGGGAGACATGGAGGAGAACTGTGAAAAGCCGTTGTAGTGGTACAGTGCGGCATCGTTTATGGTGGTGAAACGTCTGAATTCCGTTCTGTAGAATTCGCCGTTCTCTTTTTGGTCGAGCATGGCAACAGCCTGCTTTGTTGCGGGGATATACTTAGTGTAGGCATCTCTTCCCGTGGTTCTGTCAAGACCTTCATAGCTTGAAAAGATGCTTTCCGCTATGGTAAGGGCAAGGAAGACTGTAAGGGCGGGCTTCAAATCTTCGGGTTTAATTCCCTTTATAACATTAAGAAGCACGATGTACACAAGCATACCGACAACATTTATGATTATATCGCTTGTGGATAATACTCTGTCGATATCCGACACATTTTTTACTATGATAAATTCCGTCAGCAGTATTACAACGGTGTAGAATACAAAGGCGAAATTCATTATTATCGTTTCTTCATCTTTAAGGTGTATAAATGCTTTATAGGCAATAATAAGCATTATAAAGCTGTAGATGAAGGTGTAACGGTGCGGAAGGTTTGAAGGGAAGTGGGCACCGTGTATAAGGTAGTCAAGAGGCTTTATACAAGCACATAAGAGCATCATCACAAGAAGAAGAGCATAACCTATCTTTTCCTTTGTATTGAAGTTTTTGTTTGCAAAGTACAAAGGGAAAAGAAGCATGGCGGGTATTCCGCTGTAGACGTTTGGCAGGTCTTCGTTTCTTGCCAAAACAACGGGTCTTGCACCTGCAAAGTGGTTCGTTATGAGCTGATAAACGTTCTTGTAGACCTCGAAAGAGGGAAAGCCCGTGTTACTTGTTTCTGTGTGGCTTAGAGCTATGACCGTGGGTATTGTGAGGAACATTGAAATTCCTCCTCCCAAAAGGGAGCAAACGGCAAATTTTATCACCCTGTTTATCATTGTGTTAAGGTCTCTTTTAAAGCTGTATACGGAAAAGAGCGTAACAAGGAAGTACAAGGCGGCAAAAATACACACGATAAAGGCGATGTAGAAGTTGATGACAATAACGAGGGCAAGAGAAAGGGTATAAAGCTTTATCTTGCCGTCTCTTACAAGAGAATCCACACCGAGAGCCACTACGGGGAAAAGTGCCACCGCATCGAGCCACATGACATTCCAGTAGTAACCGGTAAGATATGCCGTAAAGGCGTAAAACAAGCCGAACAGCGTTATGGTTATGTCGTTTTTGCCGAATCTTTTTCTGAGATAATATGCGAAAAAGCCGCCGCAAAATGCGATCTTAACAAGTATGAATATTCCGAGAGCCTCCGGAAGGGCACCCTGAGTAAAAAGAAGTATGAATATACTTATGGGGCTGGCGGTGTAATATGCCGCCTGAACGAAGAACTCCTTTCCGAGACCTCCTTCCCAGCTGTACATAAGGGATTGTCCGTTAAGTATCCTGTGTCGCAGCTCCTCGTGGAAGGGAGCATACTGATGATAGAGGTCGACTTTAAGTATTATCTGGTCGCCGAAGGGATAGATCCTTCTTGCAATGTATGATACAAGCATAATACAGGCTGTCAGCACAAATGCAAGTATGGCGTATCTGTTGCGGTAGAATATATTGCCTCTTTGAGAAAATTTTCCGTATTCCGCATATTCCTCCGTTTTGACCTTTTTCTTTATTTTCTTGTTATTCACCTTGTTTCTCCTTATCTGAATATGAATAATTTACTGAAAAAATAATTCATTATCGTTATCGCTACCTGTCCCAAAAGCTTACATACCTTGTCGTTTTGCTTAAGCTTAACGGCTGTGAGCCACATCCACACCATTTCAAAGCCGAAGGAAAAAAGTCTTGCGCCCACAAAGGCGGGAATTTCCTTTGCAATGACGTTCAAGTCCCATGAAACGGATTGGAAAACGAAAAGTTTGTTTGTAACATAGGCAAAGGCTACGGCAAGTATCCAAGAGATGACATTTGCGATCATTATGGATCTTTCGCGTTTGAGCTTTTTTGAAAGCAGTTTTTGGGCGATAAAATAGCTTACATAACTTACTATTGTGGTAAGTACGCCAAAGAGCAGATAATTGAGGGTCTCGACATTGCACACCTTCACAAACATCTCTCTTAAGACGTTGTCCGAGCAAATTTTAAAAAATATGTCTTTCAGTATTTCCGCTAAGACTGCCATGAGATCACCTGTAATCATGTTTGGGCTCTTCGAGGTTTGTTTTGCCTATGATATATACGGGTCTGTTTTTTACTTCCATATATATCTTTGCGATATACTCTCCCACAATGCCCACACAAAGTATTATTACCGAGCCGATAAAAAGCAGCGCCGCCATAAGGGAGGTGTAACCGGGGGCATCGGTGCCCCTTGTTATTTTGTCGGCCACCACCACTATAAGATATATAAGCGATATTAAGCTTACCGCCGAGCCAAAGGCGGTAACGGCTTTTAAAGGTGCCGTGGAAAAGGCGGTTATTCCTTCAACGGCATATTTAAAAAGGGAGTAAAAGCTCCACTTGGTCTCGCCTGCTGCCCTTTGCACATCTTTAAAGCTTATCCACTTGGTGTTAAAGCCAACCCAGCTGAATATACCCTTGCTAAAACGCTGCACCTCGCTCATGGCGATAACGGCTTTTACCATATTTCGGTTCATCATTCGGAAATCTCCGGCACCGTTTGGCATATCCACATCGGATATTTTGTTTATAAATTTGTAGAAAATATTTGTAAGCCCCTGACGAATCTTAGAATCGTTATCTCTGGTGGCTCTGTTGGTTGCGCAACAATCGTAACCCTCTTCCATAACCGCAAGCATTTCCGGTATAAGAGAGGGGGGATGCTGCAGATCCGCATCCATTACAACGGTGTAATCCGCATCCGAATTTTTAAGCCCGGCATACATTGCCGACTCCTTGCCGAAATTGCGTGAAAAAGAAATGTATTTCACTCTTTCGTCTTTGGCGGCAAGCTCCTCCATAACAGAAAGAGTTTTGTCCTTGCTTCCGTCGTTTATAAACAGGAAGCGAAAACTGTAATTTTCTATACCGTCCGCCACCTTTTTTGCTTCCTCGTAGAACATACGCAGGACAGCCTCTTCATTGTAGCAGGGAACGATCAAATCCACCTTCATAAATTGTACTGCTCCGTTTTTATTATTTTGCATAATGCGATGATTATATCACATCGGGTAGGCTATAGCAACCGTATTTATTCCCACTCATAGGGTGTGAGCTGATATACGTAATAGTTCAGCCAGTTTGAATAAAGAAGGCTTGAATGCGCCTTCCACATTGAAACGGGCTCTTTTTGGGGGTCGTTATCCTTAAAGTAGTTTTCGGGTATATGCGGCTTAAGTCCCTTTTCAAGGTCTCTGAAATACTCGTTTTTAAGTGTGTTTGAGTCGTATTCGGAATGACCCATCACAAAAATTTGTCTGCCTTCCTTGCTTGCGGCAATGTAAAGCCCCGCCTTTTCGGATTGCGCCCATACTTCAAGTTCCTTGCACGCCTGTACATCTTCTATTTTGACGGATGTATGTCTTGAATGGGGTACATAGAACACATCATCAAAGCCTCTTAAAAGGTCTACATGGTTGTATGTCTTTGTGTGGGCATACACCCCCGAGAGCTTCTCGGGAAGCTCGTATTTATCTATGCCGTAGTGGTAGTACAGCCCCGCTTGCGCTCCCCAACAGATATGGAAGGTGCT
>DFJD01000059.1 GCA_002372875.1 Clostridiales bacterium UBA3680
GTCGTATATATCAATATAATTATACATATCACCATTTGCAGGAAACACAAAAATAGTATTATTTTGTCTCCTATATTCTATCAAACCTTTTGGCGCTCTGCTTGTTCCTTCTTTTAAGGCACTGTCAAAATAAAGATTAGGATTTGATTCGCTATAATTATCTTTTGCCGTATCATGAAAAAAATAATATAAAAAATCAAAATTTAACATAGGTTCGTCTGTTAAAATATTCCATTTCATACTTCCGTCCCAACCGAATACTTTATCAACATTTTGATATTTTGTAAATTCGAAGGCTAAATTACTATTTGCATGATCTAAATGAGCTGAATTACAACTATTCATGATAATGCTTCCAATGTTTTTTTTAGATAAATTTCTTAATTGAAAATAATTTTTATCTTGCCTTGCTTCTGTAACTATAGCACCCTCTGCTAATATTAATGCATGAGGATTTGAATGTATAAATAAATAAACCTCCTCTATTTTTTTGCCATTGTTTTCCATCTTGTCCCATTCTGTGGAAAATTCTATATCACTAGCAATCTCTTTAATATATACAGTTTTACCTAAATTTTTTAATTCTTTTTCTTTCTTTACCGCTCTATCCTTTAATGATTTATTATTCTCATCACCTTTATTATAAAATATATATATTTCTTCTAAACCGATAGGGTCAATTGAATTAATGGAATTTCTAACATAGCAATACCAGTTAAACCTATCTCTAATAGGGTCTATATTAATAAATCGGCAGATATAGGGGTTGTAGTATCTTGCACGCATGTAGTACAGATTACAACTATCGGTTTCTACTCCGTATTTCCCTACAAAAAGATATGGAGTTGTAGTTGTTCCGGTGCGTTTTAAGATTTTGCCATAGGGAGAGTAAAATACTGTATCCGTTATTTCTCCGTTTAAGTTTGTGATTGTTGTGGTACTGCCTCTATAATCGTAATGGTAGAGTTTATAGCCGTCTGCGGTGTTATCTTGGGCTATTAGTCCTAAGCCGTAAACGTAGTAGGTTGTTTTACCGTTTGTTGTTGAGGTTAGGACTTGGCTTAACTCGTTGTTGGTGTCGACTACATAGGTTGTAGTGTTTCCTCCTTCGGTTTTGGCTATGCGGTAGCCTTCGGCATCGTAGGTATAGTGTATAGCAGAACCGGTTGTTACGACATCTGTAAGTTGGTTAAGGCTGTCATAGGTTAAGTTATACATTGTGCCGTTTAAAGGTGTTTGGAATGCGTTACCGTCGGCATCGTAGGTTATTATATTGCCGTTGTAGTTTGTAAGTTGGTTTGCTGTACTGTAACTCATTTGAGAGTTGGGGATACTTATGTCGTTGGTGCTTGGTTGAGTTACATTATTTTCGGTGATAATGTTACCATCAGCATCATAGGTGTAGGTATACTCATTTATGACAGTATTATCCTGTGCTATATCTGTAACTTGTGTAAGCTGTCCTATCTCATTATAATAGTTGGTCTCTATACTGCCGTCGGGTCTTGTGGTAGTTTGTAATTTGCCGTTGCTATTGTAAGTGTAGGTAGTAACTCTGTTGTTCCAATCCATAACGGTGGCAAGTTGGTTATTCTCGTTGTATGTGTAAGTTACTGTCTTTCCATCGGGATAGGTCAGGGTTTCAAGATTTCCCACATTGTCATAGCTATATTGAATTGTTTGATTTTGAGCATTCTTGTAGCTTGTTACACGATTTAGGGCATCGTAAGTCCTTGTTATTGTGTTATTTCCCTTTGTTACTGTGAGTAAGTTGCCATTATCATCATAAGTGTAGGCAGTTATACCTTCCGGAGTAGTTCTGCTTGTTTTTAATCCGTCCTCATTGTAAGCATAGCTTATTTGTTGCCCACGCTTATTGGTATAGCTCGTTAATTCACCTATAGCATTATAAACATAGCTATCGTCTTCGTTTGTTGCAAACTTTTCGCTTGTTAATTGCTGCAAAGCATTATAAACATATTCTGTTTCATTGTTGTTTGCATCTGTCAGTTTTGTTTGCAGATTAAAGGCATTATAATTGTGCTTTACCACACCGCTTAATGGATCGGTTTCTTGTGTTATATTGCCGTTGCCGTCGGTGATATAGTTATAGGTATGCTGTTCGGGCGTAGTTTTGCTAAGAATATTTCCTATGGAATCGTAGGTATATTCTGTTGTGTTCCCGAGAGCATCCTCTATCTCCGTAGGCTTGTTGTTATAATTATAGGTGGTTTCAACTCTTCCGTTGCCTTCGTTCTTAGCAGTTACATTACCGTTGCCGTCAAACTCGTAAGTGCATACCCGTCCCGTAGGCAGAGTTATTGTGTAGGTGCTTGCTGTATCGTTGTAAGCAAAGTATGTTGTATGATTTTTGGCATCCTTCTGGCTCTCCTTACGATTAAGAGCATCATAAGTAAAGCTTGTCGTTTGATTCAAGGCATTTGTGACACTTGAAAGATTACCGTTGGGGTCGTAGGTGTATGATGTTTGATTGCCGTTGAAGTCGGTTTCGGTAAGCTTATTTCCCCTGAAATCATAGGTAAAACTGTATTCTCTTTCAAGAGGTGTAGTTATTTTTGTTATTTCTCCGCTTTGATTTACCGTAAATTCGGTAGTGTTGCCAAGGGCATTTGTCGCACTTATGACATTGCCTATTTCATCATATTCGTAAGCTGTAGTGTTGTTTAAAGCATCGGTTACACCCACAACATTACCAACCAAGTCAAGGGTATATTCTGTTGTGCCTCCGCCTTTGGTCACGGAAATAAGACGATTAAATTCATCATAACCGTAAAGGGTTCTGTTTCCGTTTTTGTCGGTCTCTCCCGTCAGATTACCGGCTTCATCGTAATTGTACCTTACAGTGCCTTTATTGTCAACTATAGATGTCAATCTGTCGTTTTTATCATAGCTGTAAGTGAAGGTGGCATTTCCTATAGATGATGTGGAAAGGTTATAGTTTTCATCATATGTATTGTTTGTGGTATTGCCGTTCTTATCAGTGTAGGACTTAACATTTCCTTTTTCATCATAGGAATAGCTTTCTGTAAATCCGTTGGAATATGATATTTCTGTGGGCTGCTTGTTTGAATTGTATGTGTATGCTGTTGTGTTGTTAAGTGCATCTGTTACGGTATTTACAGTGCCGTCTGCATTATAGCTTATAGTAGTGGTATTTCCATTAAAATCGGTCGCACTTGTACACTTGCTATTTGCATATGAATAACTTGCACTTATTGGGGTTCCTGTTGTAGGCGTAATTGTGATTTGGGTAACATTTCCGTCATTGTCATAAGTATACGCCGTTACCGTTCCTTTTTCATCCGTAGTTGATGAAATCCTATTTTGAGCATTATAGGAATAATTAGTCACAGCACCGTTAGGTAATGTCTGCTTTGTTCTGTTTGAATTATTATCGTACTCAAATCTTGTCACATTGTCATTTTGATCTGTGACAGTAAGAAGATTATCTTTACCGTCGTAAGTATAAGCTACCACATTCTGTATTGATTTTATAACGCTTGCAAGTTTTCCCGTTCCGTTATAAGTATAGCGTACCTCATTTTCATTGCCGTCAACCTCTTTAACTATCCATCCAAAACGATTCAATGTTTTAGACGCAGTATTTCCCTCTCTGTCAACGATATCTACTGTTGTGTGCCAGTATACACTGTCGTCATAAGTGAAAGTTATACTGTTATTCTTCCCGTCTGTCAATTTCGTAGGTCTGCCGTTTTCATCAAACTCGGGTTTAAATATAGTTGTAGATTGACTTTGAGCGCTAATTTTGCTCTTTTCGGAAATTACTCCGGTGATATAATCATAAGCTGTGATATTTCCCAAAGGGTCGGTTATTCTTGAAATGTTTTCGTCTGCATCGTAGGTGATAGCATAAGAACCCAAATCACTGCTTAAATTTGTGATATTTCCGGCTGCATTTAAGGTTGCAACAGCTGTTTTCCCTGTTGTCACTTCTTCAATAGTTATGTTAGCTGCAGTTCTGCTTATATCTATTTTATAGCCGGTTTTGTCCTCTATTGAAGTTAATGCTCCGTTTTCATCAAAGCCGTATTTATCAAGCTGATTTGATGTAACTAAATATCCCTCTTGTGTTTTTGTAATGCTGTACTGTGTTGCTTCGTTTGATATAGGTGTAAATCCGTTTATAAGCATATCGTTAACACTTGATGTGCTTTGTTCGGGGTCAAGATTCGGAGCAAATTTATGATCTATTCCTTCCGGTGTTGTGAGGGTGAAAATGCCATCAATATTTTTAAATGTCCACCCATAATCCCAAGTCATATTACCAAAGGGAGTTTCTGTATTCTCGTTGTTGGTGTATATAGCTTTTATTTCTATATTCTTCTGTCCGTTTATACCACCAATGGTCTCGGAATCGGAAAAGAGGGTATTAACCAGTCTTGTTTCTTTTTCCTTATTTGATAATATGGGAACAATAGATATAACTTCATCTCCGCCGTTTATATCGGCACCGATAAGATTATAAAGAGTGTCGGGGTCGGCATTAGCATTAAACGTAGTTTTATAAATAAAGTGGATAGATTCTCCCGTGCTCAATTCCGATATTGTGAGTACATCACCGTCTTCAACCGTGGGTGAATATTGGTTTTCACCTTCAAATGTAAAGATGCTTCCTGTTCCGTCTCCTATGGCAAGCTCTATATCGTTTATTGTCGCAACTCCTCTGTTGGTAAGGGTATAATTGATATAGTAATCCGAGCCCACTACCGCTGTATCACACATTTCGGCAGAAAGAACAAGGGCGTTTTCCGCTTGTACGGTTATGGCATTAGAAGCTGTAAGAGTAGAAGCTACGGGCGCTGTAAAGGGCATAAGGGTAGCGTTGAAATCTGCTGAGAGATTGTATTGTCCCGCAATATCACCTCTTACTATCCATTCGGAAAGTGTTGTATTTTGCCCCGCAATATCACCTAAATTGACGGTAAGGTTTTGAGGTGCAGCTGTTTTGGCAAGGGACAGACCTGTGGGAAGCTGTAATTCTACCGTGGAATTTTTAAGCGTAAATTGGCTGTCCGCTTCATTATGTATGTACATTTGTACATTAAAGAACTCTTTTAGCCATTTCACCTGCATAGGCACCACAAGAACAGCTAAAGGCGGGGCAACCTCCGGGTGTCCCTCTATAGCTATGGCTTTTGATACGGCATAGATGTCTTCAGTGTTTGCGTTTGTGCTTGAATGTATTGTTCCGATACCGTTAACAACGGTGTTGATAGTAACAGGAACGCCCTCAAAGGTTAATGTGGTTGTGTAATCATAAACATACTGATTGTCGGGGTCGGTGGAATCTATTCCCTTTGCCTCTATCTCGCTTTTTGAAAGTCTTGAAACCACCGTACTTTGCGTAACAATATTTCCTTCTTTCAAAGTTATTGTAGCATTTGTTGTTTGTCCTGTTTGTACCGTAAAATTGTCTTCGTTGGGAAGATAGTTTTCTTTGTATGCAGAAACATTGTAGCTGCCTGCTATTATCTCAACAGAAACTACACCGTTTGAATCGGAAATAAAGTTAACACCGCCGTCCGGAGTATCGATGTAAACATAGGCATTGGGAATAATATTATTCTCTTCATCTTTCACAATAACAGAAAGTGAGCCTACCTTATCGGAGGACAGAACGGAAACTTTAGCCGATGTTGACGATGAATTACCGCTTGTGTCTGTTGCTGTACCAATAATTACATAATCTCCGCTTTCGGTGAAGGTATGGGAAAATGTTTGTCCCGAATATTCGGTACCGTTTACACTCCACCTATAAGATATGGTATCTCCCGAATTGTCCGTTGCATTCATGGTCATGCTCACTGAATTGCCAAGAACAGTAGTTTTGTCGAATAATGAAGCAATGACAGGTGCTGTTTCATCTTCATAGATAGGAACGACCGTAATTTCATTACTAAGTACAGTATTTCCTTCTGCCGTATATCCACGAACAGCATAGGTATAGGATCTTGTTTCATTTTTGTTAGCGACTGCACTAAGATCTGTGTATGTTTTTGCTGCAGTTTCGCTTAAATAGGTAAAGTAGCCCGATTCCTTTTTCAGAACACGGTATTTTACAATATTTTCATCGGTACTCGTCCAATTTAAAACAACACGGTTTACTCCGGCTGTTCCCGTTAGTACGGGTGCTGTGGGAATGTGATTTGATAATTGATAAGTATAATCTTCCGTCGTTACATTTCCCGTAGTATCCGTTACGGTAAGTCTAAAGGCATACTCTCCGGAGGGTATATTTGTTGTATTCCAAGTAAAGGCTGCAACTTCGCTGTTGCTTGTAAGAGCCATTGTCGAAATATTGGAATATACACCGTTTACAAGGCGTGAAAGAGTAGCCGATGCCAATTTTCTGTTATCGGATAGTGCAAAAGATATAGTTGGATTAGCTGTAAGTGTTGTGTTTATAGAAGGCGTGACACTTAAAACTTCGGGAGCTATGGTGTCAACATCGGTATATACACTTACCTCATCACTAAAATCCGACAAATTTCCGTAAATATCAAAGGCTTTCAGCTTATAAACATAAGTTGTGTTAATTTCTAATTCTGTATCAGTAAAGCTGTTTCTGTAAAGAGTTTTGTACTCTATGCCGTTTCTGTAAAGCTTATAGCCCAAAACATTTTGACTATCCCAAGAAAGGTCAATGTAAGTGTGAGTGTAATCATCAACTGTAAGACCTGTAGGCACAGAGGGGGTAGGGACGGAATAATCCTCATTGTAAATAAGGGTATTCCAAAGAGGTGTGGTATTGAAACTGTAGCCTGTTTCAAGGGACTTTGTTATCTCAAGTATATTAAACTTTGATGTTCCGTTGTTTATAAAACTTACGGATTGCACACCTGTACCGCTTAAAATGGTCTTGTGGTCTTCCGTAGCATTAAATCCCGAGGTTGTACTTGTAAAATTGCCTTTTACCTCTAAAACACCGCCGATAAGGTTTTCACTTTGGTCTGCGGTCATATTGGAAATAAAGTTTCCCGCAACATAGGCATAACTATTTTCGCCCATGTATATATTTGCGTTCGCTCCAAGGGTATAGTTACCGTGAGATACCAAATATCCGTTGCCGATGTAGATATTGCCTCCGGTTTGATCAATATTACCATTTACAACAAGTTTACCGGAATTAAGATATACATTTCCCGATTGTAAAGTTAAATCACCGTTAACAATAAATGTGGAATCGTTAAAACTTAAAGAACCGCTTTGTATAGTAACATTTCTTTTGTTGTTGATTGTTACGGCACTTATAGAGAGTGTATTTGTTCCCGATATGATGTAGTCGGCATCAATTTCCGAATCACCGTTTACGCCGTTGTAATTAATTACAAAATTCAAGCCTGTAACATTACTGTCAACAAGTACCTTTTGAGGGAAAGGCACCGCAGATAAAAACTCTACACCGGCATTTGATGAATTGATTATCTCTAAATTAGAAAGCATAGAGTAATTAAGATTTGTAATATTAAATGACTGTCCTAATGTACCGCTTAATATCAAAGATGCATTACTTGCAGCGTATATATTCGGAACAGTAAAATCCCCTTTGACTTCAAGTTTTCCGTAAGAGTAATTGAGATCGTAATTAGAGCTTAAATCTCCGTTTACGCATAAATATCCCGTTCCCGAATTAAAAGAAAAAGGGTAACTGCTTGAACTTGTATTAACGGTATAATCGCCTTCGATCGATAGTGAATTGCCATTGACAAGAAATCGCCCTCCATATTGAAGAACATTTCCCTCAACAGTAAGATTATTTGTACTTAAATCAATAACTCCTCCCGAAAGAACACAGTCTCCCGTAATTAAAATATCATTATCAAGGATTAGACTTCCATAGGTGTTGTATGATAAATTACCTATATTGGAATTATTTATAACATCAAGGTGACTTATGTTAACACTCGATGTTATATTTACTCCGGAAGTATTGTTTACAATGAGCTTGCTTATTGCACCGCCACCTAATGTCGTAAAGCTTTGCATGGAATTACCGTTCAAGGTTACGGAAGTATCGTTATTACAGCCAAACGTAGTGCCGGATAATGCATTAACATTCCCTGCAATATTCAAATTTCCCGATTGTAACACTATACATGAAAGTATATTTACATCTGAATTAAATGATATATCACCTGTGCCGTTAAGTACCAAAGTTCCGCTTGAATTTTCAACATTTCCGGACACTTCAAAAACACCGCTTTCATCGGAAACGGTTATAGCTGCAGAAACAGAACCGGAAGATGTATAATTCCCCGAAATATAACATGCTCCTTCATTTACAACAATATTTCCGCCTGCGTGATCATAATCATTTGCAACGAATATTTCACCATCCCCAACAGTCAACTGTCCGCTTGTTTGATACACACTGCCGTACACGGTCAAGGTATACCCATTTAAATCAAGTTCACAATTATCAATGTATAAATCAAGACATGAAGTGTCTTCTGTAAGTGTCAAAGACGAATTAACCTCAAGGTCGGTAAGACCCTCGGGAATACTTCTTAAACTCATTAGTGAGGAAGGAGTTTCAATATTGTCTGTTTGTTCTGTTTGATTCAATGATTCTCTTTCTAATTCCTCACTTGTAGCATTTACAAAATATGTCGAATTTAATACTAAGGACAGTGTCAAGATATATGATATTTTTTGCTTCAATTTCCCAAACATATATATACTCCTTTCTTCAAATTTAAACCGTATTTATTCAAATGACATCAAATATAAATATGTATTTGTAGTTCCTTTTGATAGAGTATAACTTCCGGCTGAAGGTATATTTATTTCCGTAGCATTGCCTGTTTTAGAAACAACATACTCTACATTGTTAACCTTTACAGTTGCATTATCACTTCTGTTTGCGTATGTTACAACTTTAAGTTTTCCGCTATAAGGAGCCGTAAAAGTTACTTGCGTATTGGTTTCCATTTTTATAGCTCTTGTAAGTGAATTTCCTTCATAGGAAATAGGCACGGCACTTGACCATTCGTTGGCATTTAAAACTGTGTAAAAACTATCCGTGTTTATACCACCGGTATAGTTCCAAATATAAACAGGATTTGCACTGCTATATTCAAAGCATAAATAATAAAGATATGTATTTGTAGTTCCTTTTGTGATTGTATATGTTCCGGATGAAGAAATCGGAATAACGGTTTCTCCGTTTGATGATACAGAATATACTGTATTATTAATATTGACTGTGGGGTTACTGTTAGTTGAATAGCTTACTATTTTTAATGTTCCGGCTTTAGGTGCAGAGAAAGAGATATTTGAAGCTGTTTCCATTTTTACAGCTCGTGTTAAAGATATATTGTTATAATTGATTGTTACAGCGTTGCTCCATGAATTTGCATTCACGGTATAAGCGTTATTTGTATTTTCACCTGTTGTATAATTCCAAACAAGTGTATCAATATTGGAAGTAGTAGTTTCCGTGGTGGTTTCGGTACTTGTAACAGTTTCAAATCCATCAACGGCATATATATTCCCACCGGGATCATATGAATATTGAACCGTTTGGTTTTCGCTGAAGCTTGCAGATACAAGACGACCGTTCGCATCGTAATCATAGCTCACAGCCCAAGCACAACAAGTAAATATAGAAGCTAAAACAAGACCAAAGAATAAACAATACTTACCATTCATTGTAATACCTCCAATCGTAAATATTTGATTATATACATAATAAATGTTAACTCAAAACCATAGATAAATCAATATGCAAATTTGTTATATTACAATTTTGTTACAAATAGCTAAAAGTAAAGCTTTAAAAATGATAATGATAATAGAATTTTTGTACAATATTTCAAAGAAATAAATCTTTCAGCAGTAAACTTGAGTTTTCAAAATAAGCATTTCATACCTAAAAATAACTCATCATTCCATATTTACTTTTGTTTTTAGCAAGTATAGCAGAGGACGATCACTCACACTTGCTAAGGCTTCGCCTTAAAATCCGATTAGGGTTCGTCCCTAAGACCTTTTTGTCGGCTTGTGGGTAAACATTGCCGTTTCGTATTGCTTTCGCTCTGATCGACAAATGTTGTCAAGCGGAAAACCGAGGGTAGCATTTCTGCTCGGCTGTCCGAAAAGTTCGGCAAGCTGTGGATTGCTGCCGAGGTCATGCTGTTCGTACTTGTTGGTGCGGCGCTAGATGTGCGTTATACCTTGTCGGCAGGCGGAATGGCGGTGCTGATGGTATTCGTTGCCCTTGCTTTCAGGGCTGTGGGTGTGTGCCTTTGTCTGCTTGGCGCGGAGCTGAACGCAAGGGAGCGTATCTTCTGCGTGATTGCCTATCTTCCGAAAGCAACTGTGCAGGCTGCGATAGGCTTGGTGCCGCTGTCTCTCGGTCTGCCTAGCTGAAAAATCATGCTGTCCGTGGCGGTGCTTGCTATTCTTATAACAGCTCCGCTTAGGGCGATAGGGATAGACAGAAGTTATCATAAACTGTTGATGGAATAACGGATTTGTTCATATAATGTCGTTGACTTAATCAAGACTATGTAATAAAATTTTGTTAAAAATGCCCAAAAAGGGACAGAACCTAAATTCCGTCCCTTTTGCTCATCGTTCCCCTTCATAAGCGGTTTTATTTTGTTCTTCGGGTAGTATCTCCGACTCTTCTTCCTTATCAAGTGAAAGCTCTCGGTTCAGTTCATTCAACCTCTTTTCCATCGACTTTAACTCTTCCATTTTAGGAAACGGTTTTTCCACTTCCTCTTTGGCGATTTTCAGCTGTTTCTGAACATCTTCAAGGCTTTCGCTCACCTTTATGATTGTGTTCTCAATCTCTTTGAGTGAATTGTCGATTCTCATTATATTACCCACGGCATCGCTACCCATTTCCACACGGTGGCTTATTGCAGCTTTTAACACCAGTTCATAAGCACCCTTTGTTTTGTTGAAATCTACCGACATATCAAAGCCCTTGTATGCACCTATGAAAGCACCTGTATTCTGCAATCCCACCGACTTAACAGCCGCCAAAAGTGCCTCGCCTGCATCCTTTCGTTCGTCATATATATTACGCCCCACAAGCATACCGCTAAAGCCGTCTGTTGTGTGATTTTTAAGGGTTTCCAAATCCTCTTTTAACCCTTTCAAAGCCTCGCTTTTCTGTGCTATCATCTCCGGATATTTCTTCACAATATCCGTCCTAAGATTTCGCCTGTTATCAAGGAAATTACTGTAAGCTGTCCTCAAAGAAGTAACTGCCATATCAAGATCCATCTTTTCTTTTATTCTGCTGTCACCTGCCGCCAGAGCTTTTATCTGTGCATAGTTCAGGACAGTTTCGTCAATGTCCTCGGCTATTCGCTGAGGCGATTTACTGGTCATTATCTGAGAGATAAATTTCTGCTTGTTCTCCACAAGCTGATAAGTATAGGCATCGAAAGTGCCGGAGGTTACATAGTTGTAGATGTTTACTTCTTTGTTAAGGTTGCCTTGGCGGATAATACGTCCGTTCCTCTGTTCAAGGTCACTGGGTCTCCACGGGCAGTCAAGATGATGTACCGCCGTCAGGTGCTTTTGGCAGTTCGTGCCTGCACCCATCTTGTTGGTAGAACCTAAGAGTATTCGCACCTCACCTTTATTCACCTTTGCAAAAAGTTCTTGCTTTTGCACATCGGTTTTGGCATCGTGAATATATACTATCTCGCTTTCGGGAACACCTTTGGCTATCAGCTTTTGCTTGATGTCATCATACACATTGAATTCATCGGGTTTGGGCGTTGACATATCGCAGAAAATCATCTGTGTACCAAGATTTTCCTTGCTGCCGTCCCATATTTCAAGTACCTTTTCCACACACTTGTTCACCTTACTTTCGGGGTCATCGGGTAGGAGGGGATTTATCAGCCTTTGGTCAAGGGCAAGTTTTCTTCCTTCGTTGGTTATTTTCAACATGTTGTCCTTTGTGGGGTCAACATTTCCACCACGAATTTCCCCGGCTCTTTCCGCTAATCCGTCCACCATCTCTTTCTGATACTCGCTTGCTTCGGTCTTGATACACTCGTAATGTGCCTCCGGTACAGGCAAATTCAGATCCTCCGGCATTTTTATATCCGCACACAGCCTAAACAAGTTCATAAGTTCCGGCAAATTGAAAAACTTCGCAAATCTCGTTTTCGCCTGATAACCTTTACCTTCGGGTGCAAGTTCCAAAGTCCTCTGTACCTCTCCAAAATTAGCCGCCCAAGCATCAAAAAGATGTAATCCACGCTCTTTTAAAAGGCTTTCCTGTAGATATGACTGCATTATATACAGCTCCGACATGCTGTTACTGAGGGGCGTTCCTATAATTACACCCTATCTATGAAAACAAAAGTCGATTTTGTACTACATAGGGGGAATAAAATTATATGGGAAGATTTAGAAATGAAAGGATAAATGTCAGATTATCGGATTTTGAAAAAGAGATATTTTACAAGCAGATGAAACGGGCGGGTCACAAGAATGTGACGGACTTTATAATGACGGCGATTTGCAAGCATCATTCAACGGTGATTGATACCTCGCCCATACTTGAAATAAAGGGCGAATTAAACAGGATCGGATGCAATGTAAATCAGCTTGCAAAGGTGGCAAACAGCACTCGAAGCATATATGCCGATGATGTTGAGGAACTTCGCGGAAATTTAACTGCGGTGCAGGACTTGGTAGAAAAAGCCTTTCAGATGTGTGTTGATGGAAGGAGGCTTGATTGTGGCGTACACGAAGATAATGCCGATACGGACAAGTTCACACCTGCAAAAAGCGTTTGATTACATTGAAAATCCCGACAAGACAACAGAAAAGGTATATGTGTCAAGCTATTTATGCGACAGCCGTACTGCCGTTGAGGATTTTCGGGAGATACAGCGGCTTGCAAGAAACGGCGGAAACAATTATGCCCAGCACATCATACAATCATTTTCAACGGAAGATAAGATAACTCCCGAAAAGGCACTCGAAATCGGGGAAGAACTTATCAGACGTATGTTTCCCGAACATCAGTATGTTATCGCCGTTCACAGTGATACGGAGCATATTCACGTTCATACGATACTTAACTCGGTAAACTTTTACACTCACAAAAAGCTGCGCAGCAATATAGGTACGATCTACAAACTGCGGCAAATAAGTGATGAATTATGTGCAGAAAACGGGCTAATAGTAATTGACAAGAAATTCAAGGACAGCAGAGCAAAAATGAAAGATGCTATTGATAAGGCTATCAATGAATCGACCTCATTTTATGAATTTCTCGATCTTATGCAAAGAAAATTATATGAGATAAGATATGATGAACACCTGTCATTCAAGCCTTATTGGTGTGACCGATATTTCCGTGTTGATACTCTCGGAACGGCTTATAAGGATATTGCAATACACCGCAGGTGTGCAAACCATACGGAAGTTGAAAACAAGCGTATTCAGCCTTATATGAAGCATTTTACACCGTCAACACACAAAAGCCGTTTAAAAGCAAAAATTGATTGGGGCATGCGTGAGTGCAAAAGTTTTGATGAATTATTGGAATACTTGAAAAAGCAAGGTATTGAGGTCAAGCAAGGAAAGCACTTGGCAATAAAGCCGAAAGACGGACAGCGTTTCAGGCGAATAGAGAAATTGGGCGAACAATACACGGAAGAAATGCTGCACCTTTACTTTGAGGACAGGGAGAGATACAGTATCCGCAAGGCGAAAATAGACAGTCAATTCGGCAGACTTCTTCCTCCGCACGAAAAATACGGCAGCCGTTACATTGCTGTAGAAAACATAAATACTCAAATAAGAATGATGAATTTTATGAGTGAACACGGCATAAAAACTCAAGCGGACTTGCTTGAAAAAATCGACAAGGCAAAGCACCGCATTGAAGTTTATGAAAGGGATATTCAAGACCTGCGGACACAGGGCGATAAATTAAACACCGTAATATCTGCGGAAGAAGACAGGGACAGAACACGGCGAATATACAAAGATTGGCAGAGTATTGAAGATAATTCCTCGCAAAAAGAGATATACCGCATAAGAAATTATAAGGAAATTTATAAATATCAGCGTGCGGAGGCAGTTCTCAACCATTATAAGCTGACCGACCCCGTTTTGCTTGATGTGCGTGAAAGAAATCAACGTGTTAGGCGGCATAATGAAAATATGGAAGAATATAAAAAGAAGCTGCAAGATGCACAAGACGATCTGCGCCAATATGAAATATTGTACGAAAATCTGCGGTATATTGCGGGAGAAAAGCCCGAATTTGAGGAAGATACTCACAAAATCGAGGAAGAGGAACGCACAACAAGGCGGTCATATAACTGTTGGGACAGATAAAAAATCTCCCGAAATTTCCTTGCAATATTCAAATATATGGGGTATAATATAAATGGTAAGAGAATAAAAACTTGTTTTTTAGTCTCGCCCCATTTAGTGCCGTAAAATCACAGATTTTGCAACAGCAGAAAACTTGATGTGATTATATGATAATTTTACAGAGGTGAGAAAAATGGCAGTACAGACAATAAAAACCACACCTTTAAAACCACGTTCAAAAGCTGAAATGAGCGAAGAAGAATTTAATAAAATGTTAAGTATAGGCTTGGCACAGGCAAAAGCGGGAATAGGCAGACCGCTTGACGAAGCTATGGCTATCTTGGAAGAAAGTATCGGTCAATGAAAAGTTATAAAATAAAAGTTACCGATTATGCCTTGCACCAAATGCAGGGAATCGTTGACTACATATCAATAGAATTGTTATCGCCCGATACCGCAAGAAGATGGATGAAAAGATTAAACAACGCCTTATCTTCCTTATCGCAAATGCCCGACATAACACCGCCTGTTGATGAAGAACCTTTTCATAGCGAGGGTGTGCGGAAACTTTTGCACGAAAATTATTATGCCTATTATTATATTAACGAAGATACCGACACCGTATGGATAATTGCTGTTGTCTATACGGGTATGGATCAGACGGAACAGTTAAAGCAAATATCACAATATAAATGATACACTATCCCCTACATAGCAGATGTAATTCCGGTATGTGGGGGATTTTTGAGTTTTGACTCAAAATCTTGTTGTAAAAAATCGTTAATAAAATATCAATAATTTGTCATTCACGACAAACCTATTGAAAACTTTAAATCAGATAGTCAGTAAGCAGATGCCGCCCGATATCGGAAATTTTTTAGAAAAAGTAAAAGCTGTTTCCGTGTGTGAAACAGTGCAGCATTTACTTGACTTCTTTTCGCATTTATTATAATATAAATACAATAAATATCAAGAAAGGCGGAGAGAATATGAAATTAAAAAAACTGATTTCGGGTGTGCTGGCTTTGCTGCTTGTTGTCAATACAACGGCATTTGCGGCAGAGAGCACCCAAAAAGAAACGGTAAAATTTATAGTAGAGCTTAAAGAGGACTCTGTTTTAGAGGAATTTAAAAGCGGGAAGCTGACGGCATATACTTCGGAAAAAGCTGTGGAAAAGAAAACCGAAAGGATGATGCGCACTCAATCAACAGTTCAGTACGAAATTGAGGAAAATATCGACAAAGACGCACAAAAAGGTTTTAACTATACACACGTTTTAAACGGCTTTTCAATGGAAGGCACTGCGGAAGATATGGCAAAAATAGCCGAACTGCCCGAGGTAAAGGCCGTTTATCCCGTACAGACTTACGAGGCACCGCCCGATGTCGAAAGTGACGATATAACAAACTGCTGTTCGGAAATGAATATAGAATATTTGCGCAATAACGGCATCAGCGGAAAAGGGCAGGTCATTGCGGTAATAGACGGCGGCTTTGACGCACGTCACGAAATGTTCTCGGGCGATATCGAGGGCGCAAAATATTCAAAAACCGATATAGCAAATCTGATCGCAAATAACGACCTGTCGTGCGAAAACGGCAGAAGTATCACCGCAAACAGAGTGTATGTAAGCGAAAAGATACCATTTGCCTTTAACTATGCAATTAAAAGTGCGGATGTTAATAACGGCGAATCTCACGGCACACACGTTGCGGGCATAGCGGCAGGCAATAACGGCAAGGATATTGACGGCACAAGACTTACGGGTGTGGCACCCGATGCACAGTTGCTGCTTATGGCAGTTCAAGAGGAAAATAAGAAAATTTTTGACGATGATGCTGTTTTGTCTGCTTTCGATGATGCGGCTAAACTTGGTGCAGATGTTGTTAACTGTAGTTTCTGTGCTCCGTTTATTACCGAAAACGAGCTGCTTAGCAAAGCTGTTGAAAGCCTGCAAAAAGCAGGCATAAGCTTGCCCGCGGGCTCAGGCAATATGGGCAGAGGAATATGTAAGGCACCCGGCAGTTATAGCAACTATTATTACGGCACAGATGCCGAAAATATAGATTACGGCTCTATCGGTACGCCTAATTTTTCCCCTGTCACAACAGTCTCAGCTGTGGAGGCAGAAATGTACAGACACTTTTATAACTGTATGTATGTTGACGGCTATGAGATAGTTTTTTCGGATAAAAACCGGAAATATCCGTTTTTGGAAAAATTTTGCGATAAGGAATATGAATTTGTATACTGTAACTACGGTACTGCGGAAGACACGGAAGATATTGACATAAACGGGAAAATAGCCGTTATCGACAGCGGCAAACTTTTTATCGAGACGACAGCAAACCTTGCTTCAAAGGGCGCTGTCGGTGTTGTATTAATAAACTATGATGAGACTGTAAATATCAATGCCGATCCCGACTATTTAAACGGACTTCCCTTTGCTTGCATATCAAACAGTGACAGAGACAAATTGCTCAATGCCCAAATCAAACATATCAGGACAGACCAAAAAGCCGAGATGGATGCTAATCCCGTTAAGGGTATATGCCTTTTCTCAAGCTGGGGCAATATGCGAAATATGGAATTAAAGCCCGAAATAACGGCTCCGGGCGGAGAGATATATTCCTCCGTACCAGATGATAAGTACAAAAGTATGAATGGAACATCTATGGCTACTCCGCACGCTGCGGGCTCATTTGCGCTTGTAAGACAGGCAATATTGAACGATAAGAACAAATACGGAATAACAGATGATACAAATATTGGTTCGCTTGCCGAAAAGCTGCTTATGTCCGGCGCAAGCATTATATACCGTGACGGAATACCCGCCTCTCCAAGGCAACAGGGCGCAGGTATGGTAAACCTTGAAAGTGCGGTAAAGACCAATGTTATACTCTCTACCGACAGTGAACTTGACAATTTCAAACCCAAACTCAGTCTTGGGGAAACAGGGGAAAACTTTACACTTGCTTTCAATGCCGAAAACATAAGCTCGGAGCCCGTTGAATACGATAACTGCCGCCTTGTCGTAATTACCGATGACGCGGATGAAAACGGCAAAATAACAGATATGCGCGAACTTTCGTTTACATCGGATATGCCCGAAAAACTGACGATAAACGGTAATTCCACACAAAAAATAAGTGTGAATGTTACGCTTGACAAAAACGAGCTTAACGAAAACTTAAAAGTATTCAAAAACGGCTTTTATATTGACGGCTTTGTTATTTTATCTTCAAACAATGCCGATATACCCGAATTAAGCCTGCCGTTTACAGGATTTTACGGCGGTTGGGATACTCAAAGCCCTCTTGATAAAGGCTATTATAACGATCCTCTGTATAATGGAAATAAGCTGACAACAAACTATACTGACAGCAAAAACGCAAAAACAAATGCAGTCTTAGGCACCAACATTTTCTGGTCGAAGGATATCTACGGTGATACATACGATGAATTCAATTCGGAAGAATTTGCAGGCATATCTCCCAATAATGACAATTATTTTGATGCTCTCGGCATTGAATTTATGCCTGCAAGAAAAATAGGCAGCTACGGATTTACATTATATAACTGCAGCGATGGCAGTTCCGGGGAGATCCCCCTTGAGGAAGAAAAGGACGACAATTTACCCAAATGGTATGATATCGTCTACAATTTCAAACTTACGGATATTGAAGATGGAGAATACACCGTCACAATAACGGCGACAAATTACGGCAGCGACAAAAAGTTTGAATCAGACCCGCTTAAATTTTATGTTGACACGCAGAAACCCAAAATAACCGAATGTGAACTGTATGAGGAGGACGGAAAAAAACTTCTCAAACTCGGTGCAAAAGACAATCGTCATTTAATGGGCTTTACCGTGACGGGAGACCTTGACAGCGGTGAAGAGAACTTTTTGGCGATGGCAATAAACGGCACAAAAGAGGCCGAAACAACATTAGATGTTACGGGTATGAAGCCGGACAGTCTTAAAATAGCAGTGTACGATTATGCATTTAACTGCAAAACATACAATTTCGGCGAGTATATGTATGGCGATGTGGACTGCGATAACAAAATTACCGCAAACGATTCGGCAATTCTGCTGCAAAAAACATTGATAAGCACATTTGAAATGCCTATTGAGAAAAAAACGGACGAATGGCTTAAATATTCCGATGTGGACTGCGATAACGCCATTACCGCAAACGATGCCGTAATGGTACTGCAAAAAGCATTGGTAAGCACATTTGAAATGCCTGCCGAAGAAGCCAACACAATATCGCAGGAAGAGACAAATATAAAAGAGCAACAAAATAATTAATTCGGAAATTTGTTCGCTGTATACCTGCTGCGTTTCGCTATATATAGCAATTTGAGCGAAATTATCATTTTTAGATGTGCCCATAAATAATTATTCAGGGAGAAGGTTATGAACATTGAGAGTTGAATAATAAAAACGGAGAAAGGCAGCATTTTTGACGATGTTGTCTTTTTCTTTTTTATTTTGTCCCAAAATCTCGGTGCAAAAAAGTTTTATGCCTTTTTATGTGTAACTGTATTGTAAAATGAATACGATATTAAAACATCCCGAAATATCGGGGCGAAAGGGGCTAAAAATATGAATGAACATTACATCGGCTATGCGAGAGTATCGACACAGTTACAAAAAGAGGACAGGCAGATAATAGCCTTAACGGAATACGGTGTGCCAAAATCGGCTATTTACACGGATAAGCAAAGCGGCAGAGATTTTGAACGAACCAATTACAAACGTATGCTTAAAAAGCTGAAAAAGGGCGATGTTTTAGTTATCAAAAGCATTGACAGGCTCGGCAGGAGTTACAAGGATGTTATAAAGCAATGGCAGTATATAACGCAGGAAAAGGGTGCAGATATAATCGTGCTTGATATGCCGATTTTGAACACAAGTTTGAATAAGGACTTGATAGGAACGCTTATCTCGGACATCGTCCTCCAATTATTAAGCTATGTAGCGGAAAATGAGCGATTGAATATCCGTCAGCGACAGGCGGAGGGTATTGCGGCAGCAAAGGCAAGGGGCGTAAAATTCGGCAGACCTGTTATTTTCTCAACAGATGAATATATAGATGTGTTTATCAAATACAAAAACAAGGAGATCGGGCGTTTGGAAACTATGGAAGTTATCGGCTGTCAAAAGACCACATTTTACAGAATGATGCACGAATTGGAAGAAAGCGGCAAACTGCCCAAAAAGTCCGATATTGTATGCTTTAAAGGAAAAATTTTTATCTGTACATACCCCACAACTTTATATCTAACATTATAAGAAATTTTTGTGTAATAGTCAATAGAACAGAGTGAAGTTTTGCCCATAAAACCGCACTCCGAAATCCTATACAAAATAAAAACAGGGTTTCAAAGGAGGCTGTTATGCAAAATATGTTGGAAGTATATACGGTATCATTTTTTGGACATAGACGAGTGGAACACTTTTGTCTTGCGGAAAATATGGTAGACGATCTTATTTACAAGCTGATACACGAACACGAATTTGTGGAATTTATGGTCGGGCGTGACGGGGATTTTGACCAAATAGCCACATCGGCGGTCAAAAAAGCACAGCACAGCTACGCCGAGCATAGATGTGATATAACGTGGGTAATGCCGTATGAAAAGGCTGAATATACCAAAAATGCGGAAGATTTTGAGAAATACTACGATTATATTATTGTATGCCCCGAAAGTGACAAGGTACACCCAAAACAGGCTATACAAGTACGCAACAGGTGGATAGTTGACAAAAGCGATTTGACGGTGTTTTGGGTCGAGAATAATTCGGGCGGTGCGTATATGACTATGAAATATGCAGAAAGAGAAAAGGCGGAAATGGTAAATCTTGTTGATAAAGTGGGTAAATAAAATGCTTATTTTTCATTGACAAATTGTAAAATTTTTGTTAAAATTAGACTATAGTAATATTTCGGAAATGTTTTTGAAATAATACGGCAATAAAAAATTGCAAAAATATTTGAAAAAGGGGTTGACAGGGTTATGGAAACGAGATACACTTCAGCAAGCAAGCAAGCAAGCAAGCAAGCAAGCAAGCAAGCAAGCAAGCGGAGTAACTCCGCTCTTTTCTGCTGCCCATATCCGTAAATCGTGCGCCTTGCCGGTGGGGAACGCTCCCCCGGCTTGGCGCGCTTTTTGTTGGCCAAATGCGGCGGAGCCAGAGACGCGCCCCGCATAGCGTATGGATCATTGCGTCTCACGGTGAGACGCGATTCCGAGTAACACAAACCGTAAACAATCGCCGCCCGGACAGGCGGCGCGAAAGGAGTTTTTTTAATGGAACACAAAACACGAACAAAAGCCCTGAGCCTGCTGCTCAGCCTCGCAATGGTGCTGGGACTGATGCCGGGCATGAGCCTGACGGCGTATGCAGCGACGACGACTGTAACGTGGAACAACGATGATATAACCGGCAGTGGAAATTCTATCACCAAGGACGGTGTCACTTTAACTGCCAGCTTTATAGACTTCGATCAGAAGATTTTCATGAGCGGCGGAACATTTACCACCACCCTCGGTAACTTCACCAAGATTGAAGTGACTGCAGATTCTTGGG
>DFJD01000080.1 GCA_002372875.1 Clostridiales bacterium UBA3680
TTTTTTTTTGTCAATCTTTTGCGCGGAAATATTTTTTCCTTTTGTATATTACCGTAAAAAAATTGTTAATTTTGTACAAGAAAGTTTAGCCTTAAAATAAGTCATAAAAAGCCTGCTTTACCGTCTGTTTTTGCCTGTTTGGTGCGATTATAAGCGGTTTTGAGGGCGGTTTTTACCTCAAAATTTCGTCACTTTGCACAAGTGTGATCCTATCTTTTCCTTTGCCTGTTAAGCCCGTTTCATTGCTTTACGGCAATGTTTCGCCTGTGAGTTTGCGGCGGTTTATTGTGTCTACAGTACATTTACGGCTCCCAAACAAATAAAAAAGCTATGGAGAAAAGGGGTTACCCTTATTTGCTCCATAGCTGTTCCTTAACAACCGACTGTGTTTTCTTAATTATACCATAAAATGTTGAACTTTGCATTTTTTTGTTGTATTTTGAAAATCTGTTTACAGTGAACACAAAAAAGGTCTTTTTCAAAAAAACAGATGAAAAAGTCCTGTTTTTGTATTATAATGATTATATGAAAAATAAAAACGCCATAAACAGAAAGGGAGGATGGATATAATGATGAGTAGATTAAAAAAGGCATTAAGCTTACTGCTTGCCTCTACGGTAGCATTCGGAACAGTTATCAATATAACGCATGCACAAAACATCGATGATTTTGTGCTGTCGGGTTCGGCTTTGGTGTATAATGATGAAAATGCAAATACGGCGGCAGAGATAGTTGCGAAAATGACACTTGAGCAAAAAATAGCCCAGATGCTTATGCCTTCATTCAGATATTGGAAAAACGGAGATAAAATCGGCGATGTTCCTGTTCTTAACGATGAAATGAGGAATTGTATAAAAGAGCACGGGTTCGGCGGAGTGATCGTTTTTGCCGAAAACATAAAAGGTACAGAGCAAACGATAAGGCTTATTGACGATATGCAAAATGCTTCTGTCAGCGGCGGCAATTTACCGCTTTTGATAGCGACCGACCAGGAGGGCGGAAGGGTAACAAGGCTGGCAACAGGTACCTCGATGCCTGGCAATATGAGTTTGGGCGCACTCAACGACAAAAATATTGCAAAGGAATATGCCGAAATAATGGGCAGTGAATTGAGTGCAGTGGGAATAAATGTTGACTTTGCTCCGGTCGTGGATGTAAATAATGACCCGAACAATCCCGTTATCAATATTCGCTCTTTTTCTTCCGATCCCGATATAGTTGCTGATATGGGGCAGGCTTTTATAGAAGGGCTTCATGAAGAGGGCGTAATTACCGCACTTAAACATTTTCCAGGACACGGTGATACAGGTACCGACAGTCATACGGGTCTGCCGCGTATAGATAAGACTTACAGCGAAATAAAGAAACTCGAACTTGTACCGTTCAAACGCGGCATAGATGCAAACAGCGAAATGATAATGACGGCACACATACAATTTCCGCAAATAGAAAAAGAAACATATACTTCCATAAAAACGGGAGAAAAAATAAATCTTCCCGCAACACTTTCAAAAACCATGATAACGGATATTCTGCGCGAAGACATGGGGTATAACGGGGTCGTGGTTACCGATTCGCTCGATATGGCTTCAATAAAAGACCACTTTACTCTTGAGGATACCGCAAAGCTTGCAATAAATGCCGATGTGGATCTGTTGCTTATACCGTTTTATATGATGAATGCGCAGGATATTGCCAAAATTGATGAGTATATAGATTCAATTGCCGATATGGTAAAAAACAACGAAATAGATGAAGCTACCATAACAAGATCGGCAGAAAGAATTGTTTCGTTAAAACTTGAAAGAGGGCTTTCCGAATATAATGAGGATGTTGAGAAAAAGATAAAAGATGCAAAGAAAATTGTCGGCTGCAAAGAGCATCACGACAGAGAACTTGAAATAGCTGCAAAAGCCGTTACTATCCTTAAAAATGATAATAATGTTTTTCCCGCAAAATTGGCTGAAAATGAAAAAGCGGTTGTATTTTGTGCTGCCGAAGATTATTTCGAGGGTGTAAAATACGGCAAACAAATTCTGAAAGAAAATAATATTATTCCAGAAAGCGCGGATATAGAGGTGTACTCGCTTGAAAACGCTTCCTTTGATGAATTTAAGGATAAAGTTAAGGGTGCAAAGTATATGATCGTTGATAATGTTATGACTTCTTTAAACAGCATAGATCCAAGCGGAAGCACGGTGAAATTTATAAATTCCGCATTATCCTATGCGAAAGAAAATAATATTCCTTCTGCCGTAATGAGTATGTTTATGCCCTACGATGTGGCAAGATATCAAAACGCAGATTCACTTTTTGCTGTTTACAGCTCAAAAAATATGTCGTCGATCCCTACAGAGTTTGCCGGGGAAACCAAGTCTTACGGTCCAGGATATACAGCGGCTGTTTGTGCGGCATTCAATTATATAGAGCCGCAGGGCAAGCTGCCTGTTGATATATATGAGTTGGATAACAACAATTATTCCGATAAGATCCTTTACAATATCGGCTATGGTTTAAGCTATGAAAAACACGAACAGGAAAGCATTTCCGAGGTAACTACGGAAGAGACCGCCAAAGAAAACAATACCGCCAAAGAAAGCAAAAGCGGTGATCGTACCGGCGGAAATTCAAGCCATAAAGGTTTGATCGTGTATAACAGAGATAATTCAAGCTCTAATGATTCGGTATCGCAAGACATAAATAATGCTCCGATAAAAGAAAGTAAAGAGATAATACTGCAGGTAGGAAACGATATAATGACGATAGACGGGATAGAAGTGAAACTTGACTCCGCTCCCGTAATTGTCGATAATCGAACACTTGTGCCGATAAGGGCGATCGTTGAGGCATTTGACTGTGATGTACAGTGGAACGATTTGGAAAAAACAGCGGCCGTTACAGATAAAAGCGGCAGGAAAACAGTATTTGCCGTGAACGATAACACCGCTTATTGCAACAATGAGCCTAAGAAGATAGATACTCCGCCTGTAATAATAAACAGCAGAATGATGCTGTCGATCGAGTTTATTTCGGAAAATTTCGGATACACGGTAAATCGGAATGAAAAGCAAATAACCATCAAAAAAACAGGAGTCGGTTCTTACACCGATGAGAACGCGGCATAAGGTAAGGTAAGGAAGCACTGATTAATTAATCATTCGCATATTTGGTTAATGTTCCCGC
>DFJD01000042.1 GCA_002372875.1 Clostridiales bacterium UBA3680
AACGAGCGTATATTTTTTTGAACACCCCGTCTATTCTGACAATATGGATGCTGTTAAGCCCGAAGTTTTCATCTATTTTTAATGTCATAAACTCTCCAAGCTCCTTAAAGCTTTCCACATTTTCAATCTCATAAACGTAGTCCTCCACCAGTTTTCCCACCGAAGCAAAGGGTATTCCCATATCGGGGGAGCATTCTTCCACACTTCCGTCTCCCTTTGCTCGGAGACACTTTCCGTCAAGAACGATCATTTCTCCGTCCACATTTGTAAATGTTCCCAGTCCCGTGTCTCCGTGTTCAAGAAGTTTTGAAACTTTTATAACTTCTCTTGTGTAGCCGAGAGCAAGGGCTTGAAGCGTTGATACCTGATACATTTTTCCATTCATTTTAATACCTCCTTATTATTGCAGGGCGAAAATCTTTTATCGTAAGCTGAGGGGCCTCTCTCAATATTCCGTTTTTATCGGTATACCTGTTTATATCAAGAGTAAATATTATATCGGCATATACATCCATATTTTCTCTTTTTTCCATGGTATAGCCACAGCCTGACAAAAGCTTTTCCATTTTTTCGTAACCGTCAAAGGCAACAGCCTGTATACCCTTTGGAAAACCGTCGCACAAACGAAGTCGCATATATCTTCCCTCCGAGCCCATAAATGAAATGGAATCGAGCTTGACATTGAGCATGCCGAAAAGCGGCTTTTCGTTTTCTTTTCCGTAGGGCTTAAGAAGTGTCATCTCGTTTGCCGATTGCATGGTTATTTCTTCGGGGGTAAGCAGACCCACTACCGTGTATTTTTTTGTCAGCTCATCGGATGTAAGGGTACACTGTTCATTTAAGCAGAATCTGAGCTTGTCAACATTTTCAAGAGGAAGCGTCATTCCCGCCGCCATCGGATGGCCGCCGAACTTTTTAAACAGAGTGGCATTTTCTGAAAGAGCCTTAAAAATATCGTACCCTTCTATGGACCTTGCCGAGCCCTTTGCACCCTCCTCGCATTTTGTAAGCACTATCGTCGGACGGTAAAATTTTTCCTTAAGACGTGCCGCAACAAGTCCGGCAACACTTTCATGTATGGTCTCATCATAGAGCACCAATACTCGGTCGTTTATTAAATCACTCTGTTCTACGGCTTCTATAGCTTCACCGGTGTTTTTTCTCGTTATCAGTTTTCTTTCGTTGTTGGTTTGAAAAAGGTCTCTTGCATACTGTTCAACCTTGTTTTCATCATCGCAAAGGAAAAGCTCGACGGCCATTTTGGCACTTTCAAGCCTTCCTGCCGCATTTATACAGGGTCCTATGATAAACCCGAGCTGATAATCTCCTATTTCTTTCGGATTATCTTCGGTGCCTGCGGCAGATGTGATCTCTATAAGCTTTTTCAGGCCCATATTTGACACTTTTGTGTTTATTTTCTCAAGGCCTTCATAAAGCAGTCTGCGGTTTTCGTCAAGTATCTCCACCATATCACATTGTGTTGCTATGGCGGCAAAAACAAGAAGCTCGTCATTCAATTCAAAGGGAATATTCCTATGCTCATAATATGCTTTCATAAGTCTATAACAAAGCCCACCTGCACACATATAAGCAAAGGGATAATTGCACGTATCCGATTTTGCATCGACCACAGCCGCCGCCATAGGTAAGATTTGTTTTCCTTCTTCGTTTATGTGCGGCATATGGTGATCGTATACTATGACCTTTAATCCGAGACTGTTTGCAAGTGCGATCTCTTCTGTTGAAGCTATACCGTTATCGCAAGTGATTATCAGAGTGTAGCCTTTCTCGGCTATTTTTTTTACGGCTCCTATATTCAGTCCGTATCCTTCCTCAACTCTGTCGGGAATGTAATAGGATACATCGGCACCGAGTGCCGAAAGAGACTTCATAAGAATGGTCGTGCTTGTTATTCCGTCGGCATCATAATCTCCGTAAATGCATATCTTTTGTTTATTTTCAATGGCAACGTCTATTATTTCAAAGCTTTTTTTTACATCGGTCATTTGTGTGATATCGGCATAAGGTATATCCTTAGGATTTAAAAGTCTTATTCCCTCCCCGACGTTTTTTACTCCCTTTGCTCCAAGTGCAAGGGCAAGAGGCTTGCATATATTGAGCCCCTTCATTATTTCTTCTATATATTCCTTTCTTTTTGAACTGGGTTTTATTTTCCAATTAGATGTCATTTTATTCTCCGTTTATGAGAGCAGTTCAAGCAGATCCTTAGAACTCATGGAATAGATGGATTTTTCGTTTCCTTCTATTATCTGGTTTGCCAGCTCTCTTTTTGCCTCCTGAAGATCGAGTATTTTTTCTTCAATCGAGTCCTTTATTATCATACGATAGACTGTTACCTTGTTTTTCTGTCCTATACGGTGGGCTCTGTCTGTCGCCTGATTTTGTGCCGCCATATTCCACCATGGATCGTAGTGTATTACAATATCCGCTCCAACGAGGTTAAGTCCCGTTCCTCCCGCCTTTAAAGACACAAGAAACACAGGTACATCTCCCTCGTTAAATTCCTTTACCATACGCACTCTTTTTTCCTTCGGCGTACTTCCCGTAATTACATAATAAGGAATATCTTCCTTTTGCAGATCCTCTTCAAGAAGTTCAAGCATACTTGTAAACTGCGAGAAAATAAGCATTCTGTGTCCTCCGCCTATGGCATTTTGTACAAGCTCCATGCAGGCAAGGCGTTTGGCACTTTCTCCGTCGTAATTTTCAAGGAAAAGAGAGGGGTCGCAGCATATTTGTCTAAGTCGGGTAAGCTCACTGAATATACGTATTTTGTCCTCTCCGGAATTTCCTCCGTTTTCAAGCAACTGTTTCATATGGACAATTTGTCCGTCATATACCTTTCTTTGCTTATCTTCAAATTTGACATATCTTACCTCTTCAAGCTTTTCGGGAAGATCCTTTAAAACATCCTTTTTGAGCCTTCTGAGAATAAAGGGACCAACCATCTGTCTTAATTTTTCGGTCAATTCCGCATTTTTATCTTTCATTACGGGTATTTCGTACTTCACCGAAAAATCGTCATATTTATAGAGGAAACCTGGCATTAAATAATCGAATATGCTCCACAACTCGGAAAGACGGTTTTCTATGGGTGTTCCCGTAAGCGCAAAACGAACATCCGCCTTAATTGCCTTTACAGCCTTTGTCATTGCCGCCTTTCTGTTTTTTATGTACTGTGCCTCATCAAGGAAGGATACTCCGAAACACATGCCGTCATAAAGCGTTATGTCCTTTCTTAAAAGGTCATAGCTTGTGATAATAACATCAACGGGACTTTCGTTAAGCTCCGCAAAAATCTTCTTTCTTGCCGAAAGTGTTCCCGATATCACCTTTGCCGAAAGCGAAGGTGCAAAACGATGTATTTCTTCAAGCCAGTTATATACAAGAGAAGCGGGACAAACAACCAATGCAGGCTTTTGCATGCCCTCCTTTTTGAGCATTTCCATAAATGAAATAGCCTCAAGTGTTTTACCTAAGCCCATCTCATCGGCAAGTATACCTCCAAAACCCGCCGCGGCAATGGTTCTGAGCCACTTATAGCCGTATACCTGATAGGGTCTTAAGGTATCATCAAGTTCCTTTGAAAGCTCATAATCAGCATCTTTGACGGTACGGAAATTTTTTATAAGGGTACGGTATGTTTTCTCTCGGTTGCTTGCAAGCTCTTCATGACTTTCAAGAATATGCTCAAGGTAAAGTGCTCTGTAGGAAGGTACCTCGGCACCGTTTTTTACAAGCTCCTCTAACGGGATCTCCATTTTACCTGCCATATCCTCAAGCGCATCTATGCTTTCATCTCTTGAAAGAGTTATGTAATCACCGCTTGATAGCCTGTGATATTTTTTCTTGTGCTTGTAGCTTTCAAGTATTTCAAGAAGCTCCTCGGAAGAAATATCTTTACTTATAACGGAAATATCCATCAAGCCGCTGTCAAGGGACACTCCGACCTTAACACTCGGCATGGAACGTATATTTGGACGGTAAAAATCATCGGTTCCCTCTACAATACCATAGCCCGAAAGCTCCGCCACACCCTCTGTTATCAATCTGAAAAAGGAATCATCGTCCATTCGGTCTATGTAGCAGTTTTCACTATCATTGAAAATACCGATATATTTTCTTATCGCTTTGTCGACTCTTTGCTCCTGAGCGATATCGGTATAAGACTTTTCAATATCGGACTTAGGGAAGGAATACTCCTTTTCGTCATATTTAACGGTCGCTTCAAGCTTAACATAATCTCCGTCCATATCCATTTTAAAGCTGAATACGGGTTCGGGAGGAAGGACAGGCTTTATTTCTTCATAGCAGCTGTCATCGAAAATAATACCCGATCTCTCTTCAAGCTCGGGAACAACTCTGTAATAAAACTCGGCAAGTTTTTCTTTTCCGACCGAAAATCTTATCTCTCCCTTGCTTTTAGACGCTCTTTCAAAGGGATAAAGCGCCAATGTTTCTTCCTTTGTGATCCTGCTAAGATAGTCGGTTCCGAGAATATAACTATCCTCACTGCCCTGCAAAATAATGGGCATATTTCCGTATACTTCGATTCCCAACACATTTCCTTCATCGTCTGTAATCTTTTTTGTGTTCATATTGACACGAAGATCTCTATGCCCAATATAAAGAACGCCCGTTTTATTCTCTTTTGTGTCTTTGTATTCGCATTTCGTGTTTAAAGCAATATCGTAAAATTTATCAAGAGTAGCACCCTCAAGTGTTTCCTTGTTAAGTACCGATACCGTTGAGCCGCTTCCCCATGTTTTTCTTGCAATTCTGTCATTTACGGTGTCGGTCTCATTAATTCTGCGTCTTATAAATGACAGCCACGGAATACTTTCTTCGGTGAGCTCCTCTTTTGAAAAATCAACGGAATCATTTTTTCCGAGTCCGAAAACACCTTCGTTTGCGACAGCATTCTCAAAATTTCTGAAACCTTTAAGCATGAAAAGTTTTCCGTTTTTTTTGCCGATCTTAAAGGCAAGTTTCGGTTTTTCGGCATCATTGACAATATAGGGAGATAAAACTACGTCTGCAATTTTGGTGTTTCCCTCAAAATCCCATTCATTTTCCTGCACATGAGATACTGCCGAATCTTCAAGAGCCTCAAAAAAGTCAAGGGCATTTCGATCGGTATAATCTCCGGGATCATTTTCCAATACATATTCATACAGCTTGGCAATTGCAACAAGTTCGTGTTCGCAGCAAATACCCGTATAAAATCTGTCATAGTAAGATACAGATTTACATAGGCAATGTCCCACTTCCAATCCTTTTCTGCGTAATATAGGGTGAGCGCCGTATTTTAGACCCGAAAAAAATTCATCTTCAATTTCTACCGGTGCATTCACATCCTGATCCAGTTCGTTGGAATAGGCAATTCCGGGCTCCTCCATATTTATTTTTCCTTCGCTGTAAAGCTTTAATGCCCTTTGAACACAATATTCATTTGTTTTTACTTTATCGGCATAATCGAATATATTAAAAAAAACTTTTCCCTTCGGAATTTTGGCTCTTTTCAAAAAATCAAGAAGTGTTGCCGATTTTCCTTCCATTTTCTTTTTAAGCTTTTCTCTTCTGTCGTACTCTGTATTATTCTTTTCATTAATGAGCCTTTGTTCTCTTTCCGCCTCTGTTTCTTTAAATTTCCACGGGCCATGCAATTGTTCGCAGAGCATAAGCAACGCCGCCTCATGTTCGCATGTATTCTTGTGTTGCTCCCAATAATATTTTGTTGCTTTTTTACATGAGCAATTAAAATCATCGGTGCTCCAATTATCACTGAATTTTTTGGGAAAATCAAGTACACTTGAAAATTTTGTCTGTGAATATTTACCTATTTTGACTTTAGCAAAATCATCATTAAATACGAAATCGTAAAAATTTTGCTTTAAAACAATATCCTTTGCCTTTATCAGATCATCATCATCAAACAATTTTCGCCAATCTATAACTCTTTCAAGAAGCTCCATGCAAGTTCCTCCGAATACTCACTTGTTTTTATGTTATTCTAACATAATTGCAATTTTGTTTCAATGATATTCGTGTCCTGATAAAATAAATTTCCGTCTTGACTATGCAAAATGACAATGATATATTATTACCAACTTTTACAGAAAGAGGTCATACTATGAAAAGAAGAAGTTTATGTGCTTTAGCCGCATCTGTTATGATTATAAGCAGTTTAAGCTCAAATGTATATGCTTTTCCCTCGGAAAACTCGGAAACCGGAAATCTTACCTATGCAAGCGGTGTTTCGGAACAAATGTGTCACAGCACCTATTGGCGTGAAAAACTCGGCAAGGATGCCGACAGGGTACTTATGTCGGGAGCACAAATAGAAGCCTTAAATAAAAATATACTTAAAAAGCCCGAGACAAACATGTTCGATTTGGAAAATATGTCCGAGAGCTACAAAACGTCACCCGTAAAAAGATCTGTCCCCGACGGAGAGTATTATATAAACGGTGAAAAAATCGATAACGAAAAATACTTCAGTAAGATGATCTCTGCTATTGAAGATACCGGTTATAACGGTGAGATGAAAACCCGGTATGCCGTAATAACAAAAAGAGCGGATATGAAGGATTGGCCCACTGAAGACATTCTCGGTTACTCTGCCGATGATACCGATGACGAGATACAAAGTTCGGCAATGAACGTGAATGAGCCCTTCGTTATTCGACAAAAGTGTGAAATTGACGGGAAGGTCTTTTACAGCGGTTATTCCACAAACTGTGCAGGCTGGATCCCCGGAGATTGTCTTGCGATATGTTCATCAAAAAGTGAATGGCTCGATGCCTGGAAGGTAGGAGTAAATGATAAGGATTTCCTTGTGGTAACTCAGGATAGAATAACCCTTGAACCATCTACCTATATCCCCGAAATATCCAATGTAAAACTTATGTTAGGCACCGTACTTAAGCTCGTTCCCAATGAGGAAATACCGAAAACCGTGGCGGAAAGAGGCACTTGGAACAACTATGTGGTTTATCTTCCCACAAGAGATGAAAACGGAAAGTATGTAAAACAATGTGCTCTTATATCTCAACATTATGATGTAAGTGTCGGTTATTTACCTCTCACACAGGGTAATGTGCTCGATATTGCATTCAACAGTCTCGGAAGTCGTTACGGCTGGGGAGGAATGCTTGATTCGATGGATTGCTCCATGTATACAAGAATGATATACCGTTGCTTTGGCCTTGAAATTCCGAGAAATACCACCTGGCAAGCGGAGATCCCCGATCATGTATCGGATATGAGCCGAATGTCGGACAAAGAGAAAACAAAATTTTTGGAAAATACGCCTATAGGCACCCTACTTATGTTTAACGGTCATATAACCGTTTTTGTCGGATTTGAAAACGGAAAGCCCTATGTTATAAGTGATACCGGCTCACTTTCGGACTCTGTGGGCACACTTAACGTTATAGGGCAGATGAGCGTTATTTTAAATCCTTTGGATGTAAGGAGAGCAAACGGGTCTACATGGCTGAATAATATTCTGTGTGCTATAAGCTTTGATGAAACAAGTCAAAACAAACCTCATAAGAAGATTATAAAAAGCAGATAATGATACATTGTTTTTCTTTTATCAAAAAATTATTTGACTTAATTTATAATTTACAATATAATTATTATAACAGATCCTACCATAGGTAAGTAATCATATCCTGTGCGGATCTATAAGCAAACACTGATTAATTGATCAGCGGTTCCATAAGCGAGGTGAGTTATTTGGCTGTTGAAATACAATTATGTGCTTTAGCTGTTGATGTATTGCTTATATATTTTTTTGTGCGAAACAAAAATGTTGGGCTTTACAGCGGAAAAATATTTTTCTACACACTTTTAACTCATACCTTTGGAATGTTTTTTGATGTGCTTTCCGTATTCGGCATTACAAATTCCTCAAGTATGCCGGAATATGTAACGGAAATATTGTGCAGGCTCTACCTTATATCAATAATATTGTACATGCTTTTTGCATTTATATACACATATACCGATATTGCAAAGCTCAGACAAAGTAAGGCGCTTAAAACCGTATGGGTCTTGTTTTTTTCGTTAAGTGTCGCATTGACAACCGTGCTTGAAATAGGTTTCGAGTACAAAAACAGACACGCATACAGCTACGGAAGTGCGGTCAACGCCACATATATTTCTTCCTTTGTTTGTCTGCTTGCAACAATAATACTCACCTTTACCCATTCATCTCTTATGAACATTCGGAAAAAAAGAGTTGTTCGCCTTTGGGTATCCCTTGAGATCATTGCCGCCGTTGTACAGTTTTTCTACCCTCAGCTTCTTGTCGTGGGCTTTGCAGCAACTATGGGTCTGCTTATAATATATGCGGAGTTCGAAAATGTGGAAGTACATCTTAATCAGGAAACAGGCTGCTTTTCTTCCGCCTCGGGTGTTGCCTTTTTAAAGGAGCTGTATGAAAGAAATGTTCCGTTTTCGGCAATACTTATACATAACAATGAAGAATGGAAAATAGCACAAAAGGAAGAAGGTTCGGTGTTGCTTGAAATGACCGAATACCTTTCAAGATTTACCGATGCAAAGCTTTTTCATTCATTTGAGTACGATTTTGTGCTTTACTATGATTCAAGCGACCCGAAAGAAAATCTTTCACGCTCGGGAAGAGATATTCAGGATATAATGCAGCGTTTTTCCCAGCAATGGAACAACGGAAAACTGAAAATAGAAACAAAATATATTTATTTTCCCGATGCATCGGTAGTTGGGGAGCACACTTCATTCACAAGAATATACCACTATTACCGTGAAAGAGTCGAGTCGATCACAGGTCTTTTAACGGTAGAAAAAGAAAATGTTGATTATATCAAAAGTTTGTATGAGACGGTAAACGAAATAAAATCCGCCTTGGCGGAAGATAGGATCGAAGTTGCCTATCAGCCCATATATGCGGTAAAAGAAGAAAAATTCTTATCGGCAGAGGCTCTTGCAAGAATAAGAACAAAAGACGGAAAAATACTTCAGCCGGGTGCATTCATTCCCATATCGGAGGAATTTGGTCTTGTAGATGCCATAGGTTTAAGAGTGTTTGAAAAGCTGTGCCGTTTTATAAAAAAAGAGGATATTCAATCCCTCGGATTACAGTATGTAGAAATAAATCTTTCCATAAGTCAATGTGAAGATGAAGAACTTGCGGAAAAATTCGCACAGATTTTCAAAAGAGAGAATATATCTCCCGAAAGAGTAAATTTTGAGATTACCGAACGATCGCAGCTTACAAAAAAAACCACGCTTCTTGAAAATATGAAATCCCTTATGGACATAGGAAGTGAGTTTTCACTTGATGATTTCGGCACAGGAGAATCCAATTTAAGTTATGTAACAAGTATGCCCGTTAAAATAGTTAAATTCGATAAATCCCTTGTAAATGATTATTTTAAGAGCAGCAGAGCAAAACTTGTTATGACATATACGGTAAAAATGCTGAAAGAGCTTGGCATGGACATTGTTGCCGAAGGCGTGGAGGAAAAAGAAAAAATAGATGAACTCAGCAAAATAGGAATAGACCATATCCAGGGATATTGTTTTTCCAAACCGCTTTTTGAAAAAGAGTTTGTGAAATTTATAAAGGAGAACAATCATTAAATCTTCACATTTGTTCACTTAATTTTTATTTCATTTTTTAGGTTAAAGTGATATTATGTGCTTGCAAGGTTGGAGGGAGCCTCCTCCAAAAAAAGATTTTCTTTATAAGTACTCCTTTTATCGAAAAAGCCGCCGAAAATGGCGGCTTTTTCATGTTTATTTATCTGTTCAAATCTCCTATATACATTGCATCTCCGAAAGAGAAAAATCTGTATTTTTCTTCTACCGCCTCTTTATAAGCCGCAAGAACATTTTCTCTTGTTGAAAATGCGCTTACAAGCATTATGAGAGTAGATTCCGGAAGATGAAAATTTGTGATAAGCCCGTCTATGGCTTTAAACTTATATCCGGGATATATAAATATATCCGTTTGACCGCTTTTGGCAGGAATATAGCCGTTATCTTGTGCAACAGATTCAAGTGTTCTGGTGCTGGTCGTTCCCACAGCTATTATTCTTCCGCCCTTTTTTCTGGCATTATTTATTTTATTGGCATTCTCCTCGTCTATCATATAATATTCCGAATGCATTTTGTGTTCAAGAACATTTTCTTCCTTTACGGGTCTGAATGTGCCCAAACCCACATGAAGGGTAAGCCTTGCTATATCAATGCCCTTTTGTTCTATTTTTTCAAGCAGTTCCTTTGTAAAGTGCAGACCTGCCGTAGGTGCGGCTGCCGAGCCTGTATTTTTTGCATATACGGTCTGATATCTGTCTTTATCTTCAAGCTTTTCTTTAATATACGGAGGAAGAGGCATTTGCCCGAGTTTATCAAGTATTTCTTCAAAAATACCCTTATATGAAAACTCCACAATTCTGTTTCCGTCCTCAACAATATCTTTTACTTCGGCTTTAAGCTCTCCGTCTCCGAATACTATCACCTTTCCGGGACGCGCCTTTTTCCCGGGATAGACCAATGTTTCCCACTTATTGTCGGTCAGGCGTCTAAGAAGAAGTATCTCCACCCTTGTGCCGGTATCCTCTCTTGCTCCTATAAGCCTTGCGGGAATAACCTTTGTCTCATTTATTACGAGACAATCACCTTTGTTTAAATAATCCGTAATATCCCAAAAATGCTTATGTTCAATCTTTCCGCTTTTTCTGTCAAGAACCATCAACCTTGAAGATGATCGATCCTTTATAGGTGTTTGCGCTATAAGCTCTTCGGGTAAATCAAAATAAAAATCACTTTTTAACATACTACTCTATCGTAACTCCGCTGTAATAATGTTTTAAAATATCTACATAGCCGTAACCGCTCTCAGCCATACCTTTTGCCCCGTATTGACTCATTCCCACTCCGTGCCCGTAACCTCTGCCCGAAAGGGTATATGTTCCGTCTTCATTTTCATGTACCTTAAAGTTGTTTGAATAAAGGCTTTGTCCGAGTACCGAGAAAGCTCCTCTGACCGAGTCGTTTGATATAGCCATATCTCCTTTATCACCGATAAAGATAAGATCTTTGACATAACCGTTGGGTGTATAGGTTGCCTCAAGCTTTTTGAGAACGCCTATGTTGTAGCCTTTTGAGGCAGGAATTTTTACAAGCTCCTCTTTTGTAAGTACCCTGTCCCATACCATGCATTCGGTTTCAAAATTATCGGGGACCGATACAAGATAATCCACCGAGCCGCCCCATGCATCGGCGGAGGATTGTGTTACCCCACCGCTTGATGAAAAATAGACGGCATTTATTAACATTCCATCGTAATATATTTCCATACCGTTTGTAGCATCCACCGCTGCAATACTTTCGGGTGTTTCGTTGTCCACTCCGCCGTAAGCTTGACAATGCACGGTATCGCACAAATCGTAAACACCCTCTTTTCCGAAGGATGCACAGGTATATGTCCTTGCGGCAACAGCCTGAGCCTTAAGAGCTTCTATATTCCACGAAGAAGGCATTTCGGAATTGACAACCCCGTACAAATATTCCTCGACATCAAGTATATTTATAGGCGTTATACCGATTTCATCTCTGTAAAATGCAATTTGCCCTCTGTAGCGACCTTTCGCAATATCTATGATACCATCTGAACCGTAAACCTTAGCCGAACCCGATCCGTCCACAAGATATTTATTAACTCCGTTTATCGAAAAAACAACACAGTTTCCTCCGGTATTTATATGTGTCATTTTGGAGGTATCAGCCTTGCAATTTTCGGCAAGATAAACATGCCAACCGTCATCCTTTAGCACAGGTATACAGTTGTTTCCGATATATTGCTGCATACCGTCATAGGCACGGTTATAGGATGCATATTTTTTGCCCGTATCGTAATAACTTTTTGAAAGAGGCTTAACAACAGATGAGCCTAAATTCATTGTATAGTTTTTACTGTCTCCGACACGGAGCTCAAAACCCTTGTCGGCAATTTCGACAGAGGGAGACTGATAAAAGTTTTTCTCAAGCCCTATTCTTACAGAACGTGCATAAACGCTCACACAGCTTAAAATTGTAAGAGTAGCGGCCGCAATAAATAATTTGACCGTTCTTTTCATAATATCACCCGTAAATGTCACTCATAACAAATTTAATGATAATATTATACAATAAAACAAAATATTTACCATAGAAAGCAAAGAAAATTAATCAATTCGTAACATTTTTGCAACAACTTTTAATAGTTCCGTATTGAGTATAGGGTGATTTTTCATAATTCGGTAAAAGCTATTGTGTATTTCTTTTAGGAATTTTGCACAAATATCTGTCCGGATATTTGTTTGTACCGTATTTTTAAAAATGGACTGTGAAGAATAACCAATTATCTTCACAGCCCGAATTTGTCGGCAGTGATATTCACCCTATATTATTCTATTTGCCCTCGGCAAGTTCTCTTTCCTTTTCCACAACATTTTTAACCTTTTCGTTTAATTCCTGCGTGGATTTTTCAACTACTTCCGTATTTTCCGAAAGCATACAGTCGATTATTGTTTTATAAATGTCGTTAATGTTATTTTTCCAATTTTTTCTGACGGTTTTTGCCTGTTCTTTCGTAAACACAGTCAAATTAAGTTCTATTAAAGGCGTATCATCCTCTATGACCCCGCATTTAACTATATAACTGTCATCATTTGAAAAATAGTTTGAAAAAACGGAATACTCATGCTTTAATTTTTTTCTGTTTTTTCTGACATAAGCTATTATTTTGTTTAAAACCGTTTCGGGAAGTCTTTTTGAAAAGAAATTCACACAGGAATAGCCCTCGTCCGAAAGAGCATAAAAATCATTTCCGTTTTCTTCACTTTTTATAAGAAGTCCGTTTTCAAGCATCTGTGAAAGAGAGGTTTGAAAATCAAGATAGTCCATATATTCAGCCACAGCAAAATCCAAAAGCTGAGACCAAGCAACGGGTATGTCCATCTGATAGAGAAAATATATCAATACCAGCTTATTTTCATTAGTCATCTGTCCTCGTGCCATTTTAATTCTCCGTACTATGATAGTTTTTTTGCTTCAAGCAAAAGTGCCTTGGCTGTCTGTGTTCTGTTAAAAGGAATCGTAAAATAAAAGCCGTCTGCAAAGTCATAGGTTTTTTTCATTATATCGGCACTGATTTTAATGCCGACAGCTCTGCCCTCTTCTTTTGTCATACTTTCATCATACATATCCACAATACTGTTTGGAACGGTTATTCCCGTAATTTCGTTTTTAATAAAATTTGCATTTCTTTTGCTTACAAGAGGCATTATTCCGCAGAGCATTTTGACCCCTGTTTTTCTTTTGATATATTCAAGTGTCTCTATATCCTTATCGTCATAAACAGGCTGTGTCAAAAAAAATGTTGCTCCTGCCTCTTTCTTTAAGAGAATTCTTTTTATTTCGCTATCGGTGTTCTTTTTTGAATATGACACCGCCCCTCCGTAAAATACATTATCCTCCGTAAAGCAGGTTTCATTCATTTCTCGTATAAATCGCATCAATTTTACCGAATCAAAATTAAATACGGATTTTACATCATCTCTGCTTACCCCCGGTACCGGGTCTCCTGTTATAACAAGAAAATTTCTTATTCCGTTAAGATATGCTCCGAGTATCTGCGAGCTAAGACCGATGGCATTTGTATCCCTGCAGCAAATATGCGGCATAACCACCGCTCCTGTCTCATTTTTCACCTTAACGCTCATAAGTATCGAAGATGCCCTTGTTCTTCCGCTTGGTGAGTCGGCAAAGGTTATGGCGTCTACGCCCTCACTTTTAAGATAGCTTGCCGTAGCCATAAGTTCACCGTAATCGGTTCCCTTTGGAGGATCCAGCTCAACCGCAATAATTTTCTTGTTTATTTTGGGGTCGAAGAACAACCCTTGTTTTTTACCGCTTTCGTAAAAATGTTCTTTTTTATGTACTACGGTTTTCTTTCTTTCCGAGAGTTTTATTTCTCTTTTATCAAGCTCCGAAATATATCCGGGGTTGGTCCCGCAGCAGCCTCCTATAATATTTACGCCGAGAGCTGCTATTTCCTCTGTTTTATCGCAAAAATAATTTACATTTGAGTTGTACACAAAACGGTTTTGTATAAGCGTGGGGTAACCCGCATTAGGAAACGCACAAACATATTTGTTTTCGGGAAGCTCCGTTTCCGAGAGCACCTCATACATATGAGACGGACCTATGGAGCAATTTGTGCCGATGGCATCTATATAAGGATTACCTTTTGCTTCCTCAAATATGTCTTTTATCGATTCACCCGTTTGCGTATAGCCGTAGGAATTTACGGCAACCTGACATATTATGAAGGCTTTTTCGTTTTTACTTTTAATAAACTCAAGGGCGGGCAAAAGCTCTTTTATTCCCGGAAGAGTTTCGAAAACAAAAATATCGGCTCCCTCTTCCAAAAAGGCCTCCGAAATTTCCGTATATTCGGCTTTATCAGCCATTATAGGGCCTATGTCCGCCGCCACAAAAACATTTTTTCCTTCTGCGGCTTTTTTGGCAAGAGCAAATGCATTCTTTATGTATTTTTTTATTTCATCAAAATCACAGTTTAAGCTCTCTTTGTTTACGGCAAAAGTAGCCGTTCTTAAAAGGCGTGCTCCCGAAGATACATATTGCCCGTGTATATCAAGCACTCTTTCCGGGTGAGTCAAAACTGCCCTCTCAGGTAATATTTCAGTGCCGTAAAGCTGTGAATAAAACGTGCCAAAGGCTCCGTCACAAATCAAAATATTGTTTTCTAAATAATCCTTTATGTTCATTTGTCGTATTTTAAAGCGGCATATATTTCTCTTTTGCCTGTTCCCCTATCTTTGGCAACTTGTTTCATTGCCTCTTTTTCATTCATACCCTTTTGTATGTATTTTTCGAAATGCTCACGAATTGACATGGAAGAAAAAGTTTCTTCCTTTTCAACCGTTTTACAACCTTCCAAAACAAGCACAAACTCTCCCTTCGGTTCATTAACCGAAAAATATTCATAAAGCATGGACAGAGTTCCTCTGTTGACGGTTTCATGAATTTTTGTAAGTTCTCTTGTTGCGGCGGCATATCTGTCGCCTATGTTCTCCCTGAGCAATTTGAGAGTTTCAAGCAGATGATGAGGTGCTTCATACAGCACGACCGTTCTTTTTTCTGTTTTAAGGGAGTTTAAAACAGCTTGCCTTGCCTTTTTGTTTTTAGGCAAAAAACCCTCAAAAACATAGCTTCTTGCTCCTATACCGCTTAGCAGAAGCCCTGTAATGTTTGCCGTAGGCCCCGGCACAACGGTAAACCGAACCTCATTTTCAATGCATAATCTTATAAGGTCCTCTCCCGGGTCGGATATACCCGGCATTCCCGCATCGGAAACAAGTGCAATATCTTTTCCCGCTTTTAGTTCTTCTATAAGCTTTGGGCCCTTCGTGTCCTTATTGTGCTCGTGATAACTTGTCAGCGGTGTACTTATACCGTAAAAATTGAGCAGCTTAACAGTCTGCCTTGTATCCTCGGCCGCAATAAGCTCCACCGATTTCAGAGTTTCCACAGCTCGGAAGGTCATATCTTTTATATTTCCTATGGGTGTTCCGCAAATGTACAGCATAAGCCTACTTTTCAGTACCTCCGTAGTATATTTTTTTAAATTGTTCGGTGTAATCTCCCTTATCGTTGTAAACTATAATATTGGGCTCTGTCACAAGATTCGGCTTTCCTTTTTTTACAAATTCCATAAGGCAAAGGGAAGGCGCCTTATTTACATCGGTACACACAAATTGAATTCTTTTCGGCTCTGTTTCATATTTATCGGCACATCGAAAAATATCAGCCAATCTGTTTGGTCGGTGCACCATATAAAACCTTCCGCCGTATTTAAGAAGATAGCTTGCCGCAAAAAACACATCCTCAAGCTTGCAGGTTATTTCGTGTCGTGCAATGGCTTTGTGTGTAATATTTCCTGTTTTTCCGCTTCCGACCTTCATATACGGAGGATTACAGGTGACAACATCAAATTCCCCTTTTTTGAAAGCATACGGTTGCCTTATATCAGAATTAAGAAATTTTATTTTATCTTTTATTTCGTTTAACAAAAGAGATCTTTCCGCTAAATCAAAACAATCCTTTTGCAACTCTATTCCCATTATGTCGGCACCTTTTCCCTTTCCGTAAAGCAGCAACGGTATAACGCCGTTTCCCGAACAAAGGTCACACACCCTTTCTTTTTTATCTGCCGATACAAAATCCGATAAAAGCACGGAATCCATACCAAAACAAAAAAGGGAAGGTCTTTGTATTATATAAAGTCCGCTTAACTGAAGGTCATCTATTCTTTCATCCGCCTCAAGAGCAATATCAATCATCGGAGAGCTCCTTTAATGCCTCCTTTGAAATTTTCTCCTCGGCGTGATACTTTCTTTTGAGTATTTTTATCTCCTCTGCCGAGTAAAAGGCGACATCTATATCTCCCTTTTCATTTTTTCTGACAGCCGCTTTTACAAGCTGTCTGAGAGGACTTACCGACAACACTTCTCCCTCTCCGTCGGGAGTGAGGATCTTATCGCCTTCTCCGGGAAGGATTTTTATAAGTTCTTCGTAATTGCTTTGCTCAAATTTGAGACAACACATAAGCCTGCCGCAAGAACCCGAAATTTTGCCGGGATTTAAGGACAAACCTTGATCTTTGGCCATTTTAATGCTCACCGGTTGAAAATCACCCAGGAAAGTGGCACAGCAAAGAGTCCTTCCGCAAATTCCTATGCCGTTTAACAGCTTGGCCTCATCTCTTACTCCTATTTGTCTGAGTTCTATTCTGGTACGAAAAACGGCGGCAAGGTCCTTTACAAGCTCTCTGAAATCTATTCTTCCGTCTGCTGTAAAGCAGAAAATGATCTTACTGTTGTCAAATGTCATTTCCACATCGACAAGCTTCATTTCAAGGCCTCTGAGCTTTATTTTTTCTTTGCATATTTCAAAAGCCTGCTTTTCCTTTTCCTTGTTTGCCTTATTTTTTTCTATATCAGCCTCGGTAGCTATTCTCAGTATTTTTTTCAGAGGAGTTGTAAAAGATTCATCTTCTATCGAACGGTTTGGAATCACAACCGTACCGTATTCGGTTCCCCTTGCCGTTTCAACTATAACTCCGGTGTCGGCTTTTATCTCTGTCCCATCGGGATCAAAATAATAAATTTTTCCCACTTTTTTGAATCTGACCCCAACAACAATCATTTACTGTTCTCCTTTATTGTCATAAGTAAGCTCTCGGTCAAAAGGGCAACATCTCCGTTTGCCGAAAGCCTTTTTTTCACCTTGTACAGTTCATCAAATATCACAAACAGCCCTTCAAGCTCATGTCTGAATGATATTTCTTTTATTTCGTTTGCCATGTCCGACTGCATAACATATTTTATGTTTCCCGTCTGTTTATAAACAATGGCATCTCTTACAATGGAAAAGAACGTGTCAAGTACACCGTTTAAGATGTTACTTTCGTACTTTTTCATATCCTCCGCCATTGAGTAAACCGTAACTATATCGGAAGTTTCCGAATTTGAAAACAGATTAAAAGCCCTGCTTCTTATTTCGGAAAACTCCTCGGAACCTGTCATACTTTTCAGTTTTCCTATACTGCCGGAGGCATATCTTGCGTATAACGAAGCACTCTCCGAGGTGAGTTTAAGATTTTCCACCGCATAATTTATAACATCGGAGCTTGCAAGCGGCATAAACTTGTATATCATACACCTTGATATTATCGTATGCAAAAGCCTTTTATAATTGGTGCATATAAGCAAAAAAACAACATACTCGGGCGGCTCTTCAAGAGTTTTTAAAAGAGCATTTTGTGCTTCGATGTTCATAAGGTCGGCATCGGGCACGGTAAACACCTTATATTTTCCGTTTTGAGGGGGATAGCTTACATTGGCATTTATCTGCGTGCGGATATCTCCCACCGTGATATTCTTTTTTTCATGTGTTATCCCGTAATAATTTACATTTGTACCCGCATCAAATGTCAGGCAGCTTTTACACCGATTACAGGGCTCACTTTCGCCTCTTTCGCAATTAAGAACCTTCGCAAATGTCGCCGCCACACTTTTTTTCCCGACACCCACAGGGCCGTCAAATATATAAGCATGGGCGGTCGACCCGTTTTTGACCGCATGTTTCAGCGCATTTATGATGTTTTTGTGTCCCACAATATCGGTGAAGGCGTTCATTACAATCCTCTGTCTTTCATTATGCCCTTAAGTATATCGAGTATTTCCTCGTGTATAAGCTCCGGAGCTTTTTCGGCATCTATTGTTATTATTCGGTCTGAGTTTTTTCTTGAAAGATAAACATAGCCGTCATAAACTCTCTGATGAAAATTAAAATCTTCGCTTTCAAGTCTGTCAAGCTCCTTGAAGTTGCTTTTTCTTTTGATACTTCCTTCAACACTCAGTTTGAGAAAAAAAGTTATATCCGGAGCAAGCCCTACGGTCGCCCTTTGGTTTATGCTTAGGATCTCATCTTCGCCCAAACCCCTTGCAAGCCCCTGATAGACAATGTTAGAATCAAGAAATCTGTCGCTTATTACTATTTTTCCGTCACGCAAAGCAGGAATTATGACCTCGGATACAAGCTGCGCACGGCATGCGGCATAAAGAAGAGCCTCCGTTTGCGGCGTCATAAGTGAATTATCCCGATCTATGATTATCTGTCTTACCTTTTCACCTATGGTCGTACCTCCGGGTTCTCTCACACAAACCACATCGTATCCCTTTTCTTTAAGAATATTTTCAAGCAATTTGATCTGTGTTGTTTTTCCGCAGCCGTCGGTACCTTCAAAGGTAATAAAAAAGCCCGATAATTCCGTCATCTTGCAAGCCATCCTCCGTCCACAGCAAGGGTAAAGCCGTTTACATAATCCGATGCCTGTGAACAAAGGAAAACAACCGCACCCGACATATCTTCTGGGGTACCCCATCTTCCCGCGGGAATACGGTCGATAATTGCTTCGGAGCGATCCTTATCTTTTCTAAGATTGTCGGTGTTGTTTGTTGCCATATATCCCGGCGCTATCGCATTAACATTTACGCCTTTACTTGCCCATTCATTTGCAAGTGCCTTTGTTATTCCCATAACGGCGGACTTGCTTGCGCAGTATGCGGGCACTCTTATGCCGCCCTGATAACTGAGCATAGAAGCAATGTTTACAATTTTTCCGCTTCCTTGGGCAATAAATTCTTTACCAAAGGCTTGACACATAAAATAAACCACATTTTGATTAAGGGAAATTACCCTGTTCCAATCTTCTTCGGTCACATTTTCGGCATCTTCTCTGAGTATCATACCGGCATTGTTTACAAGTATGTCGACCCTGCCAAAAGCTTCCTTTACGCTTTCAAGAATAAAGGGGATTTTTTCCGTTGTTGCAAGGTCGGCTATAATTTCCTTGAAAACGAAGCCGTCCTTTTCTATCATTGCCTGAGTTTCGGCACAGCTTCTTCTTGCCACTCCGCATACTTTAGCCCCTGCCTGTGCAAGAGCAACACACATTGCCTGTCCGAGCCCCGTGTTTGCTCCCGTAACAACGGCAACCTTACCGTCAATTCTGAATTTATCCAAAATCATATATAACCTCCAAAATTGTATTTCTGTTGTCTTTTCCTAAAATGTTCAAAAGAAAACTTCTTGATATTATACACTTATTTCGGTAAAACTTCAACTTAATTTTAAGGAATGACCATTCATTGTTTGTTAAAAGATTCTCACTTTGCAAATATATATCTGATAGAGGGATTTTTACAGAATTATTACAAATAAAATACTTTTTCAGAGTTGTAATATAGTATAAATAGTATATATTTCAATCATTTATTCTTATATTTTTTCTTGACACGAATTCATTATTATGGTATTATCCATATAAAGGAAAAGCAATAACAGTTAAAAAGGGATAAGGTGAGATTTATGAAGAATTTGAAAAACAACCTAAAACAAAATTTAAAAAAAGCTTTCACGCTGGTTGAGCTTATAGTGGTTATCGCTATATTGGCAGCTCTTACTGCATTGGCCCTTCCTTCGCTTTCGGGAATTATAAAAACTGCAAAATGCCGTGTAGACCTTAACAACGCACATGTTATCTACAACAATGTGCAGGCAATAATACATTATGATTCCGTAGCAAGGGCAGGTCTTTACACCTTCGGTAAGGACTATAACGTTACTTCTGTATATAAGGGTAAGCAAGAGTCATACAAAATTGACGGTGTTTGCTATCTTGCAGGCTTCAACGATGAACATTCCAACTGGCACAACTTGAGCCGTTCCTTTAACGGTAATGCCCCCGCAAAGAAATTCATCGAAGCTTTAAACAACGAAATGAACCTTCACGAAGACAGTAAAACGGACAAAAACGCCGGTGTTCAGTTTGCTTTACAATACAAGGGTTCAAAAGACGGAAGACCCATTGAAAGATGGTATGTTTGCAAGAGATACAACAATGGTGACGCAAACCGAAAAGCTACGGGAAGAGTGGAGATTTGGGTAGGTCAGGGTGACCCTCAGGTCGCACTTTACAGATTGTATCCTGAGCCTGACGATTATTACACAAGCTGAGCGTAATATTGTAATACAAAAATGCCCCATTAGGGGCATTTTTTATTGTAATCGAATTAAGGAAACGCTGATTAATTAA
>DFJD01000011.1:0-15878 GCA_002372875.1 Clostridiales bacterium UBA3680
AAAAACCGTGTAAATATTGAAATCCGAACCTATTTTTGTATAATATTAAAGGAATATTTACGGAACTACTGATTAATTAATCATTCGCATATTTGGATAATATTACCGCATACTGTGTCAAAGCCCATGTTTGTAACTTTGCAAGCAAAGTTACAAATCCCGTAGGGACGGACTATTTTGCATAGCAAAATAGCCGCTACATAGCTTCCGGCTGTGCCATCGGGTCTTTTCCTTGTCTGCGATAATATTATCGCAAATCTGCTTCAAGTGAATTAATCAGTGTTTCCTTAAGTCTCTCCTTTTCATTCATAGAAACCCTCCTCATTAGTTATTGCAGATAATATATTTTCTATATTTAGTATATACATTTATAACATATTTGTCAACAGTTTTATACACATTTTTTACACATTTAGTTTATCAAAAGAAAAACCCCGAAAACAAGCCGTTTCGGGGTTTGAATAGTTGTATATGATTATCTCTTGCGGAATTTTTTAAGGTCCAAAAACCGCTTAAACAGGACATCTGTAAAACTTTTGTGTCTTATGGGTGTCCTGTTGGACACTGGTCAAATTATCCAACGAGAATGATATACCATAATTCCAATTTTTATAGTAATTTACTTCGAACTTGCTATTAGCTCTATTTCCTCCTTAAGCAGATTAGAGTCTATCATCTTTAACTGCTTTATACAAGAATACAAATACTCTTGTGCCTATTGTAAACAACTATGCTCTTCAAACACTAAATAATATTTTTGAAGTTCTTTTGTGCAACTATGCATTGTATCCATCAAGTCAACATATTTAGACGGAATTTCGACGCAACAGTTATTAAGGCTTTCCACAATTTTCCTACACATATCAAATACTGTTGATTTTCTAACACCTTTCTTTTGAGAATAAGAAATAATTTTTATTAATTCTTTATTATTCTGAAATACAACTTCAAGTATTTTTCGAATTATTTGATACTCTTTAAACTGTAATATTTGATTCATATTTCTTTGAGCTTTTTGAATTCTTGATTGCAATGTTATTATTTGATACAATGTCACCGGAAATAAAGTGATTGTTATAATATCCGCTAAAGTACTCATATTCTTAATAATTTCATTTATAATTTTTTCCATTTTTAGTTGACTCTTAACCCCTTATATTTAGGGTTGTCACCATATAACGCCCAAAAAACTTCTTCCCAGCGTCCACATTCCATAAAAGCTCGAGTAATATATTCACAAAAATGATAATCCCCATAATGTTCTTTGCTTAAAATATTATACATTTCTGTTTCAAATCTCGCACTTGAAATATCCTGTTGGTTATCTATAGCTGTTCTATATTTATCCATTAAATCCATTATTGCTACATATTCATTATGAGTTATTTCATATTCAAATAACAATCTACTAACATCATCGTTATCAAATAGCAAGGTTTGCCTAAATTCAATATAATCCAATCTTTCCTCTTGATTATCAAATTTTCTTATAATCATACCTCCACTATGATATTTTTAACATACCATATTTCTTATATACATTCAGAATCATTATTTAAAAGAAAGGGAGTTAGAAAAGAAACTACCAACATTTCTAAAACCCTTGTTTGACATATACTAATCAGCTGATCTTATACCCATATTGGGAATGCTTTCTTGCCGTAGTCTTTGGCATAAATTCTACGCCCGTCTTTAAGCGTAATATATGCAACAAAAATACATTTTTTAGATTTTTTTGACACATTACCGCCTCCTTTCAAAAGATTTTTTCAAAACAAGTTTGAAAATCTATTGAAAAAAGAAGATAACTATAGTAAACTAATTAAATGGTACGGATTAGAGTACTGGTAGTTTAGTTACCTACTCTTTTCCAAAAGCTTCATTCAGGTTGGCATTTGAATGAAGCTTTTTTATAATAACCAGCATATGCTGGTTATATACCTATTTAAGAAGAGTTGCCTTTGCTAAATCAAACAAAATAGCACCCTCTTCTTTTAATAATATGCCGTTAGAACGATAAGCCTCTTTATCTAAATTCCAGCCTGTCATTTCCTGCAATGTGTTGAGTAAATCTTTACCATTCCAACGAACAGACAAAACTTTTGATGATTCTCTTTCTTTGTAAAATGTGACGCTATTTGTATCATTTTTTTTGCAGGATTTTATAGCTATTTGTTGTTTACTTGTGTTAATCAGTAAAACTACATATTCTGGATAATTCAGCTTCATTACAACGGCTTTGTTAAAAGTGACGCCATTTTTTGTTATCGAAACATACGGTACTCCCTCTTCAAAATTAAAGGATGTAAACCCATCTAGTAACGATGCCATAAAATCACCTCCCACTCATTCATTATAACACTACGCATATAATATGTCAATACATTTTATTTTTTGTGTCTGCTGTTTGCTTTGTATTTGCTTCAAATTAGTTTTGGATACGTAACATTTTTTAGGTGCACTTGATAATTGAATGAGTTTATGTATTGTTAGAGTATGTTTTTTATAAATCATTTTTTAAAAACAAATAAATACTCATGTGCAATTAATAAAAAATTATATTTTACGCTATTTGTTTTCCAATATCCTGTCGCTCGGCAATTATGTTGCTCCTTTATTATTAGTTCCTTTAATGTAAATCCCGCATCTTGAAATATTCTCATTACATCAAAACTCATTGGTATCATACATCCTTTTTGACGAGTATCTCCCATAAGCACAGCACAAAACTTTCCCTTTTTCAATACTCGATAGCTTTCAGCTGCTACCGGCTTCATTTGCTCGAGAAAATCTTTTATTTTTAACTGCGATAAATCCTCCGGAATACCATCACTATACTTGATTATATCAGCATAAGGAGGATGCGTGCATATTAAATCAATGCTTTCATCATCAAGAAAGTCTAATTTCCTTGCATCGCCTTTGCGAATATCAACATTTCCCGTTGCTGATTCATAAAAAAAGTCCGTTTTTTCTATACAACGTTCAATAGCAACGTTGTTGCAATCAACACCAATAATATCCCTATTTAATAATTTCGCTTCGACCAGTGTTGTTCCTCCGCCGGCAAATTGGTCAAGAACCAAATCCCCTTCTTGTGAGTAACGGAGAATAATATTTCGCGGAATATACGGAGACCAATTTCCTCTCCATTTTGCATCGTGAGTTGCCCAATCTCCACGCTTTGGAAAGGACCAATGTGTTGTCATTTCCAATTCAAAATCATCAGGCTTCCATTTTTTTATTTGTTTCATTTTTTTATCTCTAAAAATTTTTCTATGGGTTAAATAAAAATATTTATCTTTAAATCGGGTTTTTCAAAATGTTTTAATTATACCGTTTTCCATATCAGAAATAGAATATATTGTATCCAATACCTCAAAAGTTTCTTCGAGATTATGACTTGCACTTTGCCAGCCTTTACCGTCTGTAAACCACACAAAAGTAAAACCGTCAATAGTATCTGCCTCCTGTGCAATTTGTTTATAGCTTCTTGCTGTTTCGTTTAATTTAGAACCACCACTTGCATAGAAGTTGGTTTCGATTCCGTAAATCATCTTTGCCGTTTTTACTACAAAATCAAATCTTTTTTCAGTTTTTCCCCGATTTGATATTGATGATAAATCGATCCCCCATTTGTCGGTAATTTCATGTATATACATTTCTTTAAAATAAGTTTCGTCTTTGACATATCCGGCTTTTATAATATAGCTTTCAACCAAGTCTTCCATAAGGTGTCCGCCGCGATTTTTTCTTCCGTTTGAATCCAATCCCGTTTCAACACCTGTTGCATAATCAACCAAGCTTTGAATGATATGTTTTTCCATAAGGTCAAAAAGTCCGGTTTTACGCATAAATACAGCATACTGTTCGGCAGAATAATTCATTTTTTTGAAGCTGTAGGAAAATTCTGCTTCGTTATCGAGTACATAGACTTCGTTAGATCTTACGGCAAGTAACAAAGGAATACATTTAAGAGTTTCCGGATATTTTTTTACAAGTTGTGTAAACTCTTTTTCGATATCCGAAGAACCGATTAAGGTGTTTAAAATATTCAGTTCAACCTTTATATGGTCAACATTTTTGTGTACTTTATCAAAATCGATATAATATTCATAATTTGCTATGCTGTTCCTAAATTTATTTAACCAGTCATTAAAATTTCGTTTCAATGTAATTCATCCTTTTCTGTTCAATTACCGTAATTACTTATTAAAAGTTCACTAATTAAGCCTCGACCCTTAGAATTGCTGTTTATCATTCTTGTGGCATTTACTCTGTCTATATTAAATTTTTTATAAATGTCATCAAAAAAATTATCGTTTATATCTGTGTTTTTGGGGTCTGAATTGCTTGCAACAACTTTAGCTCCTTTTTCGGAAATATGTTCAATAAAATGAGCCAACTGAATTTGTTGTTCATCTCCGAATTCTGTTTTTGCATAAGAAGTAAATGAGGATGTTTCACTTAATGGGCGATAAGGAGGGTCTATATATACAAAAGTATCTGCATCAATAAAATCTGCACATTTACTGTAATCTCCACATTCAATATTTACATTTTTCAATAGCTCACTTATTGTTTTGAGTTTTTCTTCGTCACATATAAGTGGCTTTTTGTACGAGCCCATGGGAACATTATAATGTCCCTTTCCGTTTACTCTGTATAAGCCGTTAAAGCAAGTTTTATTAAGAAAAATGAAAAGAGCGGCTTTAGTTTCGGATTCTCCCGGATTGTTAATTAGGTCGTTGTATTTGTTGCGCTGTGTATAAAAATACTCTTTACGCTGTTCGTTATCCATATCCCAAAATAATGATTGCATTTCATGAAGTATTTTGATTAAAGATTTTACATTATCCCTAATTTGAATATATGTATTTGTTAATTCGGGGTTGATATCGTTAATCATAATTTCCTTGGGATGATAGTTTGCAAGAACATCAAACAATACAGCACCTCCGCCAACAAAAGGTTCACAATATTTATCTATTTTATTTGGATATTTTGTTCGTATAACGTCAAGAAGTTGGCTTTTGCCACCTGCCCATTTCACGAACGGTTTTACTGTTTTAAACATAAAAAATCACCCTATGCAATATTCTATCAAAAATTCTCAAATTTGTAAATGAGATAATTTATCAACAAAAAAGCGGAACGGGTTGACCGTTCCGCAAATTATTATTTTTTCTCTACCGAAAGAGTGACTTTTTCGCCGTTTATATTCCATTCCTTGCTGTAACCGGCTTTACCTTCGGTTATTGAGTCGGCAAGGACGTTTGTGGCAATGGTGTCACCGTTTTTGGTGAATATTTCGGCAATTTTTTCGTTGCCCTCATAATAAACATTTATTCTGTCAAGGACTTCAAAGCCAGCCTCTTTACGCATTGTTTGAAGCTTGCTTGTAAGCTCTCTTGCAAAGCCTTCTTCTATAAGCTCCTCGGAGAGGTTTGTGGAAAGAACCACCGTGGTGTTACGGTAGGTCTCGGTCGAATAGCCCTCTGTTTGAGCGGTGCTTATCAGCACGTCTTCTCTGCCGAGTTCAACATTCACGCCGTCAAGCTTAAATGATATAAGGCCGTGTTCGTTAAGCTCGTTCATAAGAGAGTTACCGTCGTTGTTTTTAAGATACTCGCCTATGGCAGGTACAAGTTTGCCGTACTTTTTGCCGAGCGTTCTAAGTTGAGGCTTGAAAGTATAGCTTGTAAACTTAGCGGCATCATCAACAAATTCAAGTTCTTTTACATTGAGCTCGTCAAGAATGATGTCGTTATATTCTTCGTCTAATTTACCGTCGGCTTTTATGTACATATTGCCTATAGGTTGTCTGTTCTTTATCTTAGCTGTTTCTCTTGCGGCTCTGCCGGCAACAACAACATTGAGAACGATCTCCATGTTTGCCTCAAGCTTTGCATCTATCATGCTCTCGTCGCATACGGGGAAATCACAAAGATGTACCGACTCGGGAGCGTTTTTGTCTACCGAACAAACAAGGTTGCGATATATGCTCTCTGCCATGAAAGGTACGAAGGGAGCGGCAAGCTTTGTAAGGGTCACAAGAACGGTGTAAAGAGTCATGTAGGCATTTATCTTATCCTGAGGCATATCCTTTCCCCAGAAACGTTCTCTTGAACGGCGAACATACCAGTTGGAAAGCTCTTCCACAAAATCCGCCATCTTTCTTGCAGCTTCCGTTATCTTGTATTGCTCGAGGTTTTCGTCAACGAATTTAACAAGAGAGTTAAGCTTTGAAAGCACCCATTTGTCCATGGGAGCCAAAGTTGCCTTGTCGAGGGTGTATTTTGTGGGGTCGAAGGAGTCTATTTCCGCATAAAGCACATAAAACGCGTATGTATTCCAAAGCGTACCCATAAATTTGCTTTGATATTCGCTCACAGCCTCATCGGAGAAACGATTCGGAAGCCAGGGCGCACTGTTTACATAGAAATACCATCTTGCCGCATCTGCGCCCTGTTTGTTGAGTACGCTCCAAGGATCGACAACGTTGCCTAAGTGCTTAGACATCTTTCTTCCGTCTTTATCCTGAACATGACCCAAAACTATAACATTTTTATAGGGGCTCTTGTCAAATATAAGTGTGGATATTGCCATGAGGGTATAGAACCAACCTCTTGTTTGGTCGATAGCCTCGGAGATGAAATCTGCGGGATAATTCTGCTCGAAAAGCTCCTTGTTTTCAAAGGGATAATGCCACTGAGCAAAGGGCATTGAACCCGAGTCGAACCAGCAGTCTATAACCTCGGAAACTCTGTGCATTTTTCCGCCGCACTTGGGGCAGTTAAGCTCTACGGCATCTATGTAGGGTTTGTGAAGCTCAATATCATCAGGGCAGTTGTCGCTCATTTCTTTAAGCTGCTGTATGGAGCCTACAGCCTCTTTATGGCCGCATTCACACTCCCAAATGGGAAGGGGCGTTCCCCAATATCTCTCTCTTGAAAGACCCCAATCTATAACGTTGTCAAGGAAGTTGCCGAAACGACCGTTCTTGATGTTTTCGGGCATCCAGTTTACCGTTTCGTTGTTCTTAAGGAGATTTTCTCTTACCTTTGTCATGGCTATAAACCATGTATCTCTTGCATAGTAAAGAAGAGGGGTGTCACATCTCCAGCAGAAGGGATAATCATGTTCAAAGGGAAGGGCGGCAAAAAGCTTTCCGCTCTTTTCAAGCCTTGAAAGTATCTCCTTATCTCCGTCCTTTACAAAAACACCTGCCAAGCCCTCTACCTCATCGGTAAAGCAGCCCTGTTCGTTTACAAGCTGAACAAAGGGAAGGTCGAATCTTTTGCCAACTCTTGAGTCGTCCTCACCGAAGGCGGGAGCGATATGAACTATACCGGTACCGTCTGTAAGAGTTACATAGTCGTCTTCAACAACGAAAAATGCCTTTTTATCCGTCTTTGCGTAGGGGAAAAGAGGCTCGTATTCGGTGCCTACAAGACTTTCGCCCTTGACGGTCTCTATTTCTTCCCAGCCTTCTTTAAGCACACTTTCAAGAAGAGCCTGAGCCATTATATATATTTTTCCGTCGCTTGCCTTTACTTTTGAGTAGTTCTCGTTTTTGTTTACACAAAGAGCCACATTTGAAGGCAGTGTCCAAGGTGTGGTCGTCCAGGCAAGAAAATATTCGTTCTCTTTGCCAACTACCGCAAAGCGTGCAATACAGGAGGTCTCCTTTACAAGTTTGTAACCTTGAGCGACCTCGTGAGAAGAAAGGGCTGTACCGCAACGAGGGCAGTAGGGCACGATTTTATGACCTTTGTAAAGAAGACCCTTGTCCCATATCGTTTTAAGCGCCCACCATACGGATTCGATATAATCGTTGTGGTAGGTAACGTAGGGGTTGTCCATATCTGCCCAATAGCCTACGGCATCGGACATATCTCTCCAAAGGCTTTCGTATGTGAATACGGAATCCTTACACTTTTTGATAAAGGGCTCCACTCCGTAATTTTCAATTTGGGGTTTGCCGCTTATGCCAAGCTGTTTTTCAACTTCCAGCTCTACGGGAAGGCCGTGTGTATCCCAGCCCGCCTTTCTTAAGACCTTGAAGCCCTTCATGGTTTTGTAACGGGGGATAAGGTCTTTTACAACTCTTGTTAAAATGTGACCGATGTGAGGTTTTCCGTTAGCTGTGGGAGGACCGTCGTAAAATGTGAACACGGGGCAGTTCTCTCTTGCCCTTATGGACTGACCGAAAACATCGTTTTCTTTCCAAAAACCTAAAATTTCTTTTTCTCTGTCTACGAAGTTCAGGTCTTTGTTTACCTTTGAATACAAAAAATCTACCTCCTTAAAAAAAGCCGCGACATCCAACAGGACGCCGCGGCGTGGTACCACCTGAATTGAGAAAAATGCTTTCTCACTCTTATCCCTTAACGCGGGAAACGTCCGAGCCTACTATCCTTTGAAAATTTCGGTCGGCTGCAGACGGATGATATTCGTTACAAGGGCTTTGTCGGACTTGCACCGTCTCCGACTCGCTGAAAAAGCGCGGTTTGCAACTACTGTTCCGTCTATGGCTTTAAACAATCGCAATCATTATACTATTTTTGTCTTTAATTGTAAAGAAAAATATTATCCGATAAGCTTTTACTTTATTTCCTTATGCCACTCTTGAAGGGATTTAAGGTCTTCGGTCTTGTTTTCCTTCATAAGCTTTATACCGTCTGCGGTGGCCTTTGCGGCAGCCATTGTGGTCATATAAGGTATTTTGGACTTTATGGCGGCTTTTCTGAGATAGCTGTCGTCATGCTTACCGTCTTTACCTACCGGAGAGTTGATTATAAGCTGGATCTTGCCGTTTGATATAAGGTCAAGTATATTGGGTCTTCCCTCGTATATCTTGTTTACCTTTTCTGCGGGGATACCTGCGTTATTTATAACATCACAGGTAGTGCCGGTGGCAAGTATCTTAAAGCCCTCTTCGTGGAATATCTTGGCAAGCTTGGGTGCTTCGGGTTTATCTTGTCTGTTTACGGATATAAGAACCGTTCCTTCCAAAGGAAGAGGTGACTGTGCTCCCTCTTCGGCTTTGAAAAATGCTTCTCCGCTTGTGTGGGCAAGACCTAAGACCTCGCCTGTGGAACGCATTTCGGGGCCTAAGATGGGGTCTACCTCTTGGAACATATTGAAGGGGAATACCGCTTCTTTTACTCCGTAGTAGGGAATTGTTTTGTCTTTAAGTGTGGGCACGGGAGAGGGTCTTCCTGTCAGCTCCGATGTTATTATCTCCGTAGCAAGAGGAACCATGCTTATGCCGCAAACCTTTGATACGAGGGGAACGGTACGGGAAGCTCTGGGGTTGGCTTCAAGCACGAACACCTTTCCGTCCTCTATGGCATACTGCATGTTCATAAGTCCCACAACGTGCATCTCTTCGGCTATTTTTCTGGTATATTCCTTTATTATTTTTATGTTCTCCTCGGAAATGTGTTTTGAGGGGATTATGCAAGCCGAATCTCCCGAGTGAACGCCCGCAAGCTCTATATGCTCCATTACCGCAGGCACAAAGGCATGTGTTCCGTCTGCGACCGCATCTGCCTCGCACTCTGTTGCCTGGTGTAAAAATCTGTCTATAAGTATGGGTCTGTCGGGAGTTACACCTACTGCCGCCTTCATGTATTCGGACATGGTCTCATCGTCGTAAACCACTTCCATACCTCTTCCGCCGAGAACGTAGGAAGGACGAACCATTACCGGGTAGCCTATGGAATTGGCTATCTTCACAGCCTCATCAACAGTGGTTGCCATACCCGATTCGGGCATGGGTATACCAAGCTTATCCATCATGTTTCTAAACTCGTCTCTGTCCTCTGCAAGGTCTATGACCGAAGGGGGTGTTCCGAGTATCTTAACGCCGTTCTTTTCAAGCTCTCCTGCAAGGTTAAGAGGAGTTTGTCCGCCGAATTGGGCGATTATGCCCACGGGCTTTTCTTTATTGTATATGGAAAGAACGTCTTCAAGGGTGAGGGGCTCAAAATAGAGCTTATCGGAGGTATCGTAATCGGTGGATACCGTTTCGGGGTTGCAGTTTACGATAATGGTCTCAAAACCAAGCTTTTTCAAGGATTGAGCCGCATGAACACAGCAGTAATCGAACTCGATACCCTGACCTATTCTGTTGGGGCCGCCGCCCAATATCATAACCTTGGGTTTATCGGTCTTAACGGGGTTTTTGTCCTCCGCATTATATGTTGAGTAGAAGTATGAGCTGTCGTCGGTGCCGCTTACGTGTACCTGATCCCAGCTTTCGGTAATGCCGAGAGCCTCTCTTCTGTTTCTTATCTCATCTTCGGAAATTTCAAGGATCTCGCTTAAATATTTATCGGAAAATCCGTTTTTCTTTGCTTCGGCAAGAGCCGCATCATCGGGAAGGGAGCCTTTGTTGGCAATAAGAGCTTCTTCCTGTTCCACAAGCTCCTTCATCTGTTCTATGAAGTAATTCTTAACGCTTGTTATTTTGTGTATTTCCTCTACCGTAGCGCCCTTTCTTAAAGCTTCGTACATAATGAAATGTCTCTCGCTTGAAGGGGTAATAAGCATTTTAAGTAAGGTATCCTTGTCAAGGGTGTCAAAGTTCTTTACGTGGCCTAAACCGTATCTGCCCTTTTCAAGGGAACGAACAGCCTTCTGGAAAGCTTCTTTGTAGTTCTTTCCGATACTCATGACCTCGCCTACGGCACGCATCTGAGTGCCGAGCTTGTCTTCTACGCCCTTGAATTTTTCAAATGCCCATCTTGCAAATTTAACAACAACGTAATCGCCGCCGGGCTTGTATTGGTCAAGGGTGCCGTGCTTTCCGCAGGGGATCTCCGAAAGGGTGAGTCCCGTGGCAAGCTTTGCCGAAACAAGGGCAATGGGGAAGCCCGTAGCCTTGGAGGCAAGCGCCGAAGAACGGGATGTTCTGGGGTTTATTTCTATAACGATAATTCTGTCGGAAACGGGATCGTGTGCAAACTGAACGTTTGTTCCGCCGATAACCTCAATGGAGTCTACAATTTTGTAAGCCTGCTCCTGAAGACGCTTTTGCACATCTTCGGATATTGTGAGCATGGGCGCGGTACAGAAGGAATCACCGGTGTGAACACCCATGGGATCAACATTTTCTATGAAGCAGACGGTTATCATATTTCCTTCTTTATCTCTTACGACCTCAAGCTCAAGCTCTTCCCAGCCCATTATGGACTCTTCCACAAGGACCTGACCGACAAGGGAGGCTTGAAGTCCTCTTGCACATACGGTCTTAAGCTCGTCTTTGTTGTATACAAGGCCGCCGCCTGCACCACCCATGGTGTATGCGGGACGAAGCACAACGGGATAGCCTAATTTGTCGGCAATTTCAAGTGCTTCCTCAACGGTATAGGCAACCTCGCTTCTTGCCATTTCGATACCGAGTTTATCCATGGCATGCTTAAATTCGATACGGTCCTCGCCTCTTTCGATGGCATCTACCTGTACACCGATCACTTTTACATTGTACTTGTCAAGCACGCCTGCTTTGTTAAGCTCTGCACAAAGGTTAAGACCCGATTGACCGCCCAAATTGGGTAAAAGGGCGTCGGGACGTTCCTTTGCGATTATCTGCTCAAGTCTGTTCACGTTAAGAGGCTCAATATATGTAACATCCGCCATCTCGGGGTCGGTCATTATTGTTGCGGGGTTTGAGTTAACAAGCACGATCTCGTAGCCGAGGCTTCTTAAAGCCTTACACGCTTGAGTGCCGGAATAGTCAAACTCGCAAGCCTGTCCGATAATGATGGGACCGGAGCCGATGATCAAAACTTTTTTAATGTCGGTTCTTTTTGGCATTTTTATATCCTCCTGATTTATGTATGTAAGGTTGGTTACAAACAACCTGTAGGTATTTATAGCTTACACGCTATGTTACGCGAAATACAGAAATTTTGCGTAGTGGATATTCTCTTAAAAATCCACAATTTCGCGCCGTTGAACGGGGGCGAGTTCGAAAAACAAGCTTTTCTCCCTCTGACCCGTTCACATTTATAATCTCCACGAAATTCATAATTTTACTTCGCCAAAGGCTTCGTAAAATTTCCGATTTCGTTTCGTTGATAATCTCCACGAAATCTAAGGATTTCGCGTCGATTATACACCTTCACGAAATTGCGAATTTCGCGTCGTTGAACGGGGGCGAGTTAGAAAAGCAAGCTTTTCTCCCTCTGACCCGTTCACATTATATTCTCCACGAAATTCATAATTTTACTTCGCCAAAGGCTTCGTAAAATTTAAAAATTTTACTTCGTCTATAATCTCCACGAAATCTAAGGATTTCGCGTCGATTATACAACATCGTAAAATTTAAAATTTCGTTTCGCTGTAGGCTTCACGAAATTTCTAATTTCGTGTCGTTGAACGGGGGCGAGTTCGAAAAACAAGTTTTTCTCCCTCTATCCCGTTCACATTTATAATCTCCACGAAATTCACAATTTTACTTTGCCAAAGGCTTCGTAAAATTTAAAAATTTTACTTCGTCTATAATCTCCACGAAATCTAAGGATTTCGCGTCGATTATACAACATCGTAAAATTTAAAATTTCGTTTCGCTGTAGGCTTCACGAAATTTCTAATTTCGTGTCATTGAACGGGGGCGAGTTCGAAAAGCAAGCTTTTCTCCCTCTGACCCGTTCACATTATACCACAGAATGAAAAAAATAACAGATGTTTTTTGATTTTTTAAATTTGACATTTCCTATATCTTTTAAAACAAAGAAAAATGTATAAAATCTTAAGTGGAAAGGGGAGAAAAATTTTGAAAATATTTATTATTACAGCTAAAATTTGGCTTATAATGCGAGTTTTGTGGGAATTTTAAATCTTTTGAAAAAATTCTTGACAAACGGGATAAAATGTACTATAATATTTTTCGTTGTCACGGTGTGGCAAATATGTGCCCAGATAGCTCAGTCGGTAGAGCAGAGGACTGAAAATCCTCGTGTCGGCAGTTCGATTCTGTCTCTGGGCATGTTTTATGCGGGTGTGGTACAATGGTAGAACATTAGCCTTCCAAGCTGAGGACGTGGGTTCGATTCCCATCACCCGCTTTTGTTTTGCGCGAGTGGCTCAGTGGTAGAGCATCGCCTTGCCAAGGCGAGGGCCGCGGGTTCGAATCCCGTCTCGCGCTTTTATAGTGTCGAGACATATCTATCATCGAGGCACTTATTGAGGGAGCATAGCTCAGCTGGGAGAGCATCTGCCTTACAAGCAGAGGGTCATAGGTTCGAGCCCTATTGTTCCCATAGGCACACAGAAATGTGTGCTTTTTTTATTGATTTTTTAAGGAGAATTTAATGGACATATATATGGCGCCTATGGAGGGGCTTACAGGTTTTGTTTACAGAAATGCATACGCAAAGGTTTACGGAGATATAGATAAATATTTTACTCCCTTTATTTCCGCAACTGTTTCCAAGAGAATGAAAACAAAGGAAATGCGAGATGTTTCACCCGAAAAAAATATCGGGATATCTATTGTGCCGCAGCTTATGGCAAATGATCCGCTTGCATTTAAAATGACGGCAGACAGGCTTTATGAGCTTGGATACGGTGAAATAAACCTAAATGTGGGCTGCCCTTCGGCAACGGTGACATCAAGGGGGAGAGGTGCCGGCTTTCTTGCAAAAAAGGAAGAGCTTGATATTTTTTTTGAAGAAATATTCAAAAACACCAAACAGAAAATATCCGTAAAAACACGACTCGGAATGAGTGACCCCGATGAATTTGATGCCGTGCTCGATATTTTCAACAAATATCCGATTTATGAGCTGATTATACATCCTCGTACAAGAAATGAGTTTTATTCGGGGAGCGTTCATCTTGATAAATTTCTTTATGCCGAGGATAATACAAAGCTTCCTCTGTGTTACAACGGGGATATAAATACTCTTGCGGATTTTGAGAAAACATTCGCAAAAATTAAAGTGCCCGTTAACCTGATGCTCGGAAGAGGGCTGCTTGCCGACCCTGCCTTGCCGTCCAAAATAAAAAAGACCGGAAAAAATAACGACAGGGATAGTATTGCGAAACTTCATTACTACGTATATAACGGCTATAAGGAGATCATGGGTAAGGATGCCGTGTTCAGGATGAAGGAACTGTGGCATTGTATGATAAAGTCGGTGGAGGATAATGAAGTATTTTATAAAAAAATAAAAAAATCCAAGGGCTTAAATGATTATGAAAGCGTTGTGACGGAATATTTGGGAGAAGCGAGCGTTTAAAGAAAAACCGATTAATTAATCGGTTTTTTCTTTAATAAAAAAAGCGGAAGCATCTGCTTCCGCCAATCGGGGCGACAGGATTTGAACCTGCGACCTCAGCGTCCCTAACGCTGCGCGCTACCAAACTACGCTACACCCCGCGAACAAAAAACATTATAGCAATAAATCATTCCGTTGTCAAGAAAAAAATAAAAAAATTTTTAGCCGAGTTATGTCAACGATTTGGATTGAAATTTTGACCGTTTAATGGTAGTATTTTTATAACAGAAAAAGACAATTTGTAACAGAAACATATAGATCCCCGGGGAGGAGGTTATGTATGGTTTTTAAGGTTGGTGTGGGAAAATCCGACTTTGAAGATCTCAGAGAATCGGGTAATTACTACGTTGATAAAACGAAACTGATTTATGAACTTATTAATGATACCGATAACAAGGTCACACTTTTCACAAGACCGCGCAGATTCGGTAAAACGCTTATGATGAGTATGATCGAGAATTTCTTCAGCATACGCAAAAACAGCGAGAACATATTTAAGGGCCTTGCCATCACGGAACACAGTGATTTTTGCAAGGAGTGGATGAATCAATATCCGGTACTGTTTGTTTCATTTAAGGATGCGGAAGCCGATACTTTTGAAGGCGCGTATAAGATGTTGGGAACATCTATTGCGGATCTTTGTAAGAAATTGTCGGATATTACAGACAGCGAATCGGTTAATCGGGCTGACAGAGAAGTTTTTGATCGGCTGATGTATCAAAAGGCACAGCCGCAGGATATAAAAAATGCCCTAAAGACAATTATGCGGATACTGTATGCTGTATATGGCAAAAAGGTCATACTCTTGATTGACGAGTATGATGTTCCTCTTGCAAAAGCAAGTGAAAAGGACAGCGCAAGCAACGGCTACTATTCCAAGATGCTTGATGTTATAAAGGGGATCATGAGTACCGCCCTTAAAGATAATGAGTTTCTTCAATTTGCCGTGATCACGGGATGTCTTCGCATCGCAAAGGAGAGTATTTTTACGGGCACGAATAATTTTGCTTCATATTCTGTTTTGGATGAGAGATTCAGCGAATATTTCGGCTTTTCCGAAGATGAAGTGAATGTGATGTTGGACAGAGCAGACAGAAAAGAAGCTGCCGCCGAGATAAAAGAATGGTATGACGGCTATGTTTTTGGCAACAGCTATGTTTATTGTCCATGGGATGTAATAAACCATATCTCCGCATTAAGATATAAAAGAACCGCAAAGCCAAAGAATTATTGGAAAAATACAAGCCACAACGGTATCTTGCTTACATTTGTAAAGCGAACCGACTTTAAGGTGAAGGGCAAGTTTGAAATGCTGATGAACGGCAAAACGATCACGCAGACGATCACGGATGAACTGACTTATGACACCCTTCATTCATCGGAGGATAATTTGTGGAGTGTACTGCTTATGACAGGCTATATCACGAAAGCCGATGCCGATGAAGAGGGCGAAACCGTGAGCCTTAAGATCCCGAACAGGGAGATAGCTTCTATCTTTGAAGATACGGTTGTAAAGCTGTTCAAAGAAACGATAGATACCAACATGCAAAAAAGTATGATGGAGGCATTTTGGAATAAGGATGC
>DFJD01000011.1:16059-16291 GCA_002372875.1 Clostridiales bacterium UBA3680
AGACCCGATATACTGCTAAAGGATGACGATAACCGCAGAGCCATGATCATTGAGGCAAAGAAGTCCGCAAAGGAAGCCGATATGGATAAAGATTGTGATGAAGCGCTCTCTCAAATCGCTGCGGAAAAATATGCCGAAGGACTTTACGGATATGAGCAGATACTTTGCTATGGAGTGGCATTTTTCCGAAAACAGGCGAAGGTGAAATTGTTAAGGAAGCACTGATTAATTC
>DFJD01000011.1:16392-16860 GCA_002372875.1 Clostridiales bacterium UBA3680
GCTTTGACACAGTATGCGGGAACATTAACCAAATATGCGAATGATTAATTAATCAGTGTTTCCTTAACATAGTACAGGGTACCGAAGAATTTCGGTGCCCTTTGCAAAGGTGTGTGGCATCGGAATGAAAATATTCAATAATATTACACGCTTAATATATCTGCTCTCGGGACCTGTTTGTTTGCTTATGATACTTGAGGGCATTAAAAATATAAATATATCTCCGAAAATATATTTTTTTACGGTGTTGTACATCGTTATTTTGTATGTCTTGAAAGAAAGGCCTGCTTTTTATGTCATTTCGGCGGTCGCCTTTACGGGGTTTGTTTTGGCGGCGGCACTTCACGGAAACTCGGTTTTTCATCAAATTGAGTATATATCATCATCTGCAAGGGGAGCCGACCTTTATCTTGAAAACGCCGATTTTGTCATTTTCTGTTTTATTGTTCCTTTTTCGTCTTTGCTTGC
>DFJD01000011.1:16968-18571 GCA_002372875.1 Clostridiales bacterium UBA3680
TGCTTAGCGGTATAACCTTCCTGAATATGAGGCTTAAAGTTTTTTCGGCATTGGCGGTTTTGCTTTTTTTGGTTTCTTTTTTTACCGTTGCTTTTTCCGCGGAGAACAAACCGACGGTTTCTTTGGTGATGTGGGTGATGTTTGCAGCGTTTTTTGCATTCGGGGCATTTGTATCGCTATATTCCATAAAGGCTGCCGCGCAAAGCGTGCATACAGCCTATGACGGGATCTATGATATCGCAGCCGATGCATTCGGTATAAAACCCACTCCCGAGGCAGACGGAACACTTAACAGAGGAAACAATTATTTGTCGGGACAAAGGCATTTGGAGGCATATCTTGAAGAGATACCCGAGGAGAATATTCTTTTAAAGGGCTTTAGCGGAGGCGATTACAACTCATCAACAGGCTGGGAAGAAAACAGAGACAGCGAAATATTCGGAGGGATCTCCGAAAATGAGGGCTGGGAAAAATGGTCGGATATGCTTCTGCCCACCTATGAAAGTATGTTTTACAGCTTCAATGACACCGCGGCAAATGCAAAAAGAAACGAATATTCCCTTATAAGGCTTGTTTTCAACACCGAGGATTCCTTCAGGCAGTATTACCCCTACTATTATAAAAGGGATTATAAGTGGCAGTCAAAAGTCGCAAGCACGGATGAAAAGATATTCAGATTTTATCCCACAAAATACATTGATATCGATTGGAGCAAGCCGCTCGAGATAACCGACGGACAGTGGCAGTCGGAGTGGTTTACCGCAATAAAGGAAAAGTATTATAAAAATGCCTTACCAATATACACCTACGTAAACGGGGATATGGTGCCTAAAACGGCACAGCTTGCGAAAAATGCAAATGTGGGCAACACAAAGGAGGCAACGGCATTTATTGCAAGCTATTTGGCACAAAACACCGTGTATTCTCTTCAGCCCGGAAATACTCCCGAAAACGAGGATGTAACGGAGTATTTTCTTTTTGAAAACAAAAAAGGCTTCTGTGAACATTATGCAAGTGCAAGCGTGCTTTTGTACAGGCTTTTGGGAGTACCTGCAAGATATGTATCAGGCTACAAAATAAGCAAAGATGATTTGAAGGGAAACGGAGACGGTACCTATAAAGTGACTCTTAAAGATAAAAATGCTCACGCATGGGCTGAGATCCTTGACAAGGATTACGGCTGGATCCCCGTGGATATGACACCCGATTCGGCAGGTGTGATACATGCCTATTATATAGGAGCGCCCGAAAGTGAAATAAATGCGCTTATAGAGGAAAAATACGGCAAAAATACGATATCGGAAGAAGACGATGATGAAGAAGATGATGACGAGGCGGATGAGGAGGCAATAGTTTACGACCCTACCATAGTTGCAAACAATATAAATTCAAGCCCCGAGCTGAGGGTTTTGGGAGTAATACCCGTTTTTCTTGTTTTTTATGTACTTTTGAGGCTGTTTGATGCCGTGCTTATAAAACTGCTTCCTGCAAGAAAGGTTTATTATCGCGGTGTGAAGATACTGAAAAAATGTGGTGTGATACCGCCTAAAACAAGGGATAAGCTCCCCCTTGCCGAAGAAATTGCCAAAAAAGCGGAATATAT
>DFJD01000069.1 GCA_002372875.1 Clostridiales bacterium UBA3680
ACGGAAAGACCGCAAGCATTTGTTATATTATTTCCGACTCTGTTATATTTTACCGCCGAGAGTATACAGTCTTTAAGTGCAGAAGATTCGGGAGTCCCCAAGTTATTTGCAAGGCTTGCAAGGTCTATCTGATCTATGGAAGAAGATCTTGAAAACTCCTTTGCCGCTTTTCTTGCCTTTGAAACTCTTGCAAAATCGGTTGCGTTAAGCTCCGAGGTTTTTTTAGCAAAATTGTTAAATACAGGCGGAAATGTTTTTTCAAGCTCTGCAAGGTCAGTTACCGAAAGGGTGGTTCCCTGGCCCGGGCATGAGCGTGCACAGGCGGAAACAAAATCATCACATATTTGTTTGCCTAAATCAACCGTATCCATGGAGGTATCTGAGGCAAGGTTTGTGAGAAAATTTGTGTAATACCAACCAAGGCCGGGCTCCGTTTCTTCGCTTGCCACAAGGTAATCGGCGTATTTTGTGAGCATAAGGGCATTTTCGGCAGTTGCCATAAGGCAGGCATCAAAACCTATCATATCAAATTTTGTATTTGCGGCGGAAAGAGCATTGTTAATGTCAACAAGAGACATTGAATCGCTTTCTTTATGTGTTTGGTCGTAACCGAAGCCGGATATTGAGCCGCCGCCGTGATCCCAAAAAATAAGAAGTTTTCTGTTTGCGGGATAGTTTTTATTACAGTAGTTTATAAAGCTTGTAAGTGTATTGGGATCTGTCAAAGAGGCATTACCCTCGTTTTTGGAAAGACAGGTCATAGCCCCGTTTTCAATTTTGTATATCTGATTTTGAGAGGAGCTTATACCGTTTGTTTTCCAAGAGGAGCAGCCACCTGTGTAAACTATTATGTTTAGTTTGTTGTTTATTGTGGCATTTGCCATTTCCTTTAGGTCATTTGTTGCCATTCCGTATTTTGACTCAAGGTCGGTGCCGCACAGATAGACCATCATAGTAACCGTATCACGGCCTCCGCCGAGTATTTCGGTATATCTTTCTCTTGTGCCCTCCGCAGTGGAAGTATTTATTTTTCCGTTGTTGTTAAGACCTTCACTCCAACCTGTGGAAGCATCCGAAATGGAGGATAAGGAGCCAAGGTGTGATATAAGAGAACCGGAGTTTTGAGTATTGCCCGAACCTCCGCCGCCGAAGAGGACATACAAAATCATAAGAATAATAACTATTGCACTGCCTCCGCCGGCACCTTTTGCTATTTTTGAGCCACCACGGCCACCGCCTGATGTGGAGCCTGTTTTTCCGAGACCAAATCCCGAGCCGGTTACATTTTTCCTTCTTGCTGTAGGTCTGTCAGCCATAATTACCTCCATCTTTAAATTTAACTGATTATATGATATAATACCTCGCAGAAAAAATTTTGCGAGGTATTAGAATGCTTTTAAAAATAATAATATGCTATTTTGTATTTATAAACTTTGTCGCTTTTACTCTTTACGGAATTGACAAGAGCAAAGCAAAAATGAGAAAAAGAAGAATACCGGAAAAAACACTTATTTTTGTATCCTTTATAGGAGGCTGTATAGGTGCCTTTACGGGTATGTATTTTTTTTCATCACAAAACAAGACACATTAAATTTATTGTTTTGATACCCTTAAGTATTGCAATATATGGGGTGCTTGTTGTTTACCTGTTATGGAAATATCAGTATGCCTTACCCCAATAAACCATTGTTTTTGCCTTTTTTCCGCAACATACGCACTTGTCGGATATTTCTTCCTGTTCAAAGGGCATACAACGTGAAGTTGCCGTTGTGTCCTCTTTTATTTTTGTTTCGCAAGCCTCATCACCGCACCACATTGCCTTTATGAAGCCCGGCTTGTTTTTGACGATATTACAAAATTCATCATAATCCTTTGCCGTGTAGGTGTGTGCATCTCTATGCTCCTTTGCCTTTGTATAAAGGTCTTTTTGAATGCTTTCAAGTGTTTCGGAAACGCTGTTTTCAAGGTCGTCAAGGTTTACGGGTATTTTTTCTCCGGTGTCTCTTCTAGCAAGCACACACATTCCCGCTTCTATATCCTTAGGACCTATCTCTATACGCAGGGGAACACCCTTCATTTCATACTCGCTGAATTTCCAACCCGGAGTTTTATCGGAAATATCAAGGCCCACTCTGAAATCGGAAAGTCTCTGTTTAAGCTCTTGAGCCTTTTCGATAACTCCGGGCTTTTTCTGTGCTATGGGAACTATAATGACTTGTGTGGGAGCTATGGCAGGCGGAAGAACAAGTCCGTTGTCATCTCCGTGAACCATTATTATAGCACCGATAATTCTTGTAGACATACCCCAGCTTGTTTGATGAACATACGCAAGTTTGTTTTCTTTGTCGGTGTACTGTATGTCATAAGCCTTTGCAAAGCCGTCGCCGAAATTGTGGCTTGTGCCGGATTGAAGTGCTTTTCCGTCATGCATGAGGGCTTCTATTGTATATGTGGAGTTTGCACCCGCAAATTTTTCTTTATTGGTCTTTTTGCCTTTTATCACAGGTATGGCAAGTACCTGTTCACAAAAATCGGAATAGAGGTTGAGCATCTGTATGGTTCTTTCCTCTGCATCCTCCTCTGTAGCATGGGCGGTATGACCTTCCTGCCATAAAAATTCCATAGAACGAAGGAATGGTCTGGTGGTTTTTTCCCATCTTACTACCGAACACCACTGATTATAAAGCTTTGGAAGATCTCTGTAGGATTGAACTATCGTGGAATAGAGATCGCAGAAAAGTGTTTCGGAGGTAGGCCTTACGCAAAGTCTTTCCTGAAGTTTTTCTCCGCCACCGTGGGTTACCCATGCAACCTCGGGGGCAAAACCTTCAACGTGATCTTTTTCTTTTTGTAAAAGACTTTCGGGAATGAACAAGGGCATGTAAACATTTTCAACCCCTGTTTCTTTAAATCTTTTGTCAAGCTCTCTTTGTATGTTTTCCCAAATAGCATAGCCGTTTGGTCTTATTACCATACAACCTTTAACCTTTGAATAGTTTACAAGTTCGGCTTTTTTTACTATATCGGTATACCATTGTGCAAAATCCTCATCTCTTGAGGTTATTGCCGTTACAAGTTTATCTTTTGCCATTATACATAATTCTCCTTTTTTACAGACTCTTTAAATTGCCGTAGATTAATTGATCGGCGTGAGTCCTTTAATAATAATGCATCCCGGGGGAATTGAACCCCCATTACCCGGTTCGGAGCCAAGCGTCTTATCCATTGGACTAGGGATGCATACCTTTTAATCCGTATTCACTCCTTGCCGACTTAACGGCATTGGCTATTGCTTTCTCCGTGACGTATGCGGCCATTGTGCCTGCGGCATTTATATCGGCTTTTACATCTCCCACGCTTAATGCATAAATGCTGTCACCGTCTGCCATGGTGTTAACGGGATTGATTGCTCTTGCATAGCCGTTATGTGCCATAGAAGCTATTTTTGTAAGCTCGGTCTTGTTAAAAAGTCCGTTTGTTATAACGGCACCTATTGTTGTGTTTGTGTTCCAAAGGGATGATTGAATACCATAAAGCTCCTCTTCGGATGAAGAAAAATCGTTTTTATCTTCACTTAAAAGGCCGGCAATTTTTTTACCGTCTTCAAATATATCACCAAGTGCGTTTACAACAATTATCGCACCTATTTTAAGTTCTCCGTGCTCCACGGCATAAATACCTATACCGGATTTCATGGCACGCTCCATACCTTTTATTTTACCTACGGAAGCTCCTGTTCCTGCTCCGTTGTTGCCTCTTAGAGGAATGTTTTTTTCGCTGTCAACACAGGCTGCATACCCCATTTCTCTGTCGGGGCGTATGGAAGCGCTTCCTACGGATAAATCGAAAATGCAACTCTGACAAACAAGGGGAACATTTGCAAAGCCTGTCGGCAGTCCTATGCCGTTTTGCTCAAGGTATTGCATAACTCCGGCGGAAGCATCAAGACCGAAAGCAGAGCCTCCGCTTAGAACAAGGGCGTGTATTTTTTGTGCATCGCTTACGGGAAACAGAAGAGGGGTCTCCCTTGAGGCAGGGCCTCCTCCTCTTATATCCACACCTGCACACATTCCGTCCTCTTTAATTATTACAGTAACTCCAGTTGCGTTTTTTTTGTCGGAAAAGTTACCTATCCTGAAATCACCTATATCGGTTATATCTATCTCTTTCATTATTTTGTGACCGGCTCCGTGGTATGAGCGGGATCCATTGAATCCATATCTATATACCATTTTCCGTCCGTAAGGAAGATATTAAAGTCGGATTCCGTTTCCTGAGCCATTACCTTTACATTTAGTTTAAGATGTTTTACCGCATCTATTGTAAGTTCTTCCATTCCGAAAGACTCTTTAAGAGCGTTTTCAATTTCCTTGATGGCATCTGAAGAAAGATCTTCGTCCGTTAAAACATCATACGACACTTCGCCGCCTGCATCGCCTATTTTTCTGAGCTCGGCAAAGTTGGGGTCGGCATCGGCAATGTTGTTCATATATTCGTAGAAAGAAGTCCTTGCTTCCTCTTCGGAAGAATACTCTCCGTTTTTCACAAGTTCGGATATTCCCTTGTCAACAATTGCATCAGGGAGCATCATTCCCGTTATTTCTTCGCCTGTAGCCTTTCCGGTAAGCATTTTGGCAAAGTTGTCAAGTAAGGGTGTATAGTCGGGCTGTTCCGCCTTTGCTTCTTGTATATTTATATTTTCGCTTCCTGTGTTTGCGTTATTTGTGTTGTTAGCGGAACATCCGCAAAGAAGCAACGCCGTAAGCGCTCCTGCAAGTATAATTTTTTTCATATCGGTTTTCCCTTCAGCTTATTTTACATTCGTCTGTTCTGTTTTCAGCTTTTCTTTTCGCTTCTTTTTCCACATTCATATTTTCTTTTTGACGTCTTTGAGTAAGCTCTTTGGCAACATCATCCCAGTTTAGTCCTCTTTGAGCCATTAAAACCTCCGTGTGGAAAATAAGGTCACATATTTCGCCTATAAGCTCTTCATCGTTATCACCTTTTCCGGCAATTACGGTTTCGGTCGCTTCCTCGCCTATTTTTTTTAATATTTTATCCGTACCCTTTTTAAAAAGATATGAGGTGTAGGAACCTTCTCCGGGATTTTGCTGTCTGTTCTTTATAACGGCAAATTCCTCAGCAAGTGCTTCTCCTATATTCATTTTGTTATTCTCCTTTAAATTCTTCCGCTTTTCTGTAGAAACAGCTTCTGTTTCCGGTGTGACAGGCTGCTCCCTCCTGCTCGACAAGAAGAAGTAATGTGTCGGCATCACAATCGTAACGTATTTCTTTAACATGCTGAAAACAACCCGAAGTCTCACCCTTTACCCAAAGAGACTGCCTTGAACGGCTGTAGTATGTGCCAAGCCCTGTTTTGAGGGTCATTTCGAAGGCTTCCTTATTCATATAGGCAAGCATAAGTACCTCTTTGTTTTCGTAATCTTGAACTATTGCCGGTATAAGACCGTCTTTGTTATATTTAAGCTCTGTCAAAGAAAATCACTCCAATCTGACGGGAACACCCTCGTCTTTTAGGTATTTTTTCAAATCTTTTATATCCAATTCTCTGTAGTGGAAAAGGCTTGCAGCAAGGGCTGCTTCGGCACATCCCTCTGTAAGAGCCTGTTTGAAATGTTCGGGAACTCCCGCACCTCCGGATGCTATTACCGGTATTTGAACGGCTTGGCTTATGGTTTTCGTCAGCTCTATATCATAACCTGCCTTTGTTCCGTCACAGTCCATGCTTGTAAGAAGAATTTCTCCTGCGCCTCTTTTTTCGGCTTCAATCGCCCATTCCACCGCATCCTTTCCGGTGTTTACCCTTCCTCCGTTAAGATAAACGTCAAAGCCTCCGCCTTGTCGCCTTTTTGCATCTATGGCAACTACTACGCATTGGTTGCCAAATCGTTCGGCAGCTTCGTTTATAAGTTCGGGTCTTTTTAAGGCGGCACTGTTTACCGATATTTTATCGGCACCTGCCGAAAGTATTTTTCTGAAATCTTCTATTGTGCGTATCCCGCCACCTACGGTGAGGGGAATAAACACCTGCTCGGCGGTTCTTGCCACAACATCGAGCATAATGCTCCTTGCATCCGAGGAGGCGGTTATATCAAGAAAGACTATTTCATCTGCTAATGATTTGTTGTAATAGGAGGCTATTTCTACGGGATCTCCCGTATCTTTTAAATTTACAAAATTTACACCCTTAACAACTCGTCCGTTTTTAACGTCAAGACAGGGTATTATCCTCTTGGTGTGCATTTTCGTCGTTTCCTTTTTCTGCTGTTTCTTGTTTGATTTTCGGTGTTTTTTTGATGTGTGCTCCCACTATTTCAGAAACATCTGTCACAGTCATAAAGGAGGAGCCTTCATCTTCTTTTACTATTCTTTTAAGCTCGCTTAGTTCAAGTCTTGTTACCACACAATATAAAACGGATTTTTCGCCGCTTATAAGGCCTTTCCCTTGCATAAGTGTAACGGTTCTTCCGAGCTTTGAATATATTTTGTCGGCAATTTCCACTCCGTTATCGGTTATTATCATTGCCGCTTTTCCTTGTTCAAGTCCGGTTTCAACCATATCTATAAGCTTTGAGGTTATAAAATAAGTTAAAATGCTGTAAAGTGCTCTGTCTGGACCGAAAAGGAAGCCTGCGACCGTATATATGCAAAGGTTGAAAAACAGGATTATTTGACCTGTGGAAAACTGTGTTTTTTTGCTTATAAGCAGGGATACCGTATCTATTCCGTCAACGCAACCGCCGCATCTCATTACAAGACCTACGCCCGTGCCTAAAAGAATGCCTCCGAAAACGGTTGCAAGCAGAGAGTCTTCGGTCACATATTTCCATCTTTCAAATATTTCCAAAAAAACGGAAAATATTATCATGGCATAGGTTGCTTTTAATGCAAAGGTCTTTCCCAGCATTTTAAGACCCAATATTAAAAACGGTATGTTGAACAGGGCTATAAGTAAACTGAGTTTAATGCCCGAAATAGTGCTTATAATAATGCTGATGCCCACAATTCCGCCATCAAGTATTTTCCTTGCCACAAGAAATTCTTCTATGGCAAAGGCGGCAATGGCAGAACCTATGGTTACGCCGATAAAAGAGAGAATAAGAGCGGATAGATCAAATTTTTTTAATTCCAATTTATTTTAAGAACCTCGTTTATATCAAGAGCTCCGTTATACAGTGCTTTTCCTATAATAACACCCGCACAGCCTATTCTTTTCACATTTTCAATGTCTGTCAGTGTACTTACACCACCTGAGGCAATTATATTCATACCTGTTTTTTCTATAAGTTCTTTGGTGGAGTCTAAGTTCGGACCACTCATCATACCGTCTTTTGAAATGTCGGTATAAATAATTGTGTTAATGCCTATTTCTTTCATTTTAAGGCAAAGAGAAACGCTCTCGGTATTGCTTACCTCTTCCCAGCCTGAAACTGCGACCATTCCGTTTTTTGCATCCACACCCACGGCTATTTTGTCGCCGTAGAGTTCTACGGCTTGCTTTACAAGCTCGGGGTTTTTGACAGCCGCAGTACCTATAATAACTCTGTCTGCACCCGAATTTATTCTTTCGGTCACATCATTCAGACTTCTTACGCCTCCGCCCGTTTCTATCTTAACGGAAAAATTCGCCTTTATATCTTTTATGATTTCTGAAATAAAGCTTTTCCCGTATCTTGCACCGTCAAGGTCGACTATGTGTATAAAATCGGCTCCGGCATCGACCCATTTTTTTGCCGCATCAACAGGAGAGTCGTTAAAAACCGTTACCTCATCAAAGCTTCCTTGGCAAAGCCTTACCGCCTTTGAATCTATAATATCTATCGCCGGATAAATCTGCATATTATAAGCCTCCGAAATTCTTTAAGATCATAAGACCCGCATCTCCGCTTTTTTCGGGGTGAAATTGGGTCGCAAAAATATTGTCCTTTTGAACGGCTATCTGTATTTCTTTTCCGTAGTTAACGGTTGCCGAAACAACATCTTCCGTTGTTTCAAGATAGTATGAATGTACAAAATACATATAAGGATGTTCTCCCAGACCTTCAAAAAGAGGAGCTCTTTTTTTTATGTTCAGGTCATTCCAGCCGATATGAGGTTTTTTTACATTATCGGGTAAAAGTTTTATTTCACCTTTTATAAGGTCAAGGCCTGCATGCTCACCATACTCATAGCTTTTTGTAAATATAAGTTGCATTCCGAGGCAAATGCCCAAAAAGGGCTTTCCCGATTTGACCGAAGAAATAATTTCTTTATCAAAGCCTTTATTTTTTAGTGTGTCTATGGCGTCGGAAAAAGCTCCCACTCCGGGCAGTACGATCTTATCGGCTTTTTTTATTGTGTCGATGTCGCTTGTTACTTCAGCGTTGCTTCCGATAAATTCAAATGCCTTTTGTACGCTTCTTAAATTTCCGACTCCGTAATCTATAATTGCTATCATTCCAACATTCCCTTTGTGGACATTACTCCGTCAATTCTTTCGTCGATTTTTGTTGCCATATCAAGGGCTCTTCCGAAGGCTTTGAATATTCCCTCGGCAATGTGATGATTGTTTTTTCCGCTTAAAACTTTTATATGAATTGTCATTCCGGAATTTTCGGATACGGCTCTGAAAAATTCTTCCACACATTCAAGTTCAAACATGCCTAATACAGGCTGTGTGAATTGTGCGTCAAAGCCTAAATAAGGCCTTCCCGATATATCGATTGCACAAAGTACGAGTGTTTCGTCCATAGGCACTACACAATGACCGTATCGTGTAATACCCGACTTGTCTCCAAGTGCTTTCGAAATACATTTACCAAGGGTTATGCCCACATCCTCAACGGTGTGATGACAGTCTACGTCAAGGTCACCGTCGGCACTTACCATCAAATCAAAAAAACCGTGTTTTGAAATATGTGTAAGCATGTGGTCAAAAAAACCTATGCCCGTTTCTATTTTGTTTATTCCTTTTCCATCAATATCTATCGAAAGGTCTATTGAGGTTTCAAAGGTGTTTCTTTGAAGAGATGCTTTTCTGCTCATTTTTTTCCATCCTTTCTCACTTTTACGGAATTTGCGTGAGCTGTGAGACCTTCGGATTCGGCAAAAAGTATTATATCATCTGCGAGATTTAAAAGAGCATCTTTGCTAAATGAGATAAGGCTTGATTTTTTTATGTAATCATCCACCGAAAGAGGGGAGAAAAATCTTGCCGTACCACCTGTGGGAAGCACATGGTTAGGTCCTGCCATATAGTCACCGAGGGGTTCGGGAGTATAGTGTCCCATAAATATTGCACCTGCATTTTGTATCTTAGGTAACAAAGAGAAAGGCTCTTTTACACTAAGCTCCATATGTTCGGGAGCAATTTTGTTTGATATTTCTATGGCGGTATCTATATCGTCTACGATTATTATCGTACCGTAGTTTTCTATTGATTTTTCTATTATTCCTTTTCTTTCAAGTTTTGCCGTCATATCCTCTATCTTTTCGGCAACCTGTTTTGCAAGGCTCTCACTCACGGTTATAAGCACGGCACAAGCAAGCTCGTCATGCTCTGCCTGAGATAAAAGATCCGCTGCCACAAATTCGGGATTGGCACTTTCGTCGGCAAGCACCAGTATTTCACTCGGGCCTGCTACCGAGTCAATGTTTACATAACCGTATACGCTTCTTTTTGCAAGAGCGACAAATATATTTCCGGGGCCGACTATCTTGTCAACCTTAGGTACAGATTGAGTACCGAAAGCAAGTGAGGCTATAGCCTGAGCGCCGCCTGCTTTGTATATTTTGTCCACACCTGCAATATCGGCGGCAACAATGGTGGTGGGATTTATTTTTCCTTCCTTAGAAGGAGGTGTGGTCATAATTATGTTTTCCACTCCGGCAACCTTCGCAGGAACAATATTCATAAGCACGCTTGAAGGATATGCCGCTTTTCCGCCGGGTACATACACACCAACCGTTTCAAGGGGGCGAATAAGTTGTCCGAGCATCTCACCGTTTTTGTTCGGCTCAAGCCAGCTGTTTATTTTCTGCTTTTGGTGAAAAGCTTCTATTCTTTTCGCTGCTTTTTTCAAAACATCCGTAAGCTCGGGAGAAACAAGACCGTAGGCTTCTTCTATCTCTTCTTTTGTAACAAGAAGATTATCCTTGTTTACATCAAAGCCGTCAAATTTTTTGGTGTAAGAAAACAACGCCTCGTCACCGCGTTCTTTTATATCGGAAATTATGGCATCGACCTTTTTTTGAACATCACCGTATTCAAGCTGAGAACGAGAAAGAAACTTGTCGAGAAGTTTTTTTCCCTCCGTATCGCTGTATTTAATAATATTTATCATTTCGCATCCTCCGTAAGTTTTTGAAGCCCGTTTATAATAGTGGCTATTCTTTCGTGCTCAAGCTTCATGCTTACTCTGTTTACGACCATTCTTGCCGAAATGGGACATATATCTTCAAGCACCTCAAGACCGTTTGCTTTAAGGGTGGAGCCTGTTTCCACAATGTCAACGATCACATCCGAAAGTCCCACTATGGGAGCAAGCTCCACAGAGCCGTGAAGCTTCACTATTTCTATTGTTTGATGCTTTTTGTTATAAAAGTATTCTTTTGCAATATTGGGGTATTTTGTTGCAACTCTCAAATCGTTATTTTTTTGAAGTTTTTCTTTTGCTTGGGCATAGCCGGCCACGGCAAATTTACACTTGCCTGTGTTAAGATTTAAAACTTCGTATATATTTCTGCCTTCTTCAAGTATGGTATCTTTTCCCACGATACCAATGTCGGCTGCACCGTATTCAACATAGGTGGGAACATCGCTTGCTTTTGCAAGGAAAAATTTATATTTCAGCTCTTCGTTTGTAAATATGAGCTTACGTGATTTCTCCTTCATTTCCTCACAAGTTATACCCATCTTTTCAAGCAGGTCCATGGTAATGTCCGCAAGTCTCCCCTTAGCAAGGGCAAATGTTATATATTCCATTACAGGACCTCCTTTATTATTTCGGAAACATCCTTAACTGTTTTTGTCTCTCCGTTTTTGCTTATAACGATCTCATTTCCGGCATAAACCGCAAGAGTGCAATCCGAATGTCTTTTTAAAATTTCATCACATGATAAGCCGTCAAAAAGTGTGATTACGGTAATACCGGCATTTCTGAGTTCTTTTGCAAGGCTTGCTCTTTTTACGGAAATACTTCCGTCTATAACTACGTATTTTTTCTTTTCTATGCGGTTTTGTGAAACCGACATTATGTCGTTTATTTTAATGGCAAAACCAACTGCGGGGAGGTCCTCTCCGAAACTTGAAAGAAGCTTGTCATAACGTCCGCCGTCAATTACCGAAAAGCCTATTCCCTTTGCGTATCCTCTGAAACAAAGCCCGGTATAATAATCCATGGTAGCTACCGTGCTAAGATCGCAGCAAATATATTCTCCGTAGCCGAGATCTTTCATAAATTTGTTTACCGCGCTTAGGTATGTGAGAGCATCGAGAGCCTTTTTCCCCGTTAATATCTTTGAGGTAGCCTCAAGCATTTCTTCATCACCTATAAGAAGGTGAAGTCTTTTTATCAGGGCCTTTGTGCTATCGTTACATTTAAGACTATCGGCTGTTTCCGAAACGGTAACATAGTCCTTTTTTTCCGTTGCGAAAATTATTTTTTGCTTTTGCTCTTCCGTTGCTCCCGCTTCGTCAAGAAGACCGGGCAAAAAGTCGGAATGTCCTATATCTATGCGAAAATTCTTTACACCCGAGTAAAGCATACTTTCAACGGCAAGTGTCAAAATCTCCACATCGGAATAAACGCTTCCCTCGCCTATAAGTTCTGCACCTGCTTGCGTGAATTGACTTTGCTTTCCTTGGTAGTTTTTGTTGCGTCTGAACATATCTTCAATGTAGCAAAAACGCAGGGGCATATCTTCCTTCGAGTAAGATGTTGCGGCAATTCTTGCAATTGCGGGCGTCATATCGGGACGTAATACCGTTAAGGAGCCGTCAGCATCTACAAATTTATACATATTTTTTTCCGATACGGAACCCGTGTTTTCAAAAACTTCGTAAAATTCCACCACCGGAGCTT
>DFJD01000083.1 GCA_002372875.1 Clostridiales bacterium UBA3680
GTGTTTTTTCACACCCCCTTTTTTAGTGGGTGAGTATATGATAGTAAAAGAATTATATGATGTTCTATCGCCATATCAAGAAATTCAAATAGGAGATTCTAAAACAGGAGAGCCAATAACCTATGTGTCTTACCGACAGGACGTTTGCAAATATGATAGAAATAAAGTATATGGTATTGCCCCGAAAATTGATAAAGAAGGCAAGCCTTTTTTAGCAATTCTTGTTGAGCTTGATAATGCAAAAGAAACAGCCGAAAGGAGTGAACAAAATGCCAAACATTAACGAAATGGAACCCCATTCCGGCAGATTTATAGGAGAGGACGGGAAAGCTTACAACATTGTTGACATGCTTTCTCACGTGCCGGTATCAAGAGGAACGGTGGGAAATTTCAAATGGGAACAAAAAGGCTCCGTAATGACAATATCGGGTTCGGGTGTGTTCCATCCCGGACTTGACACGGGCATAGATATGTCGGACGTAACGGAGCTGATCATCTCGGAAGGAGTGAAGGGCTTTCTTTCAATATCAAAACATTTTGTTTTGCTCGTGTAAAAAAGGCTGTGAAAATAAAATTCTTCACAGCCCCTTTGCTTATCCTTAAGTCTTACTTTCCAAGCACACTCTTTATATAATCTGCAATTTCATTGTTCTTGCAATTAGCAAAGAAGTATTCTTCAAACTTTTCACCCGAAACGGCACCTTTTAAAAGCTCTTGATCGATATTTTTAAGGATATACAATATATCGTTGTGTGTTACCTTCTTTACTTCATCGAGTATTTTTTTATTTCTTTGTTCGGGAACAACTCTTTCTTTAGGGTATCCCTGACCACTCTCGCCTGAGAAAAGCTGTTCAAATGTATATTTTAAATTGAGTTCCGCACCCCAACCGAAGCCTTTTGCAAAAGGAAAGGCAGCACAGTTTCCATCATTGATTTGGGCAAACATATATCCGTCGGAAGGGTCAACAATGTGTCCGCAAAGTACACCGGGAAAAGCATTACAAGCAAGCATAGCACCTTCACCTGTACCGCAGCCTGTAACAACAAAATCAGCGGCACCGCTGTTAAGAAGGATAGCCGCAAGTATACCGTTTTGAACATAAGTAAGCTGAGCTTTGTCATCGGCAGAATACATTCCGTAATTGAATACGGTGTGTCCCTTAGGTTCAACAACTTCTTTAAGTGTGTTGAAAATAAGCTCGTTTTTAGCTGCCTGACTGTTTTCGTTTATTAATGCAATTTTCATATCAATTCACCTTTCGTAAATAATATATTATATGACTTTTTGTCTATACTATATTATCGGATTAAAGGCTTTTTGTCAAGGCAATTGTAAGGAAACATAGAATGACTGAGAGTTTGTATTTCGTTAAAATGAAAATATTTAGGTTGATTTATATAAAAAAATGGTGTAAACTGTCTTTTGAAAAAATTTAAGGAGAATAAGATATGAAAATGAAATTTTTACTTTTGATTATGACATTAGCAACGGCTTTTACGGGATGTGCGGGAGCATCGGGAACTTCAAATGCAAATTCTTCCGAAAACGAAACCGTTATCGAGCAGAACACCGAAGAATCCACAGATTCACAAAGCGAGGATGTATCGGTTTCAGAAAGCAACGCTCAAGAAGCCTTCTATAAGTCTCTTTATAATACCAAAACAGATACATTTCCGCAGCTTTCCGAACCTGAAAAAGGAGAAACCATTGCTACTATTCACACCAATAAAGGTGATATAAAAGTAAGATTTTTCCCTGAAGAAGCCCCTAAGGCTGTGGAAAATTTTGTGACCCATGCAAAAGAAGGCTATTACAACGGATTAACTTTTCACAGAGTAATAAATGAATTTATGATTCAAGGCGGAGACCCTGTTGGTGATGGTACAGGCGGAGAGAGTATATGGGGTGAACCTTTTGAAGTTGAGCCCTCGTTGGCACTGAAGCACTTCAGAGGAGCACTTTGCATGGCCAAATCCTCCTTACCCGTTAGTATAGGCAGTCAGTTCTATATAGTACAAAATGACGGACTCGACGAACAAAGCAAGCAGGCTCTTGAAAGTTATAAACAACAAGGTGATGAAGTTGTTTACACAGGAAAGGATTTTGAACTTAAAGTAAAAGATATATATCCCGAAGCTGTTATAGATGAATATTTAAAAAATGGTGGAACTCCCTCACTTGATATTCAGTATACTGTATTCGGGCAAGTATATGAAGGTCTGGATGTGGTAGATACTATTGCAAAAGTGGAAACAGATGATAACGATAAGCCCAAAGAGGATGTTATCATAGAGTCTATTGAAGTTGGTGAGTATTGATTGATTTTTAAGGAAGCACTCTTTAATTGATCTGTGTTTCCTTAAGTAATAAATTATTTTTATTTGTTGTAATAACAAGGGAAGCACTGATTAATTCACTTGAAGCAGATTTGAGGTAATGTTTTCGTAGACAAGGAAAAGACCCGATGGCGTAGCCGGAAGCTACGTAGCGGCTATTTTGCAACGCAAAATAGTCCGTCCCTACGGGATTTGTAACTTTGCTTGCAAAGTTACAAACATGGGCTTTGACACAGTATGCGGGAACATTAACCAAATAT
>DFJD01000123.1 GCA_002372875.1 Clostridiales bacterium UBA3680
ATTAATTAATCAGTGGTTCCTTAATCAAAAAAACTTGAAGAGGCAGGCTTTGTATTTAGCGGTCATGGTGGAAATCATGATACATATAAACGCGGAAGTGACACAGAGCAAGTACCGAGACATACGGAAATAAATGAAATAACGGCAAAGAGAATATTGAAAAAATGGAATATTAAGTAATAATATAGAACTAAAAAAATTTGAAAACTATAAAGACTATTAACAAGAAAGAGTGATCTAACATGAAAAATGCATATCCAACTTTCATAAATAAAAACAATAATGACTATCTTGTTTTTGTTCCTGATATGGGAATATATACAGAGGGTTCAAGCATTGCTGATGCTATTGAAATGGCAAGAGATGCAATAGGACTTAAAGGTATTGCCTTTGAGGATGATGAAATTGAACTACCTAAGCCATCAACTCCCGAGCAGGCTCTTATTAAAGCAAAAGAAGATGCTGATGAAGATTTTGATTATTCAACAGGAATATTGACCTATGTTGATGTTGATTTTTCCGAATACAGGAAGAAACACGATAATAAAATGGTCAGAAGAAATGTAACATTACCATGCTGGCTTAATTACGCAGCTGATAAAGCACAGCTTAATGTATCAAAAGTTTTGCAGGAAGCATTGAAAGAAAAATTGCTTACAAAACAGTTATAAGATCTTAAGAATTTCGCAAGAGATAATCATATATTTCAAGTTCAACCCTTTCGGTTTCCCGAAAGGGTTTTTTGTTTAGTTAGCCTTCATATCTCCATGCTCTGCGCATGTGATCGTCTTTATGCTTGTGCCCGAGGCATCGGAAAACGTTACCGTACAAACATTTCCGTCTCCGTCTTCGTAGGTGCCCGTCGTTCCGCTGACCGAAACGCTCGAAACCACTCCGCCGTTATCCTCTACGGCCTCTTTAAGGTAAATTGCGGGGTTCTTTGCCGAACTGCCGGGGCTGTTCTCATCAAAGCCGTCATCAAAAGCCGTATCGGCATCGGAAGTTCTTATTGCCGCATAGCTTTCGGCAACCGAGATCATATTTGTATGACATACCGTCTTTTTACTGTCCGATGTAAGTCCCTTGAAATTGGGAAGAGCCAAAGCGGACAAAGCCGCCAATATTGCAAGCACAACAATAAGCTCCATCAAGGAAAATCCTTTTTTTGCATCATAGTTTTTCATAGATTTCCTCCTTTTTATCACTAAAATAATTCTCTTTGCTCAATTATAATTCATGGCAATAAAAAAATCAATATTAAAATTTAAATAATATTTTATTGTACAAAATAAAACATTTTCTTATTTCTCCATATAAAAAAATTAAAAATTATGTTATAATAATCTCCATAAAATACACGGGAGTAAATTTAAAATGCGTAAAAGACTTTTTTACCTCTTACTTACCCTTTTACTTATTGCAACCGAGGTGTTTATTGCCCTTTTCGTTCATGACGACTTTATCAGACCCTACATAGGCGATGTTCTTGTTGTCATCGTGCTTTACACCTTTGTTCGCATATTCATACCCGAAAAATGCGGATCACTTCCGCTTTATATTTTTATATTCGCCGCCGCAACGGAGCTTATGCAATATTTTCACATTGTGGAGCTTTTAGGCCTGCAAAACAATGACTTTTTCAGAGTATTGATCGGCTCTGTAGCCGACATAAAAGATATAGCCTGTTATTTTGTCGGCTGTGCATTTCTTGGAGCGGTCGAATTACTAAGGAGGAATAAAAAATGAAAAAACTGTTGACCCTGCTATTATCCCTTTCCATTACGGCTGTATCTTCCGTTTCGGCATTTTGTGCCGCTCCTTCTGTCCATGTGTCCTGCTTTGAGGGCAAATCGGAGATAGTCTACTCGGGAGGCATAAAAAACACGGACTCCCCCGCTGTACTTATCTACATTAACGGAAACTATGACGGAAACGCTCAGGCCGTTATAAAAAACGGTACCACCCTCGTTCCGCTTAGAGTAATTTCCGAGGGCTTAGGTGCCATAGTAAACTGGGACGGTGAAACCAAAACCGTAAACATAGAGAAAAACGGGCTTGATATAGCCTGCAAAACAGGAAACAGCTTTATTACCGTAGGCGATGAAAAACTCGAAACAACAAGCCCTTCCGAGATAATAAAAGATAAAACCTATGTTCCCTTAAGAGCCATATCCTCCGCCTTAGGCGCAAAGGTTGGCTATTTTGACGATATTGACGAAGAAATAAAGCTTATAACCGTAGATGAAGAGGAAAATTACACCATAACCGAAGATGAGGCGGTAAGAATAGCGGAAACGGCATATTTCTACGATTTTCTCCCCTCTGTTAAAGATGTTATATATCAAATTCGCGGCATTGATGCAACAGGTTCCGACAAGACAAACATCTCGGATCGTTTCGGCCTTTCTCCCTACATAGGCAAGGTTACAAAAGATATGGGACATTACTGGTATGTTGAGCTTTTTGACGATTGCAAAACAGGCGCTCTTGTAGACAAAACAGACGGCACACTCTATCCTGTACATGCTTTTTCAATTGTACGCTTTTCCGTTTCCGAACCCGGAGATTACAGCGGCTGGGGCTGGGCTTATCAATAAAACGAGCGGTATCCGATAAATTGCATTTGTCATATTTTCATCAAAATTTAAATTGACTTTTCGAAATTATAAGTGTAATATAATGTTATCATTCGTCGTTATATAACACGAAAACAATTTTAAGGAGGATATCATCATGAACGAACAAGAAATGATCTTAAAAGCCATGAAAGATGCCGGAGAACCACTGAACGCAGGTAAGATCGCAGAACTTACAGGTCTTGACCGCAAGGCCGTAGACAAGGCCATGTCGGCTATGAAAAAAGATGGTTCCATTGTCTCTCCTATACGCTGCAAATGGGAGCCTGCACAAAAGTAAGAAAGCAACAAATAAAAGCCGTAAAATTTGTTGAAAAGGGCTTTTACTCTCAGCCCATGGTTTAAGCATCGCTTTCACGGGCGGTGCTTTTTTTGTACGGCGAAGGGAACTTTTGTGTTTTTACAACCTCACCCCCTGCCCCTCCCCACCTTGGGGAGGGGAGAACGCATACACCTTTCCGATTGTTATTATGTGTTTTTTTCGTGATATAAAAGTATATTTATAACGGGAAAATGATAACAGGAGAAATGTCACATGGCGGCGGCTGTTCCCCTCTACCCATACAATACTGTGTCAAAGCCCATGTTTGTAAATTTGCAAGCAAAGTTACAAATCCCGTAGGGACGGACTATTTTGCT
>DFJD01000026.1:0-3163 GCA_002372875.1 Clostridiales bacterium UBA3680
TCACCTGTAACCTGATAAGCCATCAAAAATAAAAGAAGAACGGTCATACATACATCCGCTGTTCTTTTTATCATAATGTTTTGCTTTGTATGCATTAAACCGTCCTCCCATATTTTTATTTCAAACCTTCAAGCCATGTTTTGATTTCGTCTTCCGATTCCCCCGAGCCGAAACGTCTGCCTTCAAGCCATGTTCCGCTATCGGCGTTAGATGCAAGGTTTTGTCCGCTTTTACCTATTGAGCTGCCGCCTGATGTGCAAAACGGAATCATTGTCTTGCCGTCAAAATCGTACTTTTCAACAAATGTATCCATTATACGAGGTTCTTCTCCCCACCAAATAGGATAGCCGACATAGATAGTCGTATAGCCGTCAAGCGAAATATCTTCGCTTCCAATCTCGGGTCTTACGGCAGGATCGTTTTGTTCCTTTGTTGTACGGCTGTTTGAGTCGTTCCAATCAAGATCCGTGCTCGAATATTCTTGTGTCGGTTTTATTTCATAAATATCCGCTCCCGTTATTTCGGCAATTTTCTCCGCAACTCCTTTCGTAGTGCCTGTAGCGGAGAAATATACAACGAGAACATCGCTGTCTTTATTTGTGCTGTCGATATTATCCGAAGATTTGTCTTCTGTCGAAGCATCGGAAATAATTGAAGCAGATGTATCAAGCTCAGTCTGCTTTGTTTTATCTTCTTCGTTATTTGCAGCCTCGTTTTGCTGAGAACTTTCTTCTTGTATCGTTTGCGTAACATTGTTTGCAGGCTGTCCTTCGGTGCTTCCGCATGCTATAAAACCTACAGCCATTAAAATCGAGGCAAGAACCGATATCATTTTCATCATTTTATATTCGCCTCCTTATGCTAATTTCCCGTAATCTTCATCCGATACGGCTTCCAACCATTCATTGCTTGTAGTATCTCCCGCAACCTCGATTGCAAGATGTGAAAACCATGAATCTTTTGCCGCTCCGTGCCAGTGCTTTACTTCTGCGGGAATATTTATAACCTTACCCGGAGTCATTTCTATGGCTTCTTCGCCCCACTGCTGATAATATCCCCTTCCTCCGATACAAATCAACATCTGACCACCGCCGCTTTTGGCATGATGGATATGCCAGTTATTGCGGCATCCCGGTTCAAAGGTGACATTAAATACCGGTACCTGTTCAGTGGATACGGGAGCAAGGTAGCTTTGGCCTACAAAGAACTGCCCATACGGATTAGGGTCACCTATCGGGAAAAATATGGTATTTTGATATTTATCCTTTTGTGTCAGTTCGCTAACACTTTCGTTCCAAACTTCTTTTGCCTGACGAAATACTGCCCAGCCCTTCGGCCAGCCTACATACATTGTTGCATGAGTGATGATTGCCGATATTTCTTCTTTGGTAACTCCATGTGCCTTTGCATTCTGCAGGTGATATGTCAACGACGAATCTGTAATGCCCGATGCCATAAGAGAAACTACGGTAATAATGCATTTAGTCTTTACATCAATAGCTTCCTCGTTCCATACCTCGCCAAAAAGTACATCATCATTTAAATGTGCAAACATAGGTGCAAAATTGCCCAACTGTTCTCTTCCTGCTGTTTGTACGATTTTTTCTTTCATTACACAACCTCCTTTTTTCTCAAGGGAACCACTGATCAATTCATCTTTCCGCACTTTCCTACGCTTTTTCCCGTAATAAAATACTCATAGGTCGGAAATTCAAACAATATCGGCTTAAAAGTATGATAATCTATTTTGTCTTGTTCATTTAATACACCTTCATCGGCGTAGGTTGCAAGGATCTTGCAGATAAAGTTATCAAATTGTTCAAGTTCGTAATTTCCATCTACTTCACACTCTATGGAAACCTTTGCTTCATCTATCATGGGTGCACCGTTTTCACCCATTGACCATGCAAATGCCTCTGATTTATCTTCTTTGTTTCCGCTTACGGTTCCCATCTTATCTGCCTTTGCAAGCCAAGACTCATCTACCACATTTACCGAAAGCTTTTTATTCTCATAAATACCCTTATTGATATAGTGTACTTTCACAAGCGATACCATCAAATGGCTGTGTGCCATAATTCCTGCATGTGCCACAAGGGTCCATGTGGGTTTATTATTCACCATAGCTCCAACCACAATAACAGGGCATGGATATAAAGCCAATGTTGCTCCGATATTTTTCTTAGCCATATTATTTCATCTCCTTTTCCCAAAAACGAATCACATTAAGTTCCAAGCTGTCTGCAATTTTTTCAAGCGATGCAACTTCTTCTTCGGAAAGAGTGATATTTGAAGCTTTTACCGCATCAAGCACCTGCTCTTTTTTTGTTACACCGATAATCGGAAGAGTTCCCTTTGCGATAGCCCATGAAACAGGTATCTGAGCGATGCCCACACCGTACTTATCTGCAAGTTTTTTAAGTTCTGCATTAAGGATCTCCAGCTTATCAAGTACGTGATTATAGGTTTGTGCCCTTGCAGATCCTTCGGGCATAGGATGCTTTGTGTCATACTTTCCCGAAAGTGCGCCCTGCTCCAAAACCATATACGCGAAAAAAACAATATTATTCTCTTTGCAATATTCCAATATTCCGGAATCCTCGGAGGAACGGTTGATAAGACTGTAATGATTCTGTACGGCTGATAGCTTAAGTCCGTGAGCGTTAAGAATCTCATTTGCCTGTTTTATCTCTGAAAGATCATGATTTGATACTCCAAGAAGAGGAACATTGTCCTTTCCTTCAAAATATTTTGCCAACTCCTCGGTCCACTTTGGAGCACCCGAAACATTATGGATCCAGTAAATGTCAAATCTGTCAAGATTCATCAGTCCAAGTTGCATTTCTATCATATCTTTCATGGCAGTTTCCGAAGACACATCAGCACACTGTGGCGTAAATTTGTCGGAAATATAATAAGAATTTCTCGGCAATTCGTTAATAAATTCCGCCAGAACCTTTTCCGATGTGCCCATGCCGTATGCATAAGCCGTATCCCAGAGATTAAGTCCGTTTTCCATAGCCGTATCAAAAATAGGCTTTAAGCTTTCTGCGTTAAGATTATTACCGAAAGTTCCGTCGTTGCCCCATGCCCATGCACCAAGAGCGATTTTAGGTAAATTTGTCATTTTTCCTCCTCCTTTAAGGAAGCGCTGATTAATTCA
>DFJD01000026.1:3299-3903 GCA_002372875.1 Clostridiales bacterium UBA3680
GCTTTGACACAGTATGCGGGAACATTAACCAAATATGCGAATGATTAATTAATCAGTGGTTCCTCTATAAAAGCTTCAACAGACAATTGTATGTTATCTCAAAAACAGACTTATATACATAGTCTACATTTGCCTGTTTCATAGCTTCTCTTTGCTTATCTGTTACTGCCGTGTATGGATATATACCAAACATAAAAGGGAAAAACACATATATGATATCCCGTATCTGATCAACCGACTTTTCGGGACAGAACTTTGTAAGAATGCTGTTAACATTCTTCATGGATTCACCATAGGCAACTTTAAAAGAAGTCAACATTTCGGGTCTGCTGTTTGCTTCCATATCATAATTATTCATTGCAAGAAGTTTCAAAAGCTGCTCTCTGTTTGTTAAAGATGTGGCGAGTTTTTCGGCAATCTGCTTTTTTGTAAGTTTCTCATTATCGGAAAGAATACTTTTCAGTTCCTCATTCCACCTGTCATACTCACGCTCATAAAGTGCCAGAAAAATTTCTTCTTTTGTTTGATAGTAGTTATATATTGTAGGCCTTGAAAAGGAGGTTTCATTCCCGATATCTTTAAGTGTTATATCCTTAAAACTCAT
>DFJD01000024.1 GCA_002372875.1 Clostridiales bacterium UBA3680
AATAGAATTTTTGTACAATATTTCAAATAAATAAATCTTTCAGCAGTAAACTTGAGTTTTCAAAATAAGCATTTCATACCACAAAATAACCCAACATTCCATATTTGCTTTTTTGTTTTCAGCAAGTATTGTCGGCTGTACCCCTGCGGCAATATCAAGGATAAGAAGCGGAGAAATAACCCCAAAGAAGGACCTTGTTATAAAGTTGGGTATTGCGCTTGAACTTTCAGAAGAAGATCTGCGCCGTTTTATACATTCGGCAGGCTATGTTTTTTCCACAACTCCGAAAGATGTTATTATAAATGATTGTGTTGCAAACGGGATAGCCGACATTGACATTATCAGGGATAAATTGTATGAATATGACCCGGATATTGACCTTTGATAAAATAATACACTTTTATGAAAAAATCGGTAGGGGCTGTTTTTTTACAGCCCCTTTCCTATAATATAAATGCACGTAAAAAGATATAAAACTATTATGTCGCAGAAATTTGAAGCAAAATAAAAAGGCTCACCCTGTTGGATAAGCCTTTCGGTTGATATTCAGTTATTCATCATACGGGTACAGTCTTTACTTGTTTGCTTAATGCAATGACTTCTTCAATCGGCAAACCGCTGTATAAATTAGTTTTTTCAACACTCTCTCCGTTTTTAAGCATTGTAAGTGCAACAGTAACAGCTCTCTTATGTTCGCCTTCGCTTATTTTCTCAGCCATAGTTCTTTCTTCGTCATACTCTGTAATACACATACGCTTCACCTCCGCTTTGTTTTCCACAAGAAATGGCTTTAACAGTGAATTATCATCCATTTCGTCTAATGCAGCATCTACCGCATCTTCCAAGTTGTCTAATTCTTTTTGATAATATCTTACTTTATCTACAAACCAAGCATATTCATTAAGCGGTCAGCAAGCCTTTAACAAGTCTATATTATGCCCATAGTTTATATTTATCATCAACACTTTTACTTCAACATCACTTTCGCCGTCAAAAGCGTCGGACAGCTTTAATACCTTTTTGACCTCTTTATCAGCCGTTCCGTTATAAAAGCATACGCATTTAGGCGTAGGTGCTTTTTGTAATGCTGAACTGTATCTTTGATAATCTTTTGTAGTTTCAATATATTTACTGTAAACCATACCGATATAAACCAAGTATCGCATTGGCATATTAGGGTTATAGGTGCTTTGCTGCTCATAGAAACTCATTGTATCGCCCATAAGAAAAGATACATCATTTTTCATTCCCATATACACAACATCTTCAACGGTAGTCAACCTGATGTCAGCGGCATTTGTGTAGTTTGTTCCGTTAATCGCATTGTAGAGGCTTAACGTCCACTCTTTGTAACGTGGATTCCCGAATATAAACTTGAATAATCTATCTTTGTGTTCTCTGTTAGCCGTCATACATTTCTCACTCTGAACTATCCTTTGTTTCTAATATTATTATAAATCATAGAGAAATCATTTTCAACAGAATTTTTTATATCTTATGCAAAATCGAACAGCCGTTGTTAACATACCGAATTACATTTTATCTGCCTTATTACATACGTTGTTGTATTTTCCTTGTACTGCCTAAAACTGCGGTTTATTTTCTTTTTGGGCAGAATTCCTATATATTTTATGGATAAAAATATACAAGAAAAATACCTATAAAAACCGCATAAAATTTTTAAAAAAAAACAGAAAAAAGGGGCAGAAATTACTGCCCCATAAAAGGAAAAGTTGAACAGACTTCGAACAATTTCATTTTATCATACCTCTGTTATTAAACACGTACAAATTTTTCGCCTTTATCGATCTTACTGTAGTAATTTGAAATTTTCGTCAGTGCTTCTTCTATGGTGTATTCTACGTCAAAGACGGCAATCGCCCTTTTTTCGAGCTGTTTTTGTGCCTGAAAGCCTATCTTTTTGGCAACAATGGCACGGCAGTCTTTTATTAGCTCCACCTTTGCCGATACTTCCTCGGGTCCTGAACAACCTCCGCCGCGTCCCGAACAACCTCCGCCGCCGCAACCTGCGTTACAATCGGTTTCACGGGAGAGGTCAAAAAATCGTTCTTCTTTAAGAACAATATTTTCATCTATCTCAAAGATCAAAAACTTTTCGATTTGCCCGAATTTAAGGTCTATATTAACTCCGTCGGAAGAACCCACCGCTATTTTGTATGACATATCAGTTAAACCTCTGTACGGCAACGGTGTAGATATCCTCTATCAATCGTATGCCGCCGTTGTAACCTGCATAGTAACTGTTAAAGACCACTTTCGACTGTACGGGCCAAGATATGTTAAGGAAATTGCCCTTTAAATCTTCGGTCAATTCCTTTTCGTAATATCCTCCCAAAACGAGGGGATAGCCGTGATAATCGTGTTTCTTTATTTCCTCATGTATCTTGAAACCGTCTGTTTCAAATTCGACATCCGCCGTTAAACCGAAATTGAGCTTTTTGAACTCCTCTTCTATTGCCTGTCTGTACTGTTTGGGTGTATCATCGGTGATGAACTGTTTTGCAGGCACAAGACCGAGGTCGTTTACAAGGAATTTTGTGATCGCGAGGGTGTACTGTGCATCGGCAACAACCGTAAATTGTTTGTTGATAACACGGTTTTCAAGGAAAAGATCGGCATATCTTTCTATCAGATAATAATAGTAATCCTCATGCTTTTTTATGACCGACTCTGCCAATGCGGAGTCTACTCCCGTAAAGGCTGCCACCTCTCTTAAGAATTTGCTTGTTTCGGTTGCCCCTATGGGAAGTGTCTTGCAGTGAAGATAAGGTATGCCAAACTTTTTTTCCATTTTCTTCACATTTTTAAGGCCTACCCAAGGGGAAACAAGTATGTTATATTCTGCCTCGGGTATCTTTTTTATGTTTTCCAAGCCTCTTTGGTAGCCAAAAATGGTGTTGGGAGTAAGCCCAAGCTCGGAAACGAGATTTTCGATCTCTCTCAGGTTTCCGTGCCAGAAAAGATCCTGATAAGGAACATCCGCCCAAATATTGACAAGACCCTTTTGCTTTTTATCGCTCTTTTTTAAATATTGGTCGATAATGGCGCCTACCACTTGTTCATGGCCTATGTAATTGTTGCCTTTAAACCCTGCGGTAGGTGCATACAGCACGGGTTTTTCTGCTTCTTTGAAACGTGATACCACCTCTGCGGTATCGTCACCGACAATTTCGGGTATACAACCCGTGAGCACCACGTAAAGATCCGCATCCACAACTTTAAGTGCGTTTTCAATGGTGGAATTCAGTTTCTTTACGCCACCGAATACAACATCTTTTTCGTTGATACTTGTACAGGGAAAGATGTTTGGTGAAAAGTATCCCGAGCTGCCGTTGGTATCGGAAAGCTTTTGCGCACAGCCCGGTCCCGAGTGGAGTATGGGTAAGGCTCTTTCTATGGCCTGAACTGTCTGCATTGCGGCAAGAGCGCATTTATATCTCTGCTTATCAAGTAGCTTAGCCATTATTTCGCCTCCTCTAAAAATTCATCCACATTCTGCTGATACCACCAATCCGTGTAAGGAAGCTTTGTCCTCTTTGCAAGGTTTTCCTCAAAACTTCTGTTCTTTATGGCATCTACTATGGTTTTTGCAAACTCAAGAGTATGCTTGTAGCCGAATATCATATACTCGTCCGCTACGTAGATAGCGGGTGTGCCGTTCTTTATAGCCCAAACCGTGGAGCCCGGGTGACGGGAAAGGTACATATCGGGCTTATATTTATTCAGAATGTTCATTACCTCGTAGTTCTGCTGGTCGGCTACACTTGCCTCAAAGTCGATATCGTTGTCAAGAAGGTATTGCATTGAAGGAGGCACATCGCCGTTTTCATACTTCTTATCGTAGTGCCAAGCAAGTGCCCAAACGACCTTTATGCCAAGCTCGTCAAGCACTCTCGAAACCTCAAAGGTATAGCCCGGACCCATTCCGAGAACGGCTGTAAGACCTTTAAGCTCTTTTTTCACCTCTTCTATTTGAGGAAGCCATTTTTCCCTTTCTTCGGCTATATATTTTTCAACGGCTTCAAGTCTGCCCGTCACTTTTCCTATTTCGCGAAGCCATGCCTCATATCCGCTTATACCGCACTGATTGATGCTTCTTACATAGGGTACTCCGTATTTTTCCTCAAGAGCATTACCCAAGTAGTTTCCAAGGGTTCCGCAGATACAAGTGGTTGCAAGGCTCTCCGAAAGATGTGAAAGTTCTTCAACGGTCGAGTTACAATACAAAAATACGGGTTCAAGGTCAAACTTTTTGAAAATTTCAATTATTTCGGGTCTTGCACTTTCAAAGAAGTTTTTAAAGTTTATTTTGTTGCTTTTTACACCCTCACGAGGGGGTTGTACAATTTCCTGAAGCACTGCATGATCGGCAATATCAAAGCCTGTTGCCCATATTCTTGATTTGAAACCTTCACAATGAACCGCAACGATGGGCACTCCGACCTCATCTCTTACCTCATCTACTATGCTGTCTATGTCCTCACCTATGATACCCGTAGCACACGAGCTTGACACAAATATCGCCTTAGGGGAATATCTCTTGTTTACTTCAAGTATTACACTTTTAAGTGTTGCTGTGGAGCCGAATATGGTATCGTTTTCGTTCATATCCGTTCCCACAAAAACGGTGTCACTTGTTACACCTCTCTTTTTCGCCATGACCTTTGACATGTAATAAGAACTTGCTCCTGTTACCGAACAGCCCGCAGGTCCGTGATGTATGATCGCCACATCTCTTATAGCCGCAAGCTGTGAAAGGCCGCAGGCTGAAAGACATGTGCTTGACTGTGAAAAGCATCTTGAACAGCCTTTAAGCGTACCGCAGCTGCTTTGTGTTGCAAGGTCTTTTAGAGTACCTATGTAACCTGTTATGGAACCTATTCTGTTTTCTCTTGTAGCTATGTTTGAATTTGACAAATTGATCGCCATTTTTATTTCGTCTCCTTATCCTACATAATCTTCATTAAACAGATTTGTGGAAAGATATCTAAGTCCAGTGTCCGGAAGTACGGCAACAATAGTCTTGCCTTTGTTTTCGGGGCGTTTTGCAAGCTCGGTTGCCGCATATATAGCAGCTCCCGAAGAAGTGCCCACAAGAATACCGTCTGTTTTTGCCACCTCACGGGCTGCACGATAGGCATCTATTGTTTCTGCTTCGAATTTTTCATCATATATAGTTCTGTCCATGGTTTGCGGAACTCTCTCCGCGGGAACTCCCTCAAAAGGATGAACACCCGTTATCTCTTCGGGTTCGGGATTTTCATCGCTCGGAAGTGAGTTCGGACCGGGCTGTATGGCTACTATCTTAATGTTTTTGTTTTTACTTTTCAAAAACTTGCCCACACCCGATACCGTACCGCCTGTACCTACATTGGCAACAAATATATCTACCTTTCCCTCTGTATCTTCCCATATTTCGGGGCCTGTTGTGGCCTCGTGTATGGCGGGATTTGCGGGATTTGACACTTGGTCGACAAAAAATATATCCTTTTGCTTGGAAAGCACTTTTTCACGAAGTGCGGCAATGGCGGCAACAAAATCTCCGCCCGTTGAATCAAGTGCCTCCTTTACAACGGGTTCTTCGGAAAGCTTTATTGTCTCGCCTCCAAATGCCTTTATAACTTGAAATCTTTCTTTGCTTACATTGTCTTGTACATAAACTCTGAACTTATAGCCCTTCGATGCGGCAACGGCGGCAAGACCTATTCCCGTGTTGCCGCTTGTGGTCTCAATGATGGTGTAACCGGGTTTTAATAAGCCCTTTTTTTCCGCATCCTCAACCATAGCAAGTGCAATTCTGTCCTTTACGCTTTGGTTGGGGTTGAAATATTCTACCTTTACAAGTATTTTAGCTTGCAGGTTATGTTTTTTCTCGTAATTGCTAAGTTCAAGAAGCGGGGTTTTTCCCACAAGTTCCGTTATTGATTTATAAACAGCCATTTTTTTCACCTCTGTATCATATCTTGTAATCATCTGCAAGTTCCATCATACCGTATTCCATAAGAATTTCTTCAAGTCTTTCCTGTGTCATGGGTGTGGGTATGACAAAATCGGTGTTATCTATAACAGCCTGTGCAAGATTTCTGTATTCTTGCGCCTGATTTGAATCGGGCTTGTATTCGATAACCGTCTTTTTGTTTATTTCAGCATGCTGCACAACATTGTCACGAGGCACAAAGTAGAGAAGCTTTGTGCCGAGTTCTTTGGAGAACGCTCTCAAAAGGTCAAGCTCTCTGTCTACATTTCTTGAATTACAGATAATTCCTCCAAGTCGTACTCCGCCTGTTCTTGCGTATCTTTGTATACCCTTTGAGATGTTGTTTGCGGCATAAAGTGCCATCATCTCTCCGCTTGCAACGATGTAAATTTCCTTTGCTTTGCCCTCTCTTATGGGCATTGCAAAACCACCACAGACTACATCGCCCAAAACATCGTAGAATACATAGTCAAGTTCGTCGGTGTAGGCGCCGAGATTTTCAAGCATATTAATTGAAGTGATGATACCTCTTCCCGCACAACCTACGCCCGGCTCGGGACCTCCCGATTCAACGCATTTTGTGCCGCCGAAACCTGTTTTCATTATGCGGTCAAGCTCTACATCCTCGCCCTCTTCTCTAATGGTGTCAAGAACGGTCTTTTGTGCAAGTCCGCCAAGCAGAAGTCTTGTTGAATCTGCCTTGGGGTCACAGCCTACGACCATGACCTTCTTGCCGTGTTCCACAAGACCCGCAGTCAGGTTTTGTGTTGTTGTGGATTTACCGATGCCGCCTTTTCCGTAGATGGCAATTTGTCTTATTTCGCTCATTTTACTTTCCTTCCTTAATCAATGTATAAATCTATGGATGTGCCCTTTAAATATTTTCGTAAATGCTCTATTGATTCGGTGATAAGCCCCGGAATTACGTAACAGTCTATACCGAAGGAATTTGCCTTTGCCTCGGCTCCGGGGCCTATCTTTAATACAAGCATATATTGGCAATCGCTTAAAGCGCGCATATTTTCCTCGAGCCTTCCCTCATCGTGTTCTCCCGATTCGCAAACGGGGGCAACTTCCCGCACATCCTTCAATTTGGGTGTATCCTCACCCTTCACTTCATAAATATAAAATTTGGAAGCCCTTCCGAAGTGTTGGTTTACCACAATACCATCGGAGGAGGCTACGGCAATTTTGTAATTATCCATGAGAGAAAGTCTCCTTTACATTAAGTCTTTTTCTGTAGATCTGATCGCCGTATTCGCTTTTTCCGGGTACTCCCACAGCATCGGCACGACAATGTTGACAATGCCTGAATACATCTATATACTTTGAAGCTTTCGTTCTTGCAAGGTCTATTTGTGCGCAAGTGGGAGCCTTGCAATCTTTCAGTTCATGCTGCGGTATAAGGGGTATGATATTGTAGATCTTCGCTCCCGCTTCTTTCACCGTTTTGGCGATCTGTTCTATATGGTCGCCGTTAATTTCGGTTACAAGCACCGTGTTCACCTTTACGGTCACTCCCGCATCGCTTACTTTTTTTATTCCCTTTAACTGATTTTCAATAAGTATCCTTGCACCCTCTACGCCTTCTATCTTTTTTCCGTGGTAGATAATGTATGCGTTAAGCTTGCTTTCTATTTCGGGATCGACAGCATTTACGGTAACTGTCAGGGAATCTATCCCGACTTGAATGATTTCTTGTGCCCTTTCATTTAGCAAAAGTCCGTTTGTGCTCATACACTTAATGAGATTCGGGAAATTTTCTTTTATTATTTTAAAAGTTTCAAGGGCGTTGTCCGTTGCCAAAGTGTCGCCGGGGCCCGCAATACCCGCCACCTTTATATCCGGACACAGCTCAAGGGCCTTGTTTAATATATCGCAACACTCTTCGGGTCTTAATATCTTAGAGGTCACTCCGGGTCTGTTTTCCACATCGTTTATGCTTCTGTCACAAAATCGACAGGCGATATTACAGCCCGGACTTACGGGTAAATGAACTCTGCCCGCGTTATTTTTGTGCCCTCCGAAACAAGGATGTGAATTTTTAAGGTTTTCATAGGTATTAGGCATATAACACTCTCTTTTCTGTGAAATCTTATGAATTAAACAAAGGTGTGGAAAGATATCTGTCACCCGAATCGGGGAGAAGAACCACTATGTTTTTGCCTTTGTTTTCGGGTCTTTTTGCAATTATCTCCGCCGCCTTTAATGCCGCACCCGAGGATATACCCACAAGTACACCTTCGGAAAGAGCAAAGTTTCTGCCCTCCGAAAAAGCATCTTCATTTTCAACGGCGATAACTTCATCATATATTTTTGTGTTGAGCACTTCGGGAACGAAACCCGCACCGATACCCTGTATCTTGTGTGCTCCTGCTTTTCCGGTAGACAGTACCGCGCTTGTTGCAGGCTCAACAGCAACTATTTTAATATCGGGGTTTTTACTCTTTAAATATTCACCCACACCCGTTACGGTGCCGCCCGTGCCTACACCCGCAATAAATATATCAACCTTTCCTTCTGTCTGCTCCCATATTTCGGGGCCTGTGGTCTTTTTGTGAACCTCGGGGTTTGCGGGGTTTACAAACTGTCCCAATATTACCGAGCCTTCAATTTCCTTGTTAAGCTCCTCTGCCTTGGCAATGGCGCCCTTCATACCGCTTACTCCCTCTGTGAGTACAAGCTCCGCTCCGTATGCCTTGAGAAGATTTCTTCTTTCCACACTCATTGTTTCGGGAAGAGTGAGAATAGCTTTGTATCCCTTTGCCGCAGCCACAGCCGCAAGGCCGATGCCCGTGTTGCCGCTTGTAGGCTCGATAATGGTGGCGCCGGGTTTAAGAATGCCTTTCTTTTCCGCATCCTCTATCATAGCAAGTGCGATACGGTCTTTTACGGAACCTGCGGGATTAAGGTATTCCAGCTTAGCAATAAGAGTTACGTCTTTTATTTCCTTCTTTTTTGAATACCCGTTAAGTTTAAGAACAGGTGTCTTGCCTATAAGTTCGAGTGCCGATTCTTTGATTTGTGTCATAATAATTCTCCTTTACTTTAAATATAAATAAGCATTACGGTTATGCCGTTTCCGTAGAATTATTTTATCATCGATTATTCGCTTTGAAAATTTTTCAAATATTATTATGGGTGATAAGCTTTGCTTATAAATAATGATTTATTTTTTTATTTCCGTAAAAGTATTCGTGGCTTTATCGTAGGTATATCCTTCGGGTACTCCGTCTATAGTGGGATAAACCTTGCTTGTAAACTCATCTACATTAAGATTTTCGTCCAGATCGCCCGTTTTTTGAAGATCGTAAAATGATGAAACAAAAGTTTCCCTACCCAAAGATACGGAAGGCTCATACTCCAAGCGTTCGAGTATCTCTCCGTATGCCTTCGTATCCTCGTCACTTTCTATGGGCATATATCCGTTTTCCACCTGAAGCTGTGCCGCTTCATAAGGACACTCTTCAACAAAGGCTGCCGCTTTTTGTATAGCTCTTGTATATGCTGCCGCACCCTCGGGGTTGTTTTCGATAAGTTCTTGAGAAACATATGCCTGGCAGCAATATTCTTTTGAAAAGTTTTCATCCTCTCCTATATCCAAAAGCTTTATAAAATCGTAATTTTTCTCGGCATTATAGGCAACGGGGTCATGTATTCCGATGGCATCTACAGCTCCGTTATCCAAAGCTATGGGAAGGTCGGTCATACCGTATGTAGCAAAATGTATGTCCGCATCCTTACCGTTTACGTTAAAGCCCATGGAAGATAACTTTCTTTTAAGCTGTATGGGAGCCGAATCGGAAAGAGAGGCAACACCTATGGTCTTTCCCTTAAGGTCTTCAAGAGTGTTTATGCCCGTTCCGTTTTTGGAATAAAACTTTGTACAACCTCTGTGAAGACCTGTTACAAACGATATCGCAAGGCCGTTTGCAATAGGCTGCATCAAAGTACCCGTAAGGCCGTAACCTGCATTTATATTTCTGCTTGTTATCTGTTCGGTCACGGTGTCTATGTTTGACGTAACAACCTCATAATCCTGCCCTATATTTTTAAATTCCTCATCAAAGTAACCGTTTATAATGGCAATGTGCACGGGAGCCAAACAAAGACTTTCCTTATTGTTAAGTATTTTTACACTAAAATCGTCTTTTGCATTATCGTTTTGCGTTTGGGCGCTTTGGGTGCTGTGTTCGCCGTGTTCGCCGTTTTCTACCGTTGCCGATGAACAGCCGCTCAAAGTATTTACGATCAATAAAGCACTAAATGTAAGTCCAAAAAATTTTGCGATTTGTTTTTTCATTATAATTATCCTCCAAAATTTACAAGTAATACTCGGGTTCCATATTTTCTCCCGCATAGTCGAGAATTTTCAATATTTTTGTACGATACTGTATAAAGTCGTAACTTCCTCTTGCCCTTGGTTTTGACAGCTTTATATCTATAACTTCTTCCACCTTCGCAGGTCTTGAGGTCATTATCACCACCTTATCCGACATGTAGACAGCCTCATCGACATCATGCGTGACCATTATCATGGTCATTTTCTGCCCTGCTTGAATTTTCAGTATCTCGTCTTGCATATTCATTCTTGTAAAGGCATCCAATGCTCCCAAGGGTTCATCCAAAAGCAAAACTTTCGGTTTTCCCACAAGTGCTCTTGCAAGAGATGCCCTTTGATTCATACCTCCCGAAAGCTGATGGGGATAGGATTTTTCAAAGCCTTTTAAATTGACCAATTCGATATATTTTTGCACATCCTCCTTCTTTTCTTTGTACACTCCCATAGCCTTAAGACCAAAGGCTATATTTTGTTCTATTGTAAGCCAAGGATAGAGATTGGATTGCTGAAAAGCAAACCCCCTGTCTGCTCCGGGCTTGACCACAAGTTCTTCATCTATAAAAATATCCCCTTCATCGGCAATAGAAAGACCCGAAATTGCTCTCAAAAGCGTTGTTTTGCCGCAACCCGACGGGCCTATAAGGGTAACAAAAGAACCGGGTTCCACGGACAAATTTACTTTATTTAACGCTTTTACAATGCTTTTATCGGGATTTACAAAGCTTTTTGATACGTCCTTTATCTCAACTCTTCCTACCATTTGATCAATCCTTTCTGCCAACTGAGCGCTTTTTCTCTGAATGTAAACAACAGTTTCAGCACAACATTACACAAGACGGCAAGCAATATAAGACCCGCATAAACATTTGAGTACAACATCATGCTTTTTTGCCAGTTCAGATACCAGCCTATACCCAATTTGCAGCCGAACATTTCAGCTGTGATAAGGGTAACGAATGCCCCTGTGGTTGCATAGAACAGCCCCAAAAACACACTCGGAAGAGCTGCGGGAATGCCCACATGAAGTATCTTGTAACGCTTTTTTGCGCCGAATGTGTCCGCTACCTCAAAATAGGATTGAGGTATATTCTGTATTCCGTTGCTTGTCATTACGGTTATGGGAAACCACACCGAAAGCACGATCATAAATATTGCCGCTTGATAGGATGTGGTAAAAAGCGACAGCACCAAAGGCGACCACGAAGTAGCGGGGATAGGACCTATTATTTTGGTAAAAGGATTCATCCAGTAAGCAAAAGTTTTGTTAAAGCCGATAAATATGCCCGATAAGATCCCGAGTATGCCTCCAATCAAATAGCCGAAGAAAAGAAGCTTAAACGAAGAAGCCACACATTCAAGCAAAAGTTGGTAATCACTGACAAATACACCAAATACCCTATCTAATGACGGAAAGAACAAAACGGGCAATAATGCAAATTTACTGCATATCAGATTTATACAGTTTAAAAGCAATATTCCGCCTGCAATTACGGGACCTACGGAAAGAAGTTTATTTTTTGCTTTCTCATTGAACACAGCCGCAACAAACCATATAATAGATATCACGCCTAAGATACACAGCAGATAAAAGAAATAAGGTGCCTCGGCTTTCGGTTGTTTATCGGATACAAGTATCAGCCTGTCAAGAATTATTGCAAAAGCAACAGATGCAATACAAGCAGAACGCTTAATCCAATCAAATATCATATCAACCATCCTTTCGTTTTTAAGGAAACACTGATTAATTAATCAGCGGTTCCTTAGTTTTGTTTCGAAATAGTAACACAGTTTAAAAAGTTTGAAAAATTCTTATAAATTATCACAGGTTATTTGCTTTACTTATCATTATCCGTGATAAATTTTACTTATAGCAGATAATAATATATAGAAATTATACTAATTCGGCGGATTATTATAAAATAACTTAAGATAAGGAAACACTGATTAATTCACTTGAAGCAGATTTGAGGTAATGTTTTCGTAGACAAGGAAAAGACCCGATGGCGTAGCCGGAAGCTACGTAGCGGCTATTTTGCAACGCAAAATAGTCCGTCCCTACGGGATTTGTAACTTTGCTTGCAAAGTTACAAACATGGGCTTTGACACAGTATGCGGGAACATTAACCAAATAT
>DFJD01000097.1 GCA_002372875.1 Clostridiales bacterium UBA3680
GCAAATACAAAAAAAGGCACCCAAAAGCGTGTTGCTCTTAGTGGAATAATATAATTAAGAAAGCGAGAGCATTTGTTCTCGCTTTTTTCTTGCAGTCAAATAATATTTATGATATACTTTTATTAGAGGTGATTGCATGGAATTTAAGCTGAATGAGTATCATAGAAATATATCCAAAGAAGATTTGATTAATGACTTAAAAAAGGTATCCACTGCTTTATGCAAATCATATATATCAAGAAGTGAATATGAGTCAAACGGAAAATACTCAGCTACGCCTTATTTACGCTGTTTTGGCTCATGGATTAATGCTTTATCCGCTGCTGACTTGCAAACACAACGTACGAAAAATGATTATTTAAGAATTTCCGATAAATCACTTATTGAAGATATAAAAAGAGTTGCTATTCTATTAGACAAAGAATCAGTTTCGACTAAGGATTATTCCGAATATGGTAGTTATAAAGTTCAAACAGTTTTGTCAAGATTTGAATCTTGGAGTAATGCATTATCTCTCTCAGGGTTAATGCCAACGGTTTATAAAGAGATTACTGACATCGAACTATTTGAAGAAATTGAGAGATTATGGATTATAAAGGGAGCACAACCAACTACCACTGACATAAAAAATGGTTTATCTAAATACAGCTTGAATACATTTTCAAGAAGATTTGGAGGGTGGAGAAATGCGTTAAAAGCATTTCTTGACTATATAAACGAAGACTATGTATTTGCAGAAAAGGAAAAAACAAATGAACAACCTTTAGTTTCTAAAGAATCTGTCTCATTGAAGTCAAGACATAGAACCCCACGTGATCCAAATTTAAAATTAAGATTTCAAGTTTTAAATAGAGACAGTTTTAAATGCTGTATGTGTGGTCGTTCTCCTGCGACTACTCATGGTCTTAGTTTACATATAGATCATATAAAACCTTGGGCAAAAGGTGGTGAAACAACAATTGATAATCTTCAAACGCTATGTAGTGATTGTAATTTAGGAAAAAGTGATATAGAATAAAAGGTCGTCATATTAATGACGACCTTTTTGGGGTTCGGGGCACACCCAGACCAGCAAGTGTTCGGCGGACTGCCGAATGCGATGCTGGCATATTCTATTTTAAAATTTCCGTTAAGGATAGCGCACAAATGGGTGCCTTTTTTTGTTATAGCTAAAATGAAGCACTGATCAACTAATCAGTGCTTCCCTAAGTAATTAAATGCTGATTACTAAAACGTTTAGCTTAACTTATGTATAAATATTCCGCTTCTTAACTTAGGTTCAAACCATGTAGACTTAGGCGGCATTATTTTGTTGCTGTCTGCAACCTCCATAAGCTCGTCCATACTTGTGGGGAACATAGAGAAGGCTACACCCTCCCCCTGCTTATCTACCCTTCTTACAAGCTCATCAAGACCTCTTATACCGCCCACAAAATCTATTCTTTCATCCGTTCTCGGATCGCCGATACCAAGAATAGGTGCAAGTAAGTTTTCCTGAAGTATGGATACATCAAGAGCTCCCACGCAGTCGTTTTTGGGAACAATACTTTCCTTTGCCGTAAGGGCATACCATTTTTTATTAAGGTACATACCGAAAGAATGGGTTTTGCTCGGCTTGCATATACCGGCGTTTTGTTCAACAACAAATTTTTCTTTTACTTTTTCCAAAAACTCCTGCTCACTTAAGCCGTTAAGGTCTTTTACAACTCTGTTATAGTCCATTATTTCCAGCTGATTTGAAGGAAAAAGAACACTCAAATAGAAATTGAATTCGGCATTTTTGTCATAATCGCCGTCTCCTCTTCTCTTTAAGCCAACCTTTACGGCGCTGGCATTACGATGATGTCCGTCTGCTATATAGAGATTGGGAACATCTTTAAAAAGTCTGATAAGGCTTTCCGTATCTTCCTTTTCGTCTATTATCCAAACTGTGTGTTCAACCCCATCATCGGAAGTAAAATCATATACAGGTGCCTTTTCGCACTGCTTTGCTATAATTGAATCAATATCTTTATTTGCTCTGTAAGTAAGGAAAATAGGACCCGTATTTGCATTACAGGTATCAACATGCTTGATTCTGTCTATTTCCTTGCTTTCTCTTGTAAGCTCGTGCTTTTTAATTGTACCGTCAATATATTCATCTATAGATGTACAAACCACAAGCCCTGTTTGAGCTCTGCCATTCATTATAAGACGGTATATATAGAACACGGGCTTTTCATCCTGAATATAAATACCGTTATCGATCATGGAGTTTAAATTTTGGGCAGCCTTGGCATAAACCTGCTCCGAATATATATCCGTACCTTCGGGAAGGTCAACTTCGGCTCTGTCTACATGTAAAAAGCTGTATTCATCACCTTTTACCATTTCCCTTGCCTCGGCTGAGCTCATAACATCATAGGGAAGGGCAGCGACTTTCGCAACCTTATCTGCCGTAGGTCTAAAGCCCTTAAAAGGTCTTATTGTTGACATAAGGCACCTCCCTTATTTTATAATTCTGACTGCAATAACTCCTGCTATAGCCTTTATAGAGGTTACTGCCTGCTCATCTGCCTTGTCGGCATCAAGTATTGTATAAGCATAATCCTTCTTTGATGCATTTGAAAGAGATTCAATATTTATACCCTCGTCACCAAATACCTTTGTGAATTTTGCAATAACGTTGGGCATATTTTTGTGAAGGATACATACTCTTGTCTTTCCTTCTATTCTGGGACAAGAAAGACGAGGATAATTTACGGAATTTACAATATTTCCGTTTTCAAGGTAATCCATCATTTGAATTGCTGCCATTTTTGCACAGTTATCCTCAGCCTCGGGAGTAGAAGCTCCTAAATGAGGAAGGCAAATAATATTCTCAACACCCAAAAGATCGTCATCGGCAAAGTCACTTATATATTTTGCAACCTTTCCGCTCTTTACAGCCTCCGCCATATCCTTGGAGTTTGTAAGCTCACCTCTTGCAAAGTTAAGTATTCTTACACCGTCTTTACACTTATCGATATTTTCCTTGCGGAAAGTATTTTTTGTATCCTCTGTTGCGGGAACGTGTATTGTTATGTAATCACACTCAGCAAATATTTCGTCTAAATTATCTACCTTTTTAACCTTGTTGTTAAGAGCTAACGCACCATTAACCGAAAGGAAAGGATCGTAGCCGTATACCGTCATACCAAGAGCAATTGCCGCATCAGCAACAAGTACACCGATAGCACCTAACCCGATAATACCAAGTGTCTTTCCCGTAATTTCGGGGCCTGCGTATGTACTTTTACCCTTTTCAACAGCCTTTGAAACATCCTCTGTGCCCTTCATGGACTGTACCCATCTGTCTGCCTCAACAATTTTACGAGAGGATATAAGAAGACCTGCGATAACAAGCTCCTTAACAGCATTTGCATTAGCTCCGGGAGTGTTGAAAACAACTATTCCGTTTTCTGCACACTTATCAAGAGGGATATTATTTACACCTGCGCCGCAACGAGCCACTGCCTTAACAGTTTTGGGAATATCATAATCGTGCATTTTAAAGCTTCTTAAAAGAATGGCATCGGGATCGTTTATTTCGTCGGCAACATTGTAATTATCGTTTAAAACCTCAAGACCGACCTTTGAAATTTTGTTAAGTGTTAAAATATTAAACATTTTATATCTCCTTTTAAAAAAGGCGGATAGCCTCCGCCTTTTAATATTATTTATTGTCAAGTTCGAATTTCTTCATAAATTCAACAAGAGCCTTAACACCTTCAACAGGCATTGCGTTGTAAATGCTTGCTCTCATACCGCCCACAGTTCTGTGTCCTTTAAGGTTAACAAAACCTGCTGCGGTAGCTTCTTTTATAAATTTAGCATTAAGATCTTCATCCTCTGTTACAAAGGGAACATTCATAAGAGAACGATCCTTGGGAACAACTGTTCCTCTGAACATCATGGAGTTGTCAAGGAAATCGTAAAGTATTCCGGCCTTTTCCTCGTTGATCTTTTGCATTTCGGAAACGCCGCCATTTTTCTTTAACCACTTAAATACAAGACCGGCTACATAAATAGCGTAGCAGGGAGGAGTATTATAGAGAGATCCCGCATCGGCATGGATCTTATAATCAAGCATTGTAGGACAATTTGCAGCTGCATGACCGATAAGATCGTCTCTTACAATGGCAATTGTCACACCTGCAGGACCTACATTCTTCTGAGCACCCGCAAAAGCAAGGCCAAATTTTGTAATGTCTATTTCTTCGGACATTATCATACTTGAAAGGTCGGCAACAAGGGGAACATTTCCCGTTTCGGGAAGAGTGGTCCATCTTGTTCCGTAGATCGTATTGTTATAGCAGATGTAGAAATAATCGGCTTCGGGATCGAATTTTGATTTATCAAGAGAAGGAATGTAGTTGAACACCTTATCCTCACTTGATGCCACAACATTGACCGTGCCAAACTTCTTAGCCTCTTGCATGGCTTTTTTGGTCCACTGTCCGGTATTTACAAGGTCGCACTTTCCTTTTTGAAAAAGATTCAAGGGAATCATTGCAAACTGAGTGGAACCGCCACCCTGTAAAAACATAACCTTGTAATTATCGGGAATGTGCATAAGCTCACGAAGGTCAGCCTCAGCTGTTTTGATTATATCATCATACCATTTGGAACGATGGCTCATTTCCATAACAGACATACCGGAGCCGTTGTAATCAAGCATCTCCTTTTGCGCTGTTTCAAGAACCTCAACGGGGAGCATGGAAGGACCCGCCGAAAAATTATAAACTCTGCTCATTGTGTTTCCTCCTAAGTGTTAAATCGGGCGTAAATCACTCGAATAAAATTTACTTCATTATAATACATTAAATGTTTTAAGTCAAGGTTGAAATTGAATGCAAGCACCATTTTGTTAAAAATTTATCATATTTTCACCTAGGGAAGCACTGATAAATTAATCAGTGTTTCCCTAAAATAAGCTGTCAAAGATAAGGATAAAAATTTTACATCATTATTCCCACAAAATAATAATCAATTTAATGCCTGTTCAAGGTCTGCTATAAGGTCTTCCTTGTCTTCAAGACCGCAAGACATTCTTACAAGACCTGCGGGGATACCCGCTTCAATAAGCTGTTCATCACTAAGTTGTCTGTGAGTAGATGTAGCGGGATTAAGACAACATGATCTTGCATCAGCAACATGAGTTTCTATCGCCGCGATACGAAGCTTCTTCATAAACGCTTCCGCAGCACTTCTTCCGCCTTTAAGTTCAAAGGATACCACTCCGCAACCGCCGTTTCCGAAGTACTTCATAGCTCTCTCATGATATTTATTGCTTTTTAAACCGGGATAACTTACACTTGTAACCGCGGGATGATTTTCCAAAAATTCCGCAACAGCCTGGGCATTTTCAATATGTCTTGGCATACGAACATGAAGGCTCTCAAGACCCAAATTGAGTATAAATGCGTGCTGAGGACTTTGTATACAACCTAAATCTCTCATAAGCTGTGCTGTACATTTCGTAATAAAAGCCCCATCTTTTCCGAATTTTTCGGCATATGTAATACCGTGGTAGGAATCGTCGGGAGTGGTAAGGCCGGGAAATTTATCTGCATGAGCCATCCAATCAAAATTACCGCTGTCAACTATCGCACCACCTACGGCAGCACCGTGTCCATCCATATATTTGGTCGTAGAGTGAGTTACAATATCCGCTCCCCATTCAATGGGTCTGCAATTAACAGGTGTGGGGAATGTATTGTCCACAACAAGGGGTACACCATGCGCATGCGCTGCTTTAGCCCATCTTTCAATATCAAATACAGTAAGAGCCGGGTTTGCTATAGATTCTCCGAATACCGCTCTTGTGTTTTCTTTGAACGCTGCTTCAAGCTCCTCATCTGTGCAATCGGGGGATACAAATGTTACATCAATGCCCATTTTTGCCATGGTAACGGATATAAGATTGAATGTTCCGCCGTATATCGAAGCAGAGGAAACTATATGAGAACCGCTCTCACAAATGTTAAAAAGAGCGAAAAAATTTGCAGCCTGACCCGATGATGTCAACATAGCCGCCGTACCGCCTTCAAGAGCCGCAATTTTAGCAGCTACATGATCGTTTGTGGGGTTTTGGAGCCTTGTATAGAAATAGCCCGATGCTTCAAGGTCAAAAAGCTTTCCCATATCCTCGCTTGTATCATATTTAAATGTAGTTGACTGTATTATAGGTATCTGTCTGGGTTCACCGTTTGAGGGTGTATAACCCGCCTGTACACACTTGGTTCCTATAGATTTATTTTTCATTATAGTACCTCCTTTAATTATAATTAACATTATATAGTATTGTTAAGAATTATGCAAGCATTAATACAAATACGTGGCATTATTGATAATATGATAAAAAATTATCATAAAAAATTCCAATAAGAAAACACCTACAGAAATTGTTCATATCCGTAGGTGAATATAAGGGCATCTCTAAGGAACCGCTGATCAATTAATCAGTGTTTCCTTAATATCCCATTAAATATTTTGATTATTTTAATCATACAGATATTTTTATCCTGTCTAAATGAAGTTATAAACATTGTTTACTTATTTTTCTTTCTGTCCTTAACATTAACTTCATTGCCGTTTTCATCTGTATAATACATATTTTCAAGCCTTTGCTTAAAGCCTTCTTTGAATATTCGAAGATATTCCTTACGGAGTCTGTCTCTTTCTTCAATTTCTTCGGCAGATAATCCCTCGGCTTTATTTTTTGCGGCAAGTTCATTTATTCTCTTTAAAAGAGAATCCATAATTTCATTGCTCATTATTTTATCACCGTATGGCCACCCATATAAGGTCTGAGTGCCTCGGGTATGGTTACGGAACCATCTTCATTTTGATAGTTTTCAAGTATAGCGGCAGTTGTTCTTCCGACTGCAAGTCCCGAACCGTTAAGTGTATGTACAAACTTAGCCTTATCCTTAATATTATCCTTAAAACGAATATTGGCTCTTCTTGCCTGATATGCTTCAAAATCGGAACAGCTTGATATTTCAACATATCTGTTGTATGAAGGCATCCACACTTCTATATCATATGTCATTGCCGATGAAAAGCCCAAATCTCCGCTGCAAAGTCTTACTACTCTGTAAGGAAGTCCCAAAAGCTTGAGAATATCTTCGGCATCATTTGTAAGCTTTTCAAGTTCTTCATAACTGTTTTCGGGTCTTGTAAATTTAACAAGCTCAACCTTATTAAACTGATGTTGTCTTATAACTCCTCTTGTATCTCTTCCCGCAGAACCTGCCTCTGCTCTAAAACATGCGGTATAAGCACAGTATTTTATAGGAAGCTTTGCTCCTTCCAAAATTTCATCTCTGTGCATATTTGTAACAGGCACCTCAGCTGTGGGAACAAGGAACATATCATTATTTGCAACTCTGTATGCATCCTCTTCAAACTTGGGAAGCTGTCCCGTACCTGTCATAGAAGCTCTGTTTACCATAAAAGGAGGGAATATTTCGGTATATCCATGTTTATCTACATGTGTATCAAGCATGAAAGCGGCAATTGCTCTTTCAAGTCTTGCTCCGAGTCCTTTATAAACCGTAAATCTTTGTCCGGAAATTTTAGCAGCCGTTTCGGGGTCAAGTATATCGTACATTTCTCCTATTTCCCAATGAGGCTTTATCTCCCAAGATACATTTCTCGGTTCGCCTACTCTTCTAATTTCCACATTGTCACTATCATCAACACCATCAGCAACAAGAGGATTAGGTGTATTGGGTACACTTAAAAGAAATGTATTTATTTCATCATCCACTGCCTTAAGCTGAGGATCAATATCCTTTATCTTATCGGAGAGAGTTTTTAATTCGGCCATAAGTTCCGATGTGTCCTTGCCCTCTTTTTTAAGAGAAGGAATTTGCTTTGTTTTGGCATTTTGCTCTGCCTTCAGTTCTTCAACCTCTTTAATAAGGTCTCTTCTTTTTTCATCCAATTCCGTAAATTTTTCAAGATGATATTCTTTATGTCTTTTATCAAGTGCCTTCTTTATTTCATCAAAATTAGTTCTTAATTGCTTTGCATCAAGCATTGTTGTATTCCTCCTGTTTTACTGTCAAAAGGACAGTATTAATGATATTCTTATTGTGCAAAAATATTTTTATTGCATGCTCATATCAAAGCAATTTAAGCTTCGGCAGAGCATGAATATTGAACATTCATTATATTATAATTCTCTATGTTGTAAAATTCAAGTATTTAATGTAACTTTTATTTTACAATTGAAGTATATATTTATTTATTACTTCAGCTACCGCTCCCGAATCACAATCAGCCTCCGTTACATAATCGGCCACTTTTAACACAGGCTCTACGGCATTTGCAACAGCTACTCCGACTCCTGCATGCTTTATCATTGAAATATCGTTGTAATTATCACCGATGGCTATTATCTCTTTGCATGAAATGTTTTTTATTTCTGCATATTCCATCAATGCGCTTCCCTTATCTATGTTTAAAGGGTTGAATTCCAATATTGTATCATTAGAAAAGAAATAACTTGCAAAATCACTTGCATTACTTATATCGGCATCGTTTTTTATTTTATTTAATACTTCGTTTTCTCCCAATATAAATATTTTGTTAATTTTATCAGATACAATATTTTCAAGATTATCCACAATGATAGGTTCCAAAAATGATCTTTTGCAATATAATTCTGTTCTGTTATCTATCTTAGTTACCCACAATCTATTATCCTTGTAAAGCATGGGATTGCAATTTTCATTTTTGTATTTATTGCATATACTCAGTATTTTATGAGAAATTTTGGGAGATATGTAGTGTACAGACAGCGGTTTTAACGTATCTGCTTCATATATATATCCGCCATTATAAGCAATGCATAAATTCCCTTTTTTATTCAATCCGAATTGTTTATTAAAAACATTCAAACTCATATTTGAACGACCACTTGCAAGGATAAAACTTACACCATTATCGATCGCTTTTTTTATAGCTATAAGGTTTTCTTCGGGTACGGTTTTATCATGTCTAAGCAGTGTATTATCAAGATCGCATAATATTGTTTTATACATAAAATTCACCATGTTTCACGTGAAACATTATAATGGAAACACTGATTAATTAATCATTCGCATATTTGGCTAATGTTCCCGCATACTGTGTCAAAGCTCATGTTTGTAACTTTGCACGCAAAGTTACAAATCCCGTAGGGACGGACTATTTTGCATAGCAAAATAGCCGCTACGTAGCTTCTGGCTATGCCATCGGGTCTTTTCCTTGTCTGCGAAAACATTATCTCAAATCTGCTTCAAGTGAATTAATCAGCGCTTCCTTAATATTTTATCAAGTATTACAGAAGAAATAGCACCAAT
>DFJD01000065.1 GCA_002372875.1 Clostridiales bacterium UBA3680
ATTGGTGCTATTTCTTCTGTAATACTTGATAAAATATTAAGGAAGCGCTGATTAATTCACTTGAAGCAGATTTGAGATAATGTTTTCGCAGACAAGGAAAAGACCCGATGGCATAGCCAGAAGCTACGTAGCGGCTATTTTGCTATGCAAAATAGTCCGTCCCTACGGGATTTGTAACTTTGCGTGCAAAGTTACAAACATGAGCTTTGACACAGTATGCGGGAACATTAACCAAATATGCGAATGATTAATTAATCAGTGTTTCCTTAACTGCCATAAAAAAAACACCTCTTACAAGGTGCTTTCCGAACAAGATGAAAAAATGCTGATTTAAACAATCAGCGCTTCACTTAAATTTTATAATAATTTGAAAGCTGATAACGGGAGTCGGACCCGTGACCTCAACACTACCAATGTTGCGCTCTACCTCCTGAGCTATATCAGCATATTTACCGCGAACAAAAGACATATTACACTATTTTAATGTATTTGTCAAGGTTAATTTTTATATTTTGTCGGTTTTTTGTAACAAAAAGTATTTCCTCTCCTAATCGGAGAGGAAATAAGATAATTATAATTCAGACTTTTCGTTGTATACGGTGGTTATAAACGCTTCTTTGATACCAAATTGTTTTCTTGCTTTTTTAAGTGCATTCAAACCCGTTTCATATTCGTTAAATATAGCAAAAACCGTAGGTCCGCTTCCGCTCATCATAGCACCCAGGGCACCGTTTTCACAAAGAAGTGATTTAATATCTTCGATAACCGGATATTTTGCTATTGTTACCTGTTCAAGACTGTTTTTCATTCCCGCTGAAATTTTTACGAGGTCGCCTTCTTTTATGGCAGAAATTACCGACTCGGTATCGGGATGAATCCTGTTGTTTTCGGTAAGAGAATTAAAAATTTCGGCAGTACTTACGGATATACGAGGTTTGATAAGAACGATAAAGCACTTGGGAAACGGATGCAACCTTGTTAGCTTTTCACCAATTCCTTCAGCAAGAGCACAACCTCTGAAAACGCAAAACGGAACATCCGCCCCTATTGTTTTGCCAATATCCATAAGTTGTTGTTTGGTAGCATTCAGCTGCAAAAGCCTATTTACACCAACAAGGGTAGCAGCCGCATCGGAGGACCCCCCTGCAAGGCCTGCCGATACGGGGATGTTTTTTTTCAGCTCTATATAAAGCCCATCTTTAAACCCATAAATGCTTCTTAACTTTTCAGCTGCCATATACATGAGATTTTTCTCATCCATGGGTAAAAACTTTTTATTTCCGACAAGTTCCGTAATTCCCGTATCTGTTTTTTTTATAAAAATATTATCACATAGATTTACGGTTTGCATAATCATTTTCAAATCATGATACCCGTCTTCTCTTTTTCCTATAACATCAAGGGTTATATTTATTTTTGCCCTTGCCGTAAGTGAAATATGATGCATATTACGATGCTCCTTTTATTATAAAAAACAGAATAGCCGCCACAGTTACAGCAATAATTGCGGCAATTACCGCCCATGCATTTAAGCCGAAAGATGATGAGCTTTTGCTTTCGGGAACTATTCCGGATTTTCTCAGTGCGGTAATAATGGGTTTATATACCAAAAGGATAAGAGCCATATTTACACTACCCTTCAATATATTAAAGGGCAATATTGCCGGTATAAGTAAAGGAACTACCTGAGACCTGTCTACCTTCATATATATGGGTGTGATACAGTAATTCCACACAAGCATTACAACCGTCATAAATATAACGGCACAAACCAATCCGATAATGGCATTTTTAACGGTATGTTTTTTGTTATAGATAAGCGTGGCTGTACATGCATAGGCACTTGATTGAATCACGTTCATTACAAAACCAATTATTCCGGTAGAGCTTATAGTCACCATTTCAAGGAATGAAGACACCAAAGATATTATAACTGCCGCAATGGGACCAAGAATAAAACCTCCGAGAGTTATTATTACATCTTTAGGCTCATAACTCAAAAATAATACAACAGGTATTCTGCATAACGCAACAGATATAAATGCAAGAGCAGATAAAACCGCTGTTAATGTTATCTTTTTTGTTTTGTTCATAATTCTTCTCGCTTTATTGCATCTATCAACTCAATAATTCCGTTTCCGTTCATATCCGCAAGACCGTTTCCCTTGATTGCAGATGTAATCATTTTTAATATAAGGGCTGTATCTTTGCTATCGGAAATGCCGTCATTGTTAAAGTCACCTTTAACATCGTTTAAGGTAATGTCTTTTTCCACTACAGACTGTCTCATCTCATCGGTAAGAGATGCGGCATCAAGAAAATATTGTGCGCTTTTTTCCTCTTCGCTACCGTTTTTCATGGTGTAGCTGTAAAGTCCCGCTGCCGCAACACAAAGTGATGCATTATAATCAAGAGCAACTTCACTTGTTTTATAATCAGCAGTAGAGTCGGGAAAATCCGTACTGTTTATTGAACCGCCCACAATAGAACCTACAGCCGAATGTATAACATTTCCGTTAGGGAAGCCACTTGTTCCGAAGGCTGCTCTGTGATGAGGATTTTTAGCCGCAAGGTCGTTATATCCCACAACATAGCAAATATGTTTTGAATTATTACCGAGAATATAATTCATTTGTCCTTTTGCCCATTCGCCGAATAAATCTGTACCGTTTACGGCATCATACATTAAGCCGCATGCTTGAAGAGCACAGTTATATCTGGCACAACCCCAACCTTCCGAATCAAAATATGTATAGCCTTCGGAATTGGTTCTGGATGATACTGCACCTTTTATATAATTTGCTACTTCGGAAGAGTTTACCGATGAATCAAGAAGGAATATATTCACAGGCAGCGTAGCATTATCCCATGACCATACCCAGCCGGGGTATAAAGATGATATTTTACTTTTGTATGCATTATAATAAGCACTTTTATCGGAAATATTATTCTTTTCACAATATTTATAAAGCCACTCTGCGGCAAGAACATAATCATCCTCCCACTTTGTGCCACTGTAAAAACCACCGCAACCGTCATAGGTAATAAGTTTGTCCGCCGAATTGGAAGAAATGAAGCCTTCTGCCAACTTAAAGAGCTTTTTGGAATATTCATATGCTGTGGTATCATTTTCATTGTAGGCATGAATAGCCAAAGCAGCCGCCGTTTGACAAACTATATCCGTAGCCGGCTTTGAAGAATCGGCAAAAAATGCATTTCCTCTTTGTGACGAGGGTTGATTTTCGGGAATATCGGAATATGAATGATCAGGTCCACCCTCTCCTACCTGATAACAAAAAGCTATTGCATCTCCGTTATCATCAAGTACGGTACAACGCTCGAAATAATCAACGAAACGATTCATTATTCTATCGTAGTGATTTTTTAAGCCCGTGTTTTCGTATGCCTCAGGGAACTGACAATAGCTAAGTGCAAGCGCGGTTGAAGCATAGGCGGCAGGAAGGCCGAATTTCACATGATCGCCCGCATCATGATATCCTCCGCTCAAGTCAAGAGTCTTGCCATTGTACTGAATTGAAGAATCATAGGTGTGACAATCATTTCTCCATGTAAAACCGCTGTTTTCGTTAACATCGTTTCCGCACATATTTGCATCAAAAAGATAGAGACTCTCTTGAAGAAGCTTTGCATAATTATACTCAATGTCAACATCATAATCATGTGTGGTATTGCCTTGAGATGAACCTGAACCACCCGATGAAGAACCGTTTGACTCTCCGGTTAAATATGCCTGTTCAATACTGTAGGTTAAAGGGCCTGAAACGTTTGCAATTTGTACACCGAATTGTAAAGTTTCGGTTGATGAGGGAGCAATAGACGAAAAATCAAGCTTTACCTCATAAGAACCCGTATTATTTACATTTACCCATACATCATTATTCTTCCAATGCTCTCCAAAGGATACAAAAGGCATGATGCCCGGTTGTTGTCCGTTATATGATTGATAAGATGAAATATTGACCTTAACGACCAAAGTATTTATGCCTGAATCGGCACATGCTTTAAGTGTAGGATAATTTGCGGAAGAAAACCTAACTTCGCTGTTATGAATATCCGATGAGATATCATAAGAGTGAGATGATGTGTCGGAACATATATTTTCCGTTAAAGTATCTGCATAAGTATATATGGACACGGAAGAAAAAGCAATTGCCGTTGATAAAATCAACGCAAATACATTTTTAATGAACCTTTTCAAAACAAAAACCTCCGAATTCATTAAACAAGACCGACATAATGTCGGTCTTGACTGTTATCAATAAATAGGATATTTTTTAACAAGAGCATCAACTCTTGCAATAGCTTCATCTTTGTTTACATCAAAGTCTTTAGCTACCATTGCTATAAGATCTGCGATCTCGATCATATCTTCTTCAACCATACCTCTTGTGGTTACAGCAGGTGTACCTAAACGAACACCGCTTGCTGTACCGGGCTTTTCGGGATCGAAAGGAATGGCATTCTTGTTAGCAGTGATACGAACAGCATCAAGTCTTGCTTCAAGCTCCTTACCCGTTATTTTCATGGGGCGAAGATCTACGAGCATAAGATGATTATCGGTACCTCCCGAAACTATAGCAAAGCCGTTTTCAACAAGTCTTTTTGAAAGAGCCTGCGCATTGTTTACGACCTGTTGAGCATACTTTTTAAACTCGGGAGAAAGAGCTTCTTTGAAGCAAACAGCCTTTGCAGCTATAACATGCATTAAAGGACCACCCTGAATACCGGGGAATACAGCCTTATCAATCTTCTTTGCAAGCTCTTCATCGTTTGTAAGGATAAGTCCTCCTCTGGGACCTCTGAGAGTTTTATGTGTTGTAGTGGTTACAAAGTCTGCATAGGGAACAGGGTTCGGATGAAGTCCCGCAGCAACAAGACCGGCAATATGAGCCATATCTACCATAAGATATGCTCCAACCTCTTTTGCAATGGCAGAGAATTTCTCGAAATCAAGTGTTCTTGAATATGCACTCGCACCCGCAACAATAAGTTTAGGCTTATTATCAAGAGCGATCCTTCTTACTTCATCATAATCAATCATTCCTGTTTCCTCGGAAACTCCGTAGGGAACAATGTTAAAATATTTACCGGATAAATTAACCTTTGAACCGTGAGTTAAATGTCCGCCATGAGCAAGATTCATACCCATAACGGTATCTCCGGGAGTAAGAACGGAAAAGAACACAGCCATGTTGGCCTGAGCTCCGGAATGAGGCTGAACATTTGCATATTTGGCACCAAACAGCTCGCAAGCTCTGTTTCTGGCAAGTTCTTCAACTATATCCACTTTTTCACAGCCACCGTAATATCTTTTTCCGGGATAACCTTCGGCATACTTATTTGTAAGTACAGAACCCATAGCAGCCATAACTGCTTTTGAAACAATATTTTCACTTGCTATAAGCTCAATATTATCCTGTTGTCTTTTGAGTTCCTGACATATGGCAGACTCAACTTCGGGATCTGTAAGCTTAACTTCACTTAAATCATACATAAGAAAATAATCCTCCTAAAGCTTATTGTCATAACATTTTAAAGCAAATTCCGAAAATTGTCAATACAAATATATTATAGTGCTGCATTAATCTTTCATTAAGGAATAATTTTAAGGAAACACTGATTAATTAATCAGCGCTTCCTTAAAAGTTATTTCAATATAAATCTTATAATTTTTATAAAAAAATTATTGAAATACATTCTAATATAAGATATAATATTATACGAATACAATTTGTTTTTTAAGACATTTTGCAAAAATAATCAGGGAGGAGCTGAAAACATGAAAAACAAACTAAAAAGAGCGATCAGTGCGGCTATGTCGGCTGTAATGCTTTTTTCCTCGGTCACGTTTATACGTGCCGAAGAAACTACGGGTGAATCATATTTCGATTTTCAATACGGAAATTATGATGTTCACGAAAGCGAAGGCACTCTTAAGGTAAAGATCATTCGTCATGGTGATGCTTCGGCTGAGGCTGATGTTGCACTCAAAGCGGCGGATTTTCTTTCCACCTACGGCGAGGATTATGAGATTCTTGACGAGGACGGCAAAGCGCTTAAGAAAAAAGAAGGCGTTAAACCTGACCCGAGTGATTTTACTTATGATGAAAGCACATCCGGTTCGGGCCTTTATTTATTACCCGATGGAGATGCAACTGACATATCTCTTGCTGACGAGCCTGTTTCCGACAGTACAGAATCGATGTCTGCTCTTGATGCACAATCTGTCGATCCGAATGAACCTGTTGATGAAAATGAATTCAACGGTTCCCCCCTTTTAGCGGCACAAGCACAATATTTGAATCTTCCCAAAGCAAAAAACGAAAAAAGCGGTCTTACGGCAAGTGACATACAAAAATCCGTTGACGAAATGACGAAATATTTTGCGGAAGCGGAAGGTGCCGAAGGTGTTGTTCATTTTAATGCCAATGAAGCCGAAAAGGAAATAACAATTGTCATAAATGATAATGACATACCCGAAAGCGATAAAATATTTATGCTCGCAATTCTTGCTGCAAATGGCGAAAATGTGCAAACAAAGGCCAATGCCACGACCTACGTTCAAATTCTTGACGATGAGCAGCGAGATGAAACCACGATTTCCATCGATTCGGCTGCAGCTACTCTTACAAAGGATAATCCTTCAACGGAGATAACGATAAGAAGAAGCGGCGGACTGCAGTATTTTACTTCGGTTTATGTTTCCACCGTTGATATTGATGATTGTAGGAATGCTTATGAAGAGATAGTAAACAAAACCGTAGCATTTGTTCCCGGAGAAACAGAGAAAACAATTACTGTTACGGCAAAAAAATTTGATAAAAACACAAAATTCGGCGTTAAGCTGCTTGGCTATGATGATGTGAATATAGGAAATTCACTTGCCACCGTGTTCATAAGCGATAAAAGCAGTGATGCCGATATAAATGTGTATTCATCAAACGAAAACAATGCAGATGTTAATACATACGCAGACGGTATCTATCTTGGAAATGCCAAGAGTTACGTTTACGGAAACAGATTCAATTACAGCTATGATGATTCTCCTTGGAAATGGGAAGGTAAACCCGACGGTGGATTTTGGCATAGCGGACATGCCGGCGTATGGCGCGAAGGAAACGGTGTTGTGTTTGACGAATACGGTGAAGACAGTTATTCCTTCAACTATACACGAAATACCCTTGATACTGTAGGTATAAGTCACTATAGCATTGATTGTTATCGTCGACAAGACAGAGGCGGATATGGCGTTTTTGAAACGGACTCCGATCAAACATGGGCAGGAAATATCAACAGTGCGGGCGCACTTCAGTCTGATTACCAACTTGCAAACTTATGGTTGACAAACGGACACAGAAATCTGTATTTAAAGATCGGTGTTACAAACCACTCCAATCATGAAAGAACCGAAGTCAAGTTTGATAACATCTACAACCATTGGACAAGATATACTTTTGAAAAACGCAGTGCAGACACTAAGGTACAGAGAAAACTGTTTGATTTCACCACCGGTGATGTTGCAACTACATATTACGACGGAGAAACAAGCAAGTCCGTTTCTCTTGACGGAGTTAACATTAAAAGCAGTTGGGGCAGCAATGTTGCGGGTTTCTACGGCGACTCGGGGTCAAAGATCGTTTTTACCGCACCCGATAATGTTACGAAGTATGGTTACGTTCTTGACAAGGTATATTTCTATAATAAAGACGGCAATAAGTATGTTGCTAAAAGTGCTGACGCAAACGGCAAGCTTGAAATAAGTGCAGGTCAAAGCTTTCTCGGTGAGCTTTACAATAACGGTGTAATAAGACTTAATTACAACGAAAGAGTCAACGACGAAGGAAGAAGCACAATTTATGTAAAGCCTACATATAAACCGATAAATATAACATTCAGTATTTGTAAATCACAAGGATTTGTAAACCTTGACAAAGATTACGGTATAACCGCTAAGGATACAACCGACTCAGTGGGAAATCCGATAAAACAATACAGCATTCCCAAATACAGCGTATTGCGTGTGCAGTATGTTCCTGCGGCCAACAAAACTCCTATGGGTGTTGACTGTAAGTATCAGATACAATATTACAAGGAAGGCGACCAAATATGGAGTACACTTCCCGACAGACAGAAGGAAACGGTAGATATGACCGACTTTACGAAGGCAGAGTTGGTTGTTGACGGATCATGGATAGTTTACAGTAAAACAGGAGCACAAAATTTGTATATCGGTTACTCTCCTCAGCTGAAAGACCAAATGAAGAAGCAGCTCGGAGGAAGCTTGGCAGGAGCCGTAATAGACGCCGATGAGATGAACAAACAAATGGGCGGCGACAGCTCATCCGACGGAAACTCAAAGAATCTTGATATGTCTCAAATAAAAAATAAGACAGATAAAGACGGTAAGTTTAATATGGTAAATGTCGCTCTGGGTAACACTTATAATTTCCGTGCTTTTGCTCCAAACGGTTATTATACATCATGGGCAGATATGACGGGTGATACCAACAACGACGGAAAGACATTCTCTGACGGAGATGAGCCCAAAACACCAAGAAACTACGATGAATCCGGAAAGACCGATAATTACAGACAGGTTATAGGCAGCAGAATAAATATCAATTTAAGCAGAGATAACACAAGATATTATTATGCATTTATGCCTGCTGTAATGGGTCAGAAGATCGAGGTTACAGGTAAGCTTCAAAGAAGAAAAGCCAGTGTTTTACAGCTTTCAAAGACAAGAAATGAAGCTGACATAAAGACTCTTTCTCCTATTGACGGTACATTTATCAGTATAGCCGAAAACTCGGCAATGACAGACTCAAACGGTAACTTTTCGGTACCTCTTATTGCTCCTATTCCTTGGGGTGCTGTAAGTGCTTATTATACGGTTGACGGAATAGAATATGCAACTGAGGCACAGATATCCGGAGGTAATAACTTTGTTATTCCTGCCATGTCGCGTTTTGAGACAGTGCTTAACAGTGTAAAAGCCGGTTACGCAAAAGCGGAAAATAAGATCAGCGACGGAAGCAGCATCATAACATGTAACGATGACACACTTACAATAAGCATGGCTGTTCAAGGTAGTTCAACATTTATACCTACCGATGTCAAATTCAGCATTTACGATTTAAACGGTAATTATCTGAGAGATGCAAGCAGCACTCTTTTTAACGTAAAAAAAGAATCAATAAACACATTAAATCAACTTAAAGTTGATGTAAGCTTTAATCCAAAGGCTGCAATGAACAGCAATGAAGAACTTTATGTTTGTTTTGCCGATCAGAACGGTAAGTGGTATAACACACTTTCAACAGGCTATAAGTTCATTTCCGAATTGAACCTTAGTGAGTTTGTATTCCCTCTTATTGGTGTAGACAATACTTCCGCAAGTTCAAGAAAAAGTGCTAATGATGATATTATCGGAAATCCTTTGGGAAATATCAACTTAGGTTCAATCAAACCCGAACCGGGAAAAAACGGGAAGAGTCCTTTTACCATTACATCAAACGACTATTATTCTCCCGGTGCTGAGCAATGGATGCTTGCTAATCCGGGCAAGACTGTAGATCCTCAATATCAATGGACCGCAAGTACTTATAATATCGGATATAAAAAAGAATTCAGTAAGGATTACAAGTACGACAGCAAAAAAGAAAAAGAAAAAGCTGAGAAAGCAAAAAAAGAAGCTGAAAAGAAAAAAGAAGATGATAGTAAAACCATGATAGACGGCTTTGAAGTTGTTGAAGAAATCAAAGAAGACAGCGAAGAAGCACCTAAGGACAGTGGTTCAAACTTTAACACAAAGAGCAGCTTCAAGTGGAGTCTTTCACCTTTTGTAAGCTTCAGACTTAC
>DFJD01000120.1:0-24724 GCA_002372875.1 Clostridiales bacterium UBA3680
CCGCATACTGTGTCAAAGCCCCTCAACATAGCTATGGCTATGCCTTCGGGTCTTTTCCTTGTCTGCGAAAACATTATCTCAAATCTGCTTCAAGTGAATTAATCAGTGTTTCCTTAGCTGAAACAAATAGTGATTTTATACAAAACGGAGCCGAAAAAGGCTTCGTTTTTATTTTAAGACGGGTTGAAATGCGTTTGTAATTGTGCTAAAATCAATCCGATAAATTTTTTTTAGAGGGGGATTTAAAATGGAACAAAAAAAATATCGTCCGCAGGGTCATGAATTTATATTTCCGCTGGTATTCTTGATTATGGGGTTGTTTCTTGCAATATTTATAACAAAAACATACATAGATGACAAAAATTTTTACAGCATCGCCGAACACACAACGGCAACTGTTGAAGATGTGGAATCATACAAAAGCGGAGGAAAGCATAAGCATACCTATTACAGAGCCTACGTTAATTATACCGTCGACGGTAAGGAATATAACGGCAGGATATCGGGCTTGAGCAGATCGAGAGCGCATGTTGACACCATGCCCATAAGCTACGACCCCAACAATCCATATTTGATAAAATACGGTACGGATACGTCAAATGACGCCGGAACCATTGCAGGGGCGGGTGTCGGAGTTCTTTTTACGATTATCGGTTTTGTTATGCTTATATATCTGATAAAGGACATAGTTGTAATAAACAGACTTTTACGCGATAATAATTATACCGTTTGCGATAATTATAATATCATACCTTCAAATATTTCGGTCAACAAGGTCAGATATAATTGTGCCGAAGGTACCTTCTATGCGGAAGGAAGAGAATATAAATGCAAATCAAAGCCTTTCCATCCAAGAAAAAATCCTTATGAAAAGGGCGGTTCTTATAAAGTGTATTACAGAAAGGACAAACCCGATGAAAATTTCTTTTCAACAGAGGTGGGCAATACTCCCATTTACGATGCAGGGGATTTTAGTTATGCCGATAAGTTTTAAAGAATTTATAAATTCTATGGATTTTTTTATAAAAATATGCTATGATAAAATGAATTTATTTTTTTATGTAAGGAGATCATTATGAGAAAAACAAAAATAGTTGCAACCCTCGGCCCGTCATCAAACGATGTAGATCAGCTCAAAGCGTTGATCGAAGCCGGCATAAGTGCATGCCGCCTTAACTTTTCCCATGGCGATTACGAGGAACACGGAGCAAGAATCGAGAATATGAAAACGGCAAGAGCGGAACTTAATGTTCCCATTCCCATTATTCTTGATACAAAGGGTCCCGAAATAAGAATAAAGAAATTTGCTACCGGCAAGGTTGAACTTGTTGCAGGTCAGGATTTTATGTTTACCACCGATGATATAGAGGGTGATAACACAAAGGTTTCCGTAACATACGAAGGTTTCCCCAAGGATCTTTTTGTGGGTGCGACTGTACTCATTGATGATGGTCTTATCGAAATGACCGTTATAAAAATCGAGAACAACAATGTTTACTGCAAAGTTGTAAACGGAGGAACATTAGGTTCAAGAAAGGGAGTTAACCTTCCGAATGTTCATATCAACCTTCCTGCCCTTACACAGAAGGATATAGAAGATCTTCAATTTGGTGTTAAATCGGGTGTGGATTATATTGCCGCTTCCTTTATAAGAAGTGCAAAGGATGTGCTTGAGATCAAGAAAGTTCTTGAAGACTGCGGCGGTAGCGATGTTCACATTATTTCCAAGATAGAAAACAGAGACGGTGTTGATAATATCGATGAGATACTTGAGGTTACCGATGGTGTAATGGTAGCAAGAGGTGACATGGGTGTTGAAATACCCTTTGAAGAAGTTCCCCTTGTACAAAAGATGATAATCAGAAAGTGTATCGAAAAGGGCAAGCCCGTTATCACTGCCACACAGATGCTCAATTCCATGATTGAAAACCCCCGTCCCACAAGAGCGGAGGTAAACGATGTTGCAGGTGCTATCTTTGATTTTACCGATGCTATAATGCTTTCGGGTGAAACAGCAAACGGCGATTATCCCGTTGAGGCTGTTAAGGCTATGGACAGAATAGCAAGAGAGGTAGAAAAAAATATTGACTATGAGTCACACTTCTACACAAAGAACAACGGTAAAAATGAGTCTGTAAGAAATATCACATCTGCCATGAGTCACTCAGCCTGTACGACGGCACACGACCTTAACGCAGGTATTATTTCAACGATCACCATCTCGGGTTCTTCGGTAAGAAATGTGGCAAAATACAGACCCGCAACGCCTATATTGGCTTGTACCCCTATCGAAAGAACATTAAGACAGTTAAATCTTATTTGGGGTTGCCGTCCCATGCTTGTGGAAATGGAAAAGAAAAACATTAACACTCTTTTTGATGATGTATCGGCAAAGGCACTTGCAGAGGGCATAGTAGGAACAGGCGAGCTTATGGTATTTACAGGTGGAACACCTTTGGGAACCACAGGTACAACAAATACCATTAAGGTAGGTCTTGTTGGTGATATCCTTCTTCAGGGAAAGTCTGCCGTTAAAGGAAACAAGGTAACAAGTCATACAAATATAATCACTTCATCAGAAGAGGCAAAGCTTCACTTCAGAAAGGGAGATATTTTTGTAACATCCAATCCCGATAAGGGACTTATTCCCTACATGATGAGAGCGGCAGCACTTGTGGTTGGCAGCAAAAACAATGATGATTTTACGCATGCAATAGATTTGGGAAGAGAGCTTAAGATACCCGTTCTTGTATGCGACGGTACACAGGTTTCAAGTGTAGTTCCCGATAATCTTCTTGCAACTATAGACAGCAACAAAGGAACTCTTTCAAACGGAGATAAATAACAGGAGGAAATTATGGATTACAAATCTGCCGGAGTAGATGTAGAGGCGGGCTATAAAGCGGTTGAACTTATGAAAGAACATGTCAAGAGCACTTTTCGCAAAGAAGTGCTCACTGACATAGGCGGTTTCGGTGGTCTTTTTGATATATCAAAGGCAAAGGATATGGAACAGCCCGTTCTTGTAAGCGGTACCGATGGAGTCGGCACAAAGCTTAAGATTGCTTTTCTCATGGACAAGCATGATACTATAGGAATTGATGCGGTTGCAATGTGTGTAAACGATGTGGTTTGCTCCGGTGCGGAGCCTCTTTTCTTCCTTGATTATATTGCTTGCGGTAAGAATGAGCCCGAAAAAATAGCTCAGATAGTAAAGGGCGTTGCACAGGGCTGCAAGGAAAGCGGTTGTTCACTTATAGGAGGAGAAACCGCAGAAATGCCGGGCTTTTATCCCGTTGACGAATACGACCTTGCAGGCTTTACCGTAGGAATAGCCGATAAGGCAAAGAGTATAGACAACAGCAAAATAAAACCGGGAGACGTGCTGATAGGTATAGCTTCAAGCGGTATCCATTCAAACGGCTATTCTCTTGTAAGAAAAATATTTGAACCTACCAAAGAAAATTTGAATGTTTATTATGATGAGCTTTCTCAAACTCTCGGTCAGGCTCTACTTACACCCACAAAGCTCTATGTAAAGCCCGTACTTGAACTTATGAAGCAGGTTGAAGTAAAGGGTTTAAGCCACATAACAGGAGGCGGCTTCATAGAGAATATTCCCAGAATGATGCCCGAAGGTACCAAAGTAAACATAAATGAAGGTACTTGGCCCATTCTTCCCATTTTCGATTTGCTTGAGAAAAAAGGAAATGTTGCAAGAATGAGTATGTATAATACATTTAACATGGGTATAGGTATGGTTGCCGCCGTATCCGAATCCGATGCGGACAAGGCTGTGGAAGTTCTTGAAGCTTTGGGTGAAAAGGCATATAAGATAGGCTTTGTATCCGAAGGCTCGGGTATCGAAATTAATTTAAAGGGATAAAAAATGATAAGAATAGGTGCAATGGTAAGCGGAGGCGGTACAAACCTTCAGGCTATACTTGATGCTGCGGATAAAGGACAAATAGACGGAAAGGTAGTGACTGTCGTAAGTTCGAAAGAAGGAGCCTATGCTCTTGAAAGGGCGGCAAAGCACGGCATATCTTCAACAGTCATAACCAAAAAAGAGGACCCGTCAACATTTGACGACAGGCTTATAGCCCACTTTAAGGAAAATAATGTAGACCTTATTGTTCTTGCGGGTTATATGACAATACTCGGTGAAAAATTCATTAAAGCCTTCGAAAACAAAATTATGAATATTCATCCCGCTCTTATTCCAAGTTTTTGCGGAGACGGCTATTACGGACTGAGGGTCCATCAAGCCGCACTTGAAAAAGGGGTAAAGGTATCGGGGGCGACAGTTCATTTTGTGTCACCTATAACCGACGGTGGCCCCATAATATTGCAAAAGGCGGTTGCCGTTGAGGACGATGATACTCCGGAAACACTTCAAAAAAGAATAATGCAAGAAGCAGAATGGAAGATTTTCCCCGAAGCAATACAGCTTTTCGCATTGGGAAAGCTTAAGGTTGAGGGTAACAAGGTCAGGAGATTAAAATGAAAATATTGGTAGTGGGAAGCGGCGGCAGAGAGCATGCCATAATATGGAAGCTTAAGCAAAGCCCCCGTGTTGAAAAAATATATTGTGCACCCGGAAATGCCGGAATAGGTATGGATGCTGAGCTTGTTGATATCGGAGCTATGGAATTTGACAAGCTGGTTGAATTTGCAAAGAAAAATGAAATAGATTTGACGGTTGTGGGCATGGATGACCCTCTTGTGGGAGGAATTGTTGACAAATTTGAGCAAGCGGGTCTGAGAGTATTCGGGCCGAGAGCTAATGCCGCCATAATAGAGGGCAGTAAGGCTTTTAGCAAGGAGCTTATGAAAAAATACAATATCCCCACGGCAGCCTATTCTACATTTGATAACTTCGATGAAGCGGTTGAATACGTTAAAAAGGGCGATTTCCCGGTGGTGCTTAAAGCAGACGGCTTAGCTCTCGGAAAGGGCGTTCTCATTTGCGAAAATGAAGAAAGTGCTCTTGAGGGCTTAAAGGAAATAATGGTCGACAAGAAGTTTGGCGACAGCGGCAATAAAGTTGTTATCGAGGAATTTCTTGAAGGACCGGAGATGAGTGTGCTTTCTTTTTGCGACGGCAAAACAATAGTTCCCATGGTTTCCGCACAGGATCATAAAAGAGCAAATGACAACGATGAGGGCTTAAATACCGGAGGTATGGGCACATTTTCTCCGAGCAGGGTTTATACAGATGAACTTGCAAAGGATTGCTTTGAAAAGATATATAAGCCCACAGTCGATGCACTGAACAAAGAAGGAAGGACCTTCAAAGGAATAATATTTTTCGGCCTTATGCTCACCAAAAAAGGCATGAGGGTCATAGAGTATAATTGTCGCTTCGGCGATCCCGAAACACAGGTAGTTCTTCCCAGATTAAAAACAGACCTTCTCGATATATTTGAGGCATGTGTTGACGGGACTCTTGACAAGATCAATGTTGAGTGGGAGGAGAACGCTGCGGCCTGCGTAGTGCTTGCAAGCGGCGGCTATCCGGTATCTTACAAAAAAGGATATGAAATAACAGGTCTTGACGAAGCGAAAAAATTAGAAAACACATATATCTTTCATGCGGGAACCGCTAAAAAAGATGGTAAATTCGTCACAAACGGAGGCAGAGTTTTGGGTATAACAGGTGTGGGAAAAACGCTTGATGAAGCCATAAAAACAGCCTACGAAGGTGTAAAGTCGGTCGACTTTAAGGATAAACATTTTAGAACCGATATCGGAATTAAAAAATATTAAAGGAACATATACATGAAAAAATTTTTTTCGGGAATAATAACTTCCGTAATTTTAGCTACCTCTGTTTTGCCTACGCCTTCATTTGCCGCTAATTCCGCATTTACAAAGGCTTACGGCTGGTATGAGGCTATTCATCTTGAATGGAGCAACGATGCAAATGCATCCGCGGCAAGTGTGGAATACAAAGCCGATGATGCGACCGATTATGTAAAAATTGACTCCGAACTTGTAAGGACTTCCGCTAACGGCGGAGTTGCCGATATAGTAGGTATTACCTCGGGCGTTTACGATATAAAGGTTACTACGGGTGAAGGAGAGGTAATTGAAAAACAGGATGTTTCCGTTGCGGCCAAGGATCGCTCGGGATACGGCTTTTACGGGCTTAACGGAGGCATGGGAGGTTACAATAAAGACGGTACTCCCAAATCCGATGCGACGATAGTGTATGTTGACAATTCAAACAAAAACACCGTAACAGCCTTTGGACAGACGGGTATTGTAAAAATACTCTCTAATGCAACAGGCCCTCTTATTGTGAGAGTAATAGGTACTGTTGACACACAAACAAGAGATGCCGACGGAACAAAGACAACCGATGCAAACAACGGTGTTGTATCCATAAACAATCTTACAGACAGAGTATTGAGTGACGATTCATATTTTAATATGTGTTCGGTGTCCGGCAAATCCAACATTACCATAGAGGGAATCGGAGAGGACGCTGTTATAGAAAAATGGGGATTCTGTTTTTCTAAGTGTAACTCTGTTGAGATTGCAAATCTCACATTTACAAAGTATCCCGAAGATGCCTGCTCCATAGAAGGCAGTTCTTCTTCAAACAGTTCATATAAGAATTTCTGGATACACAACAACTGCTTTAAAAAGGGTGAAAATTTTTATGATCTAACACCGGAGCAGGATAAAGGAGATGGAGACGGCTCCACCGACTTTAAGGGTTGCCGTAACATTACCTATTCTTATAATGTTTTCGAGGATTGCCATAAAACTTCACTTCACGGAGGCGGAGACAGTTCACTGCAGTATAACTCCACTTGGCATCACAATTACTTCAATAACTGCGGTGCAAGGCTTCCTTTAACAAGACAGACCAATTTGCATGTATACAACAATTTCTATTACAATTGCTTTACGGGTATAGATGCGAGGGCGAGTGCATGGGTATTGGCTGAAGGAAACTATTTTGACTATAACAAAGGCACGGGTGACACACAATGTGTTATAACAAGAACAGGAAGCTACGGGTATCCCATTATAAAGCTTTTTGATAATGTCTTTGTGAATAGTGCACGTTGTCAGGATAAGACGGGCACAATAGTGACTGCGGCAACAAGAGATCAGGTGATTGATGCTCAAAGCTTGATTTCAAGCAGTTATGCCAACAAAAATCCATATCCCAACTTTGATACAGACCCCACCGTATTCTACTATAACACCGCAACCAAACGTTCGGCTGTAACATATCTTACAGGTCCGGATACGGCTAAGGCCGATTCGGAAAAAGCGGCGGGAACGATGGCAGACAATAAGGTTCTTGAGGTTTATATGCCCGGAAATACAGTAGAGCCTTATGACCCTACTACAGGCTCTACCACAGAATCAACGGAGGCAACCACCGAGGCGAAGGTCGAAATATCCACGGTTTCCGCACTTCCTTTAACACAGTCAGACATATTCTGGGAGCCCGAGGGCGGTGACAAGGCTCTTAACTATGTTGAATACAGACAGGCTACAGATGACTATAAGCTGATCGACAACTCCGCTGATTTTGCTACGGTATGGTCAAACAGTTTTGAGGAGCAGAAAAACGGAATCGTTATTATTTCCGGTAAAGTAACTCCCACATCCGCAAACAGTAAATGGGCATTTTTAAGAATAATGGGAAAGGACGGCAGCGGAGCAATTGCTGATGTTTGCTCTCTTGCCTCCGACGAAAACAAAAATCTTTGCCTGAAAACGGGTACGGATAATTATGCCGCAAATCTTGGCATAATGCAGGCAGATTTTACTTACGATTATTCTTTCATGATTGACCTTGATAATAAAACGGTCACACTTACAGTCAACGGTAAGGTCTATAAGGCAGACATAACCGCAGATTCTGTAGATACCATATATATGATGACCGCAAAAACAGACACAAAAAGAAGTGTTATAGCTACGTTACCTTCGGTTGTAAAGGCGGTTGCTTTGCAAGAGGAAAGCTCCGTAAGTACGGAGGCATCAACGGAAACAACCACTTCTTCCCAAGATACCACAAGTCGCAGTGACGGCAATAAATTGCCCGGCGATGTAGACTCGAACAATACCGTCAACAGAGCTGATTATATAGCCGCTTCACAATTTTTTGCGGGAAAAACCGTTGATATCAACATGCAAAACATGGATGTAGATGCAAGCGGCACAGTTAACAGAGCCGATTATGTTATTCTTTCTTCGTTTTTTGCGGGAAAAAATGTTGTACTTAAATAAACGATAATATTATTCAATAAAAAACACCCGGAGACTTTGGTGATAAAACCGTCTGAGGGTGTTTTTTTGTTGAAAAGTAAAAAGCCGATTAAAAATCAAGTTCCTTCTTGTGAAAGCAAACAATAGAAAGTGCCATAAACATAGCAAAATATATCATGAAGCTTATAAACAGCATCGTTGCGGCGTGGAAGTTTATTCCCAACATAATATCGGTAAAAATTATTTGCGAAATTGAATTTAGGTCGATACGAGAGGCGCCTATCTCTTTTATGAATACTATATCCGAAATCAATGACATTACGGTAGGCACCATTATTTCCAGCAAAAGAAAAATAAAAATCGTTGAAGCGGTGTTGGCAGTCAAAAACAGGAAAAACGAAGCAACGATTATATTGCCCAATATACTGTAAAATGTAAAGATGTTTTGAAAAACTATCATCTTTATTTCAAAAAGATCCAAGTTTTGTCCAAATACAGGCGCAAGCATAAGTACGAAAAGTATTTTTAGTGCAGTAACTATTATTGTCAGTATGGCAGCATCAATGAATTTGGCAATAATTATTTTTGTGCGTGAGTATCCTCGCCCGATGACAGAAGTCATGGCATTTGACTTAAACTCATCGCAGTATACCGAGCTTAGTATTATAACACCCATTATCACGGAAAACATACCTGTTCCCGATGCGCTTGTTGCATAATTGAATGAAGTGGCATATATATTCATTGATATTTTTAATGATAATAAGGCTTCCGCAAGCAATAGTAAAAGAAGTATGCAAAAAGATTTTTTATGAAAAATACGCCTTAGATCGGCATATATAAGATTTTTCAAAATTCTATCTCCTTTCTTTCAAATACTGTCGCTGTTATACGTACAGCTGCAAACAGGTATATAAGTGCCACCAAAGCTGTGGAAGGAAAGCTTCCGACATTTATGTCGTTGTAGGCTTTTAGAAGCAGCCCGGTATATGACATATCGCTGACAGGAATTTTAAAATGTGTCTGGGCAGCCATAAAAAGGGGTGGCAACATCATCGAGATAAAGCAAATGCCGATAATACCCACAGCTGTATTCCATGAAAGATAAAAGAAAAAAGCCGAGAATGCCAAATATCCCACCGTACATAAAAACAGTGCCAAAATGTAAAGAGAAAGCGAAAGTGTCTGTGTAGCCGTGATCCCCACCTCAATAATACTGTTTTTAATATGAAGGCTGGTGCACAGAATAGTATAGTAAAAGGCGATGAACAGCACACTTTCTATAAACTTGGCATATACTACCTTACTTCTTGAAATACCTCGTCCTACAACACACTGTATTGTACCTGTTTTTACATCACTGCCGTACACGATCAAAAATGTAGGGATAGAAACGATCAGCGGACACATAAGTCGAAGAGAACTCATTTCACTTTGTATTTGTTCTTCGGCGTAATTTTGAAATCCACCAATGAAAAATGCTATTATCCAAATAACCACAGCCCATACATAAAATGTGTGACGTTTGAGCGTTCTGAGCAAATCGGCTTTTATTAGTCTACTCATTCGCTTTTCCTCCGATAAGATTGAAATAAAAGTCTTCCAAAGATGATTTTTCTTCAACTTCTCTCAATATCTTTATGCCGTTTTCCGAAAGTACCTTCTTAGCCTTTTCAAGGTCGTCAACGGCAATCTCAACAGCAGGCTGTTTTTCTTTCAAATCATCAAGTGTTATTTCTCGCAGAACCGTTCCTTCATTTATAAACCCGAATCTGTCTGCGGTGTGCTCAAGCTCCCCTAAAATATGTGAGGAAACTATTACAGTCATTCCGAATTCTTCTCTAAAACGTTTTATCATATTACGTACATCTGCTATACCCTGTGGATCAAGCCCGTTGGTAGGTTCATCCAATATAAGAAGTTCGGGATTTCCGAGAATGGCATTTGCTATGCCGAGCCTTTGCTGCATACCCAAAGAAAAGCCTTTAAAAGGTGTTTTTACACCCTTTAAACCAACTATTTCAAGCACTCTTTCTATTTCGGCGTTTATCTGTTTGGAGGGGATTCCCTTAATGGTGGCAAAATATTTAAGATTATTCTTTGCATTTAGGTAACCGTAAAATTTTGTTCCCACAAGAAAACCTATTTTGTTGCGGTTTGCCATCAATTCTCTGTTGTTTTTTGAGCCGTCAATTGAAACGGTACCGGAGTTTTTTTCTGAAAGTCCGAGTATCATTTTAAAAATAGTGGTTTTACCTGCCCCGTTTTTACCTATCAGTCCGTATATATCCCCTTTGTTTACTTGCATATTGACATCTGTCAAAACATTATGGGATCCGTAGCTTTTGGTAACATGTTCAAGCTTTATTATTGTTTCGCTCATAATATTGTTTCCTTTCAAAAAATATGATTGATACTTTACCAAACGGCAATACGCATTTCCTCACTTAAATACATACCATCATTTTCTTTTATGTCGTAAACCTCATAAAATTTTTCAAACTGTTGAAGCCCTACATTTATTCTGAGATATGAAAGAGGGTGGCTGTCGGCATTCATTAAATATTGTTCTTCCTCAAGAGAGTTTTGTGTTCGCCAAAGCCTTGCGTAGGCACGGAAGTAAGCATCAAAATCAAAATCGGGCATTTTTTCTGCCATGGAAAGCGTCACCTTTATACCGCCCATATCCGCCGTTGCCTCGGCACTGACATTTGAGCCGTTGTATATACCCGAGTTTTCAAAGGGGGCAATGCTTGAATAATACTTCGCCACATTATCCGCTTTGTCTGTAAATGCCGTGCGATCCTCATCGGACATCCAAGGTGTTTCAAGTCCGTCTTTATTATATCTTACACCCTCGGAGTCAAAGCCGTGGGTTATTTCATGACCTGTTGTGGTGCCTATGGCCGCATAAAGCTCTTCTATAGTCATTCCCTTGTGATATATAGGGGCTTCGATCAATCCCGCAAGAATGTAAATACCGTTGTTTGTGAGAGAATAGAATGCATTTGTTACGGTAGTGGAAGAGTGAAGATCGTAAGGGTCCCAATAGCTTCTGTCAAATTTCTTTGTGGAAAGTTCGGCATAATAGCGATTTAAGGCTTTCTTTGACTCAAATACCGCATCAAGAAATATTCCTCCTTCTGCCTTTGGTACTATGTTGCACCCGTAAAGATCGGGATTTGTCCTCTCGGGTTTCAAAATGTGTATCTTCATGGCATCGAGCTTTTCAATGCACATAGCTTTGCTCTCGTCCGACATCCATTGTTCATTGTTGAATATCGTATGATATTCTTCTATTATATTTTCAACCAAACCATATAATTCATCATAGTCAACATCACTTGTGTATTTATCAATATACAGTTCATTCAGTGTTGCTGTCATTATGGAATCTTTGCCTATGTATTCGCCAAAAAGCATTTTATCCTTTTTTTCATCGTTCGAAACATCAACAGGCTCGCTTTTTTGGGTCTTGGAAGCAAATATATCGGAATAGGTATCTTCCGTATCCGTATCCAGATAATTGGCGGAAAATAGGATATAGTGAACAATAAGGTATGCTTTCATTTCCGCCACGGTGGTTTTACACAAAGAGTTCAAAGAAGCAAGATATTTCTTATCAACAAAGAATTTGGAAGATTGGCTGTATCCGATAGATTCAAGATATTTGTCTATTGGATAGGTTCCCGCAAACTGTTTTAGATCATCCAAAGTATAGATATTGTTTTTAAGTTCTGTTTCTCCTATTACACCCGATATTTCAAACATTTTTTGTTCTGCCGTGAAACATTGTGATACTAATTTTAAGGCTTCATTCTTACTGTAGCCGAGTCTGTTCAGAACATAGCATGTAAATTCTTGCGTATCTTTGGCTTTTTCAAGGCCCGTATTGTCTATTTGGTAGTAGGTATCTTCGGAATTGCCGAGTGAAGGCTCGGGAAAATTTAAATAAACCATGTATACCGATGGTTCAGCAGGAGATTGACCTACCGAATTTACGGTAAGAGGAGATAATGAGAGCGGGTTTCTTATCGGGTCGCAAAAATAATCGTACAGTTGGTCGATATTTGATATTGAACCGATGGTATCTATATATTCTTTTAAAGGCTCCACACCTTGAGATTGTCTTTTCTCCACATCCTCCGCAAGTTCCGTATACTTGCGTAATTCCGTAATACCCTTTCCCGTAAGGCTTTTATCCGAAAGAATGGAACGCTTTTTTTTAATTACGTTTTTTGCGGCATCATAAAAAGAACCGCCTTTTTCGTTTTCTATTATCCAGTCTTTGTTTACTGCCGCAGCAAAGTCATCTTTAAGGGAAACTTCCGTATTTGCGGTGATTGTTCCGTCTATATCCGAGTCTATCCACTTAGTTTCAAAAAATGATGATATAGTGTTTTCGCAGCCTGTGAAAAGTATGGTGAAGGTCAATATAAAAGTTGTGGCTTTGGTGAAAAAATTAACTTTTTTAAAAAAAAGCTGTTTTATTTTTTGTCTCATTTTTATACCTAAGGGATCACTGATCAATTAATCAGTGGTTCCCTAATATGTCCGAATTTCCTTAAGGAAAAAAATCTGTATTTCCTTAGGCTCGCTCATACAGTCCTTTCTTTGATTTTGTAGTTTGTATAATTGTTATTATTATAATATAACAAACATAATTTTTAATGTCAAGAATAACCGATATAATTCTATGATTATTGACTATTTGCTGTATATTTGATATAATATCATGTTAAGGATTTCAAGAGAGGAGGCGGTTTAATATGAGTGAATGTTTAATAAAAATTGAACATTTAAGAAAAGAATATCCTAATGTAGTACCGCTTAAAGATGTCAATGCGGAAATATACAAAGGAGATGTCATATCTGTAATAGGTCCTTCGGGTACAGGTAAATCAACTCTATTAAGATGTCTTAATCAGATGGATGAACCGACATCGGGAAGGGTGTTTATAAATAATGAAGAGATAACCGACAGTAAATGTGATTTGAGTAAAGTGCGACAGAAAATGGGAATGGTTTTTCAGTCTTTTAATCTTTTTGCAAATCTCAATATTATCGACAACATAACGGTCGCTCCGATAACGCTGTTAAAAATGCCTAAGAAAGAGGCACAAGAGCTTGCATGTGAGTTATTAAAGAAAGTCGGTCTGCTTGAAAAGGCGGAAAATTTCCCCGACGAGCTCTCGGGAGGTCAAAAACAGCGTGTAGCCATAGCCCGTGCCGTTGCTATGTCGCCGGATATTTTGCTTTTTGACGAACCCACATCTGCTCTTGACCCAACTATGGTAAGCGAGGTTTTGACAGCTATAAAGATTCTTGCAAAAGAGGGAATGACAATGTTGATCGTTACCCACGAAATGAGGTTTGCAAAAGATGTATCCACCAGAGTATTTTATATGGATGAGGGCGGTATCTATGAAGAGGGTACGCCCGAACAGATATTTAATAATCCCCAAAAAGAAAAAACGCGTGCTTTTATACATAGACTTAAAAAATATTCCGTTGAGATAACTTCAAAGAATTTCGACTTTATAGAAACTGTTGCGCAAATAGAAGAATTTGGTTTGAAAAATAATATACCTTCAAAGATGATTGGAAATATTCAGCTTGTTTTTGAGGAAATTGTTTCAACAAACATTGTTCCGCATATGAAAGACGGTTTTACTATAAATGTTGATATAGAGTATTCGGAGCTTTCCGGAAAAGCCGTTATGAAAGTTGAATATAATGGGGCTCGCTTTGATCCGTTAAAAGACGGCGATGAATTATCTGTGAAGATAATAGAAAAGATAACATCCGAAGTCAGTTATGAATACGGTGACTTGAATACAATAGTCTTAACGTTTGAGTAAGGGGGATTATAGTGCGAAGAAAAAATACAAAAAAAATCGATGCTGTAATAATTGCGGTTTTGGTGTTTTTATGTGCGGCAATATATTTTGCTGCGGCAAAAGACAACAAGGAAGACAATAACGATCAGCCTAACCAAACTCAAGAGCAAATCAAATTGTCTTATAAGGACTATGCGGGAAAAAAGATAGGAACTCAAACCTCAACCACATTCGATATGATTATAACCGACAATATTCCCGATGCTAAAATAAGTCATTTTAACAATTATACCGACATGATAGGTGCACTTTTGGCAAAGAAAATAGATGCCTTCGGAACTGAGGAACCCGTGGCAAAATGTATGGTGGCTGAAAATCCTGAAATATCCTACATCAAAGATTATTTGGAAGAGTACGACTTAGGATATGCTCTTTCAAAAACAGATAAAGGCAAACGGCTATGTGATGAATTTAGTGAATATATCAAAAAAATAAAGTCGGATGGCACATTAAAGGAAATTGATGAAATATGGTGCGGTAAAGACAAAAGCAAACAGATCATACCGCCTCTTAATGAGCTTTCGGGAGAAAATGGGGTGTTAAAATATGCTGTGGAAGCGGCGTATGAACCATTTGTGTTTATAAAAAACAATCAAATAGTAGGTTACGATATTGATATTGTCTACAGATTTTGCAAGGAATACGGATACGGGCTCGAAATAAAAGATATGAATTTCGATGCTATAATCCCTGCGATTCAGTCGGGCAAAAGCGATCTCGGCTCTTGCGGTATGGCGATAACCGAGGAAAGGTTACAATGTGTAAATTTTACCGAACCATATTATTCGGGTGGTGCTGTAATAGTTGTAAGAGCTTCCGATATTGCAAACAAACAACAGCGATCATCCGATGATGTGAACTGGCGTAATTATAACGGTAAAAAAATAGCCATACTAACAGGCTCCGCTTTTGAAAAAGTGACATTTGACTTCTTCCCCGACAGTGAATACTTATACTACAACAACTACAGCGATATGAATATCGCTTTAAGTAAAGGTATAATCGATGGATATATATGCGATGAACCAACGGGAAGAATAATACATTCGGAACAATCATCAATAGATTTTATTAAAGAAATGATCAAGGAAGATACCTATTCCTTTGTCTTTCCCAAAAATGTTGAAAAATCCGAGAAGCTCTGTAAACAGCTCAATGAATTTTTTGAAAAAGCAAAAAATGATGGGGTTCTTGATGAGCTGAATTCGATTTGGTTAGGAGAGGACGAAGATAAAAAAGTTGTTGATTTTTCGGATACGGAAAATAATCCCGAAAAATTAAAAGTGATCCTATCATCTACCTTAACACCTTTTACATATATTAAAGACGGAGAATATGTAGGTTACGCTGTCGACCTTTTTACGAGGTTTTGCAGAGAATACGGTTATTCGATGGAAATTGAAGACTCTGATTCATCCGCACTTATAGCCGGAGTTTCTTTGGGGAAGTATGATTTGGCGGTGGGTCCTATCGGAGTAACTCCCGAACGTGAAGAAAGCTTACTTTTTACGGATCCTTTTTACTATGGAGGCATGGTCCTTATGGTAAGAAGTGAGGATATAAAAGGTGCTTCGGCTGCAGCACCCGAAGCAGGTGATAATTCTTTCTTAGATGACATAAAAAGCAGTTTTGAGAAAAACTTTATTCGTGAATCACGTTGGAAGCTTATTGTTGAAGGTATAACGGTAACACTTACACTGACAATTTTTTCAACTGTTATAGGCACGATACTTGCCTTTCTTATTTGCATTTTCAGAAGGACCGAAAGCAGGCTTGCGGTTTTTCTGTGCAATATATACGTAAAAATATTGCAGGGCACACCGGCGGTGGTACTTTTAATGATACTTTACTACATTGTGTTCGGCAAAACCACAATAAATGCCGGAATTGTGGCTATAATCGGCTTTTCCTTAAACTTTGCCGCATACGTATCGGAAATGATGCGTTCGGGTATTGAATCGATAGACCCCGGGCAAAGAGAGGCGGCACTCGCATTGGGATTTACGGAAAGACAGGCATTTTATAAATTTATTTTTCCTCAGGCAGTTGAAAGAATTTTGCCTATCTACAGAGGAGAAATAATTTCCCTTTTGAAAAATACTTCAATAGTCGGTTATATTGCCATACAAGACCTAACAAAAATGAGTGACATCATAAGGAGCCGTACTTATGAAGCATTTTTCCCTCTTATTGTAACGGCATTGATCTATTTCATGCTTTCATGGGTAATATCCCGTATATTAAGTAAAATAGCCAAAGCAATGGACAAAAAGTCAAAAAGGGCAGAGGTTAAAGCTTTGCAAGAAAATTGATCAATTAATCGGTGGTTCCTTAAGTATAACAAAAAAGACTGCAAAATCGGTGTTTGCAGTCTTTTTTGTTACTGTATATTATCATTTAACAATGTACTTTTCAATTTCCTTGGGGAGTTCATTGGGGTCTGCGTTACCTGCAACCACAAAATCCACACCCATATTTTCGCTTATTGCATCAAATCTGGAAATAAGCTTTATAAGATCTTCGGCACCAAGCTCCTTTACAAGCTTGAACACACCGTCAATATAAACCTGTTTGATATCGTTGTTTTGTGAAAAAATACCGTAAATAAATCCGATAAGTTCTCTGTAATTAACAAGAGGGAATTCGTTTACCTCAACAAACCTTATGTCATGATGAAGCTCATACATAGGTCGCTTGTCGTCGTCGATGTATACAACATCTCCTCCGCATTCCTTAATAGCCTTGTTGGCAAGCTCGATTAAGGTTTTTGTCTTTCCTTCACCTTTTTCGCCGGCATAGAATTTAACCATTTTGATCTCCTCCTTTGTATTATGTTTTTATGTTTGACAACATCTCGGTTATCTCTTTGTTAATAATATTCTACATTCTTTTCCCTTTTCCTTTATTTTTCGGAAATAAATATGACAATTTTTAATCCTAATAAACCGGTGATCGATTAATCGGTGGTTCTTAAAATATCGTTTACCAAAGCTATTGAAATATTAAAAAAAATATGTTACAATACCCCTAATGAGATTATTACAGACACTCAAAAATGGGAGGCTTTGTTATGACGGAGTTTTACTCGATTACATTGGAAGATGTTGATAATACACAAACACAAGCACTTGTAAAGGGACTCGATCCCAAAAAGGATATTCTTTTCACCGCACTTTCCCTCGATAATCCTGACAGAATTGAAGTTCAGCTTATAGAGCCTATAAATACTGTCAGAACGGTGGGTCTTATTCCTTCTGATATTATAGAACAAGTAAGAGAGGAATACGGCACAGAAAACGTAAAACTGGATATATTTAATTATTCCGTGACCTTTGATAACGGGGTTTACGGGGTTGAAGCTGATATAAGAGCCACATCTACGGCGGCTGTGCCTGTTGAAAAGGAAAAAAAGCTCCCGCTTATCTTTGTAATATGCATAGGAGCGGCAACAGCTGTTTTGACAGCGGTGCTTGTGGTGCTCAAACTTATAAATAAAGCGAAGAAAAGATAAAAAGCGGCCTGCAAGGCTGCTTTTTTTATGAAAAAACAAAAAAGTTATGCGTTGACGAGAATATTTTGTTATGTTATATTATATCATATTAAAAACATATAAGGAGAAGAAAAATGGAATTGATTCAAAGTTTTTCTGTTGACCATACACGTATTGTTCCGGGTATTTTTGTAAGCAGGGTGGACAAAATGGGAGAATACGAGATAACCACCTACGATATAAGACTTAAAAGACCGAACAGAGAGCCGGTAATAGATGTTGCGGCAATGCATTCCCTTGAACATATTATTGCCACATACCTGCGAAACGATCCCGAATGGAAGGACGAAGTGATTTATTGGGGACCTATGGGCTGTCTTACGGGGTTTTACATCATACTAAAGGGTAACCGTTCCGCTCATGACATTTATCAGCTGATATTAAATTCCTTCTTGTCTGTGGAAAAAGCCGATGATGTACCCGGTGCCACAGCAATAAATTGCGGACATTATCTTATGCATAATCTTGAAATGGCTAAATGGTACGCAAGAGAATTTGCCGATTATCTTAAAGAGAATGCGCAAAATAGCGATATTTTTGAATATCCCAAGACCGAACGTCTTGTAACCGACGAGGGGCAGCATTTCTTCGATTCATAATTGTTTGCAATTTATAAAAAAATTACTTGACAAAGGAATTATATAAGTGTATAATTCCTTCTTGTGTGAGTAAAGTAAAAATACTTGACACCAAGGTGATTAAATATGGATATTTATTATCAAACTTTGCTCTTTGACTTTTATTCCGAACTTCTTACAGAAAAGCAGAAAGATATTTTCTCTGCTCACTACCTTTATGACAGTTCTTTGAATGAAATTGCTTCGGAGTATTCCGTTACAAAGCAATCGGTACACGATTTGCTCAAAAGAACGGAATCCATCCTGCTTGGATACGAGCATAAACTTGGTTTGGTAGATAAATATTTAAAAAGAAAGGCTATTGTTGAAAAAAGCATAGCCCTTGCAAATGACATCACCGATAATGAGCGGATCAAATCAGAGCTTTTGAAAACACTGGAAAGTCTGCAACAGGGAGAAAATTAAATGGCATTTGAAAATTTATCCGGTAAGCTGCAGGAGGTTTTCAAAAACCTTCGAGGCAAGGGGAGACTTACCGAAAAGGATGTGAAGGTCGCTCTTCGCGAGGTCAAGCTTGCATTGCTTGAGGCGGATGTAAACTTCAAAGTATGCAAGGACTTCATCAACAAAATATCGGAAAGAGCAGTCGGAACCGAAGTTCTTGAAGGCCTTAATCCTGCTCAGCAGGTTATAAAAATAGTAAACGATGAGCTTGTTTCCCTTATGGGTTCAACACAGGCAAAGCTGACTTTTTCTTCGAAGGCTCCCACCATCTATATGATGGTTGGTTTGCAGGGTGCGGGTAAAACCACTACTGTAGGAAAACTTGCCGGTCAGCTCAGAAAACAGGGAAAGCATCCTCTTTTGGTTGCCTGCGATGTGTATCGCCCGGCGGCGATAAAACAGCTTCAGGTTGTGGGAAGCACCTACGATTTGCCCGTTTTTGAAATGGGACAGGGCGATCCGGTGGAAATTGCTCAAAAATCCATAGAATATGCTCTTTCAAAGGGAAATGACATTGTTATAATAGATACGGCAGGTCGCTTGCATATAGATGACAATCTTATGCAGGAACTGAGCGATATAAAATCCCTTGTGCATCCTCAGGAGATACTTCTTGTAATAGATGCCATGACAGGTCAGGATTCGGTAAATGTGGCCGAAACTTTCAATGACAGACTTGGTATAGACGGTGTGATCATTACAAAGCTTGACGGCGACACAAGAGGCGGAGCAGCGCTTTCGGTAAGGGCTGTTACGGGAAAGCCCATAAAATATATCGGTATGGGCGAAAAACTTGAGGAACTTGAGCCTTTTTATCCCGACAGAATGGCATCGCGAATTCTGGGCATGGGAGATGTGCTCTCACTTATTGAAAGAGCACAGTCCGCATTTGATGAAAAGCAAGTCAGAGAGCTTGAACAGAAGGTAAAGTCCAAGGAGTTTAACTTTAATGATTTTCTTACACAGCTTCAGCAGATAAAAAAGATGGGGCCGTTAAAGGATCTTATGAAGATGATTCCCGGAATAAGCAACAATGTAGACCTTGATAATGTCAACATTGATGATAATTCCACAAAATATATAGAAGCTATAATACAGTCCATGACAAATGCCGAACGAGAAAACCCCGACATTTTGAACGGACCGAGAAAAAAGAGGATAGCAGCCGGAAGCGGACGCTCTATTCAAGAGGTAAACCGTCTTATCAAACAATTTAACGAAATGAAAAAAATGATGAAACAGGTTACCGATATGCAAGCTAAGAGCAAGAAGTTCAAACTTCCGTTTTTTTAGACAAACCCGATAATTTTATCGTGTTTATATAAGGGCATCTCTAAGGAACCACTTTTAAATTGGTTTTAGAGTTACCCATCCATAAATATTTTCAAGGAGGTGAAAACAGTGGTAAAAATCAGACTTACAAGATTAGGTGCTAAGAAAAAGCCTTTCTATAGAATAGTTGTTTCTGATTCAAGAACAGCAAGAGGCGGTAAGAATATCGCACAGCTTGGTTATTACGATCCTACCGTAGAGCCTGCAAACCTTAAAGTCAATGAAGAAGAAGCTAAGAAGTGGTTAGCAAACGGAGCTCAGCCCACAGATACAGCTAAGGCATTGTTAAAGAAGGCAGGAGTTATCGAGGGTTGATCCCTTTTGGAGAAATAGACTATGAAGGAATTACTCGAGGTGCTTGCCAAAGCTCTTGTTGATTCACCCGACGAAGTTTCCGTTGTTGAAAGAATCGATGAAGATGTTATTGTGCTTGAACTATCCGTTTCCAAGGACGACATAGGCAAGGTAATAGGCAAGCAGGGAAGAATAGCTAAGGCTATCCGTACATTTATGAAATCCGCAGCAATAAGAGAGAATAAAAAAGTTGCGGTAAAGATTATATAAAAATGTCGCCCCAGGCGGCATTTTTTGCTTTTCCGATAAGGAGGAAAAATATGAATGTTATTAACGATAACGGCTTGATAAAAATAACAGGACGAATAGATACCACAAATTCCCCGGAATTTCAGGAGAAGATGCTTGCCTTTGCATGTGATGACATGACAATAGATGCAAGTGAGCTTGAGTATATTTCAAGTGCCGGACTCAGAGTATTCCTTAAACTTAAAAAGAGTGTGAATGGAGATATTTCTCTTATAAATGCAAGTCCCGAAATATACGATATTTTTGAAGTAACGGGTTTTACAAATCTTATAAATGTAACAAAAAAATTAAAAGAGATCGATATTACGGGTTGCGAGGTAATAGGAGAGGGCGCTAACGGTAAGGTTTACCGTATAGATGATGAAACAATAATAAAAGTTTTCTCCCATGGAGCAGGAGCCGATATAGTGCAACAGGAAAGAGATTTTGCACGTTCGGCTTTTATTGCGGGTGTTCCCACAGCAATATCATACGATGTAGTAAAATGCGGAGATTGTTACGGTGCCGTTTACGAAATGCTCAATGCCCAAACTGTTGCCGCAGTAATAAAAAGCGAGCCCGAAAGAGCCGAGGAACTCGGGAAAAAAATGGGTGCACTTTTAAAGGAACTTCATTCTACTAAAGCCGACACCTCTGTACTTAATAATATGCTTGATGAATACAGAAAAAGAGCGGAGGGTATGGCAAAGTATTTAACAAAAGAAGAAACCGAAAAAATTAAAAGCTTGTATTTCACTTTAAAACAATGCGACACGGTAGTTCATGGTGATTTTCATTCTAAAAATGTGATGCTAATGAACGATGAACTTATATTTATCGATATGGGTGATGTAGGATACGGTCATCCCCTTTTGGACATAGGAGGTTCCTATTTGGGAATGATGCACTTGGCGGAAATGAATCCTGATATATGTGAAAAATATGTCGGAATAAATGCCGAACTTTGCAAAAGAACATGGAAAGCCATAACAGATGAATATTTCGGTGAAAGAGCGGATGAGGGAAGAAAACTTGCAAAAATATACGGCGAAGCTAAATATTCACTTACACCTTATATATATAACGGAATGAAGGGCGATATGATTGAAAATTTTGTGAATAGAGTAAGAATAAACGGTATATTGGCAGACAGTTTTGATATTTCTTTGGCGTTTGAAAACAATATTTTTTAAAAAGATATCAAATAAAGAAAATAATTCTTGACAAGTAAAGCCCAATAGTGTAAAATAGCAATGTTTGAGACCTTTATGGTCTGTTGTCTTGTTGAAATGTTTTCATTAGCCCGAGGATATTTCGACATTTGATATCATTGTCTCTTTTCGGACATTGGGAGACTGTGATTGTTACAAATAAAGGAGAATATATATAATGAGAACAACATTTATAGCAAAGTCTGCAGAAATTGAAAGAAAATGGTATGTTGTTGATGCTGAGGGACAGACACTCGGTCGTCTTGCATCTCAGATTGCCGCTGTTCTTCGCGGTAAGAATAAGCCTATATTCACACCCAATGTTGATACAGGTGACTATGTAATAGTAGTAAATGCAGAAAAAATAAAGGTAACAGGTAATAAGCTTAATGATAAGCTTTACAGAAAGCACTCCGACTATGTTGGCGGTTTCACAGAAACCCCTCTTAAGGAGCTCCTTGATAAAAAGCCTACAGAAGCTGTTAAGCATGCCGTTAAAGGAATGCTTCCGAAGAATGCTCTCGGCAGAAGTATGTATAAGAAGCTTTTTGTTTATGCAGGAAGCGAGCATAACCATGCAGCACAGAAGCCCGAAGCATTAGAGATAAAGTTATAATAGGAGGTTCTTTAAAATGGCAGAAGCAAGATATTACGGAACAGGCAGAAGAAAAAGCTCTGTTGCAAGAGTTTATCTCGTACCCGGTAACGGAAAAATTACTATAAACAAGAGAGATATTGACGAGTATTTCGGTCTTGAAACACTTAAGCTTATTGTAAAGCAGCCCCTTGAAGCTACAAGCACATTAGATAAGTTCGATGTTAAAGTAAACGTAAAGGGCGGCGGCACAACAGGTCAGGCAGGTGCAATTCGTCATGGTATCTCAAGAGCATTACTTGAAGCAGATGCAGATTACAGACCTGCTCTCAAGAAGGAAGGCTACCTTACAAGAGATCCCAGAATGAAGGAAAGAAAGAAGTACGGCTTAAAGAAAGCTCGTCGTGCTCCTCAGTTCAGCAAGAGATAATTATATACAACTATTCAACCCCCGAAACGGTTTGTTTTCGGGGGTTTTCTTTTTGTTTATCAAATATTGATGAACTGCATAAAAAATACGACGAAAGGAGGAAAGACGATATGAAAAGAAGGATAAGGCAATGCCTTGCTTTGCTTACGACAATTTCAATGCTGGACGGTTCTTTTGTCTCTGCACCGAGTATTGTATTTGCTGATGATGAGCCCGGAGTAAGCATTGCCGTAGAGGAAATGGATGAGTCGGAGCTTACCGAACCGAACAATGAAACCTATCGGAACGGCAAAAAGCGAAAAAAGCGGTATCTCTATGGAGGCTTTTACTACAGAGCCTGCAATACAGCTGTACAGTGGGAATTTTATTCATTTTGACCCTGTAAAAATCGGGAAAAACGGTGTCCGTTATCCTAAAAACGGCTGACTATATCGACTTATTATGCTGTGAGCCTGAGTACAAGGCTATAATGAAAAAACTGATATCATAACCGGTATCGGATACTTCAATACAAAATTATAATATACCGAACATATGGAAAACTGCCGGGTTCTTACCTCGGCAGTTTTTGTATCAGCCCTGTACAGACCAAAAAAAATAAAAAAAATTGTTGTTGAAACATAAATAAAATTATATTGTGATATATCGTTTTGGGTGTTACAATGATATATAATTATTTGGACGGAGGATAAAATGAAAATTTCGGGAAAGATTTTAATGCTGATCATTATACTATCTATGGTTTCCGTTACTTATGCCAATGATACCGATGTGTTTTATGATGATTTTTCGGGGCTTGATTTAGACCGCTCTAAATGGCTGACGGCAGAAAAGAACTGGGGCGGTACGGTTATCGAGGATGGGAAAACTGTTGATTACAATGGGGGTGTTATAGCGGAAAATGTTCATTTGCAGGACGGGAAGCTGATTTTTACGGGTTGCGGCAATTTTTATGAGGAATCCAAAAAGGGAATAAATCGGAACGGCACTTATCGGGATAATGGTAAAAGGTGCGGTGGTGCAATAGCAACAAGTGATTATTTTGCATCTGGAAGTTACGAGATATATGCAAAGATCTCTCCGGAACTTGGCTGCTGCAGTGCAATGTGGACTTTTGAATACGAAGAAGACTATTCGGGGGATGAACTGAAAGTCACAAATCACGAGATAGATATAGAGTTTCCGGGTCGGGATGAAAATAACGAACCGAGCCTTTCTAACTGCCTGTGTACCACATGGGTGGGCGAGGGTGAAGACGAACACAAAACGGCCTCTCCGTATTGCGGAGATCAGACGGACGGTAAATTCCATACCTATAGATTTGACTGGCACACAGGAGATGAAGATCAAGTGCCGAGGGTGGAGTATTATTTTGATGATGAACTTGTTTATACATCTTATGAATATGTCCCGACAAATGCAGGCCGTTTGTGGCTTGGCTTGTGGTTTCCGCGGTATTGGGCCGGTACTCCCGATTTCGATAAGACAAATTTTGAGATAGATTATGTAAAAATAACTCCTTTTCACGAAAAGGGTGATAGAGAACAAAATGAGTCCTATCCCGATAGCGGATGGAGAAGAAACAATATCGTCAGAGGAGATGTAAACGGAGATAACAGCGTTGATCTGCGGGATGTTATTGCGATAGAAAAGAAAAATGTAACAGGCTATAACGCAAATGCCGATGTCAATGACGATGAAAAATCGGACAGTAAGGATGCAGGAATGATTTTGAAAAGTTTGTTCTATTGAATAATACTGGGTATGCTGATATTTGACAGGTTAAGGAACCACTGATTAATTA
>DFJD01000120.1:24869-29043 GCA_002372875.1 Clostridiales bacterium UBA3680
GAATTAATCAGTGTTTCCTTAAATTTTCGCCTTTTTTGAAAGTCAAAAGACGCAAAATTTCAAAATAATAAAAAAATTGACTTTTTTCGCTTAAAATGTTTTACATTTTGCAAGATAATGAATTATTATTTTATAAAATGATTAATTTTCATTACTGAAATCTTTTCCATCCATCGAAACGAGATATTCACTGTCGGTCTTATTGTAAAAGTGCTCCCAGTACACTATGGTTTTTTCTGCGATTGGCACTTTTCGGATGCCGTTTTTAGTTTTAGCTGCTGTAACATCAATGTAGCGCACATCAAGGTGACAGTCTGTTTTTTTGAGGTTCAGGAACTCTCCGATACGCATACCGGAATTTATCGTTATAACACAAAATGCGCTAAAATTCAAGCGAAACATGGAAAAAATCGAGCGTTCGCAGGAATTAATCTTTATTTTTCATCTTTTTTGTGCTATAATGACTGTATGAATTCTTTTAATGGCATATTTGATAGTAGAAAGCGAGGAAAACTATGGCCATAAGCTATAAAAAACTTTGGAAGCTCCTGATAGACAAAGATATGAAGAAAAAGGATTTGCAACAGCTTGCAGGAATCAGTTCGGCTTCTATAACTAAGCTGGGTAAGAACGAGAATGTAACTACAGAAATTATCGAAAAGATCTGTGTGGCGCTTCAGTGTGATGTGAGCGACATAATGGAAATGACGGAAGATGAATCGATAAAGAATTGTGAGGGATAAATATGGCGAAATCTAAAGTTATTCAGTCGGTTGAACCCAACATAGCTGATCTTGCAAATGGTTGGCTTAAAGGCTATGGTTTGGACTATAAGTTAGAACAAGAGTCTTTAAACAGTGAGATTGATAAAGCTCTTGAAGATTACTTCTCTAAGAATGGCGGTTCAGGCGGCAATCGACCTGATGCAAAATTATTGCTTCAAGATAGTTGTTTGAGTCAGTATCCTATACTGATAGAATATAAAGGTTACAAAGATAAACTTATTAAGCTTGATGCAGATGGAAGAGTAGCTAATAAGACAGATAAAAACGAACCTAATTATACGGTGATTAATTCATATGCGGTAAATGGTGCTGTTCATTACGCAAATGCTTTGTTGCACTTCACACGATACGAAGATATCATTGCTATTGGTGTTACAGGCTATAAGAATGAACAAGGTGAACTTGTACATGAGATAGGTGTATACTATGTATCAAAGAGCAACTTCGGAATCGGTCAAAAAGTTGATGACTATACTGATCTTTCTTTCTTGAAGCCTGAGAATTTCGATGATTTTATCAACAAGATTAAATCTTTAACGCTTACACAGGAAGAGATAGATAAGCTTAAAGAGAAACGTGAATCAGAGATTACATCTAGTCTTGTAAAGTTAAACAATGATATATATCAAAATGAGAAAGGACTTGGAGAATCCGATCGTGTCTATCTTGTCGCTGCTTCAATTATCGCAACTATTGGTGTTAAAGGGAAAGTTGCACCGCTTGAAAAGTCTGAATTGAAATCCTCGGACGAAGTAGGCAATCGTGATGGAGATATTATCCTTAGAAAGATCATAGCATTTTTAAACGAGAAGGATTTACCGAAGGAAAAGCGTGATATGATCGTGCGTACCCTTCAAAACACGGTTACAACTGATAATATCAACAAGGTAGAGAATGGAGAAAGTCAGCTTAAACGTGTATTTACGAAGATAGTTGATGATTTGGGAATATATTATAAGATAGGACTTACAACAGACTTTACGGGAAAGCTGTTTAATGAAATGTATAACTGGCTCGGGTTTTCCCAGGATAAGCTAAATGACGTTGTTTTAACCCCCTCCTATGTAGCATCATTGCTTGTACGTCTTGCGCGAGTGAATAAAGATTCTTATGTTTGGGATTTTGCAACAGGTTCAGCAGGTTTGCTCGTTGCAGCCATGAATGAGATGCTCAATGATGCCAAAGACAATATTAAATCGCCTGACGAATTAGTACGGAAATCGGCTGAGATTAAGGCAAAACAGTTATTGGGACTCGAAATATTGCCCAGTGTTTATATGCTTGCTATTCTGAACATGATTCTTATGGGAGATGGTAGCTCAAATATTTTGAACAAGGATTCTCTAAAAGACTTCAACGGAAATTATGGATTTACACAAGAAGAAACAAAATTCCCTGCAAATGCTTTCGTGCTGAATCCACCTTATTCAGCAGCCGGAAACGGAATGATTTTCGTTGAGAGAGCACTTTCTATGATGGAAAAGGGCTATGCAGCAATCATTATTCAAAGCTCAGCAGGAAACGGTAAAGCAAGCGAGTACAATAGAAATATCCTTAAACATAGCACGCTTCTTGCAAGCATAAAGATGCCTATCGATTTATTCGTTGGTAAATCAAGCGTTCAGACTCATATTTATGTATTCCGTATAGGCGAAGCACATCAAGCTGATGATGTCGTAAAGTTTATTGATTTCTCAAATGATGGTTACTCACGTTCAAACAGAAAGAAGGCAAGTGTTAATCTTAGGGATACGGGAAACGCAAAAGGAAGATATCAGGAAGTAGTTGATCTTGTTCGGTTTGGAAAAGGCAAACTTAATCTTATATCAGAAAGCGACTATTATGAGGGACATATTAATCCTTTAAGTGGTGAGGATTGGAATCAAACTGCCCCCATTGATACAATCCCAAAACTAGAGGACTTTAAGAGAACAGTCAGTGAGCATCTTGCGTGGGAAGTTGCTAATCTTCTGAGGGAACAGTCACATGAGGACGAACGCCTGGGAAAATGAATGCCTCACTTAACGAAAAAATACAGAATGTTAAGTGGGGCAAATACAAGTTAGAAGATTTATTTGAAAGTAGTAACGGTAATTACGATATCCAAAGAAAACACATAAATGGTGTAGGTGATTATGTTGTAACTTCTGGCTTAACAAATAATGGAATTATGGGTAAATCCGATGTTACAGCTAAGGTGTTTAAAAGAGGAACAATTACCGTAGATATGTTCGGCTTAGTTTTTTACCGGAATTTCGATTATAAAATGGTAACTCATGCGAGAGTATTCTCATTGAAGCCGAAAATTAGCATAAGTGACAGTCAAGGTTTATTTATTGCCAGTGCCTTTAGCTACATAAAAAATTCATTTGGTTTTGATAATATGTGCACATGGGATAAAATAAAAGACCTTTATATTCAATTACCGACTGTAAACAATCACATTGATTTTCATTTCATTGATTCTTTTGTAGCCGAGCTTAAAGTAGAACGTATAGCAAGACTATCAGCATATCTAAAGGCAAGTGGATTAGATAATTATGAATTAAGCGATGTTGATTTACAAGCAATACATGAGTTTGAAAGTCTTACTTGCAATGATTGGAGCGAGTTCAAAATAGGAGAACTGTTTGACAGAGTTAAAACAATTAAACTTCCTTATAAAGCAGATGATCTTCCAAAACAGCCCACTGGCAATTATACTCTTCCATGCCTTACCTCAAGCTTCCAGAATCAAGGATTAAACTATTATGCACCAATTGAAAACGCAACGGTTTTAAGAAATGTTATTTCCATACCTTCAAACAGTGATGTGTATCGTGCTTACTATCAACCGAAGGATTTCACTGTATTGTCGGATGCGTATGCAATTCGTTGGAAAAAAGATGACGTAATAAAGATTACCCCTGAACAGTATATATTCATGGTAATGTGCATAAATAAAGTTACTGATCTGCCTATTTACTCATATAAAAATAAGCTTGGAGGATGGAATATCGTAAAAGAAAAATATATTCAGCTTCCTGTTAAGAACGGTGTAATCAATTTTGATTTGATGGGTAAGTATATTATTGCACTGAAGAAACTGGCAATTAAAGAGGTTGCGGTATATACTGAAAAGGAAGAGCAAGCACTTTTAAGCGTTAGTGATTAATGGTGTAGCATTGGTGTATAGCCTATTGGGCCACTCGCATTCCGTTCCGCATAAGTTGATATTATGATTATGACGCGCGCCGAAATCAGCCAATGTGAATGATTCAAAAGAACGTGTGAGCGCATGTAAGACTTGTTGCGCAGCACCCATACAACACCCAAAATTTAAAAAACTAAGGAAGTCCCCCGCTTTTAAAGCGGGGGTGCTTATTTAAAATTCAGTGGGTCAGCACTTT
>DFJD01000070.1 GCA_002372875.1 Clostridiales bacterium UBA3680
AATGTGTTTTTTCACACCCCCTTTGCATTTTATTTTATAATACTTCATGATATATTCATCTAAATATTCACTCTCTTCATCCGTTAAAACACTGTAAATATTAGGTTTGCTATCATCCTCTGTTTTAATTTCTCCATAATACTCTTTATAAGCTCTTTTGACATCTTCTTTATCTGTAGGATTAAACCCTAATTTGAGACGTATACTCTGAATGGAAATCATAATATCACCTCAACATCAACTCCGTAGTGTTTCATTCTTTCTGTTGTCTCTGTAATCTTCTTGTAATCATCATTATAAATAGCTTTCTGTAAGCTGTCAAGAGTTTTATTCGCCATTTCTATGTTAGGAGAACTTTTAAAACTGTATTTGTAGATAACTCCATTGTGTCCCACAACCACACCATATTTATATCTTCTTTCGTAAGCTGTCTTTAAATCTGCATAACTCGGAACGGTACTACTCGGATGATTATGTATTCCTATTATAGTATTCGATTTTATTTTCTTCCTCCACATCTCCATTGCTTTCGTAGGTTTTACGGTTTTTTCTTTATCATATTGTTTTTGCACCATTACTTTACCTGTTTCCGAATCAATATAAATCAAATCCTCAAACTCTGTACCGTCTCTATGTTTTAAAATATCAAGCACATTTTTTCTTAAGCCTGCAGTTATTTTTGCACTTTCTCCAAGTCTGTTTAGTTTTTCTGTATATTTTTCAGAATATATTTCCTTTGTGTTTATTCTTGTTTTTTCATTTTTACCGGTTCTCTTACTTTTCTCTTCTTCAAGTGTCTTTGCAAGAGCAATTCTTTCCTCTCTGTCGGAAGCACTGGAAGTCGCTGCAAGCTTTTCCTGTGTCTTTGCATCCTTCATATAGTTGGAAATTCTCTGCCTTTTCCTTTTACTCGGATAAAAGTCTATTGCGCAAACACAACCCTCATGCCTTGCATATATTCCCTTCGCCTTCGCTTCCTCGGGTGTGTAGGTTCCTGCAAGGCTTGCGCACCAACTGCAACAATTTGGCTCCGTTCTTCTTACAATTTTTGCATTAAACCCTGCTTTTGCCTGTTTCTCGGCATTTACCTGTATAATGTCTGTGTTTACCGATTGTAAAAAGTTCTTGGAGCCTGTAGAGAGTAAAGCAAGAGAGCCTACAGCAAGCAAACCCTTAAGCCGATTTTCGCTGTACCTTGTTTTTACGGCTTTCATGTTTATGTCTGCTTGCTTGTTCAAGCTCTCTTGTGCTAAATAGGTATAATATTTTATTTTACAAATATCATCCCCTACCCCGGTGCATTAACGGGACTGATATTGTCCGTGGGTGCGGCTTTGCTTGACGGAAATATCGAAAACCGAACCAAAATATAAAAAGCCAAATGAAGTATTGTATACCGTATTATAATATGATATACTGCAATTACTACGATCTGAAGGAGAAAACACAACACAAAGGGGGAATATTAAAAATGCGCAGGGTCAAAATATTTATAAGTCTGTTTTTGTCGGCAGCGGCCGTCATACTTATGCAATCGGCGGTGTTTGCGTACACAGGCAACGGCAGCGAGTCAAGCCCGTACATTGTAAAAGAGGGCAGCGAACTGGTGGAACTGACAAAGTCCAGCAGCGAAAGATGGATAAGGATCGCCAACGATATAACCATTAATGAGGAAACGGGGAACCTCAATCCCGAAGGGACGAAGCATATCAACCTTGGCGGACATACCATAACGGTTGATTATTTTTTGTTTATATATATCTATGCATCGGCAACATCAACATCATGCAAGCTGGAGATGAAAAACGGCAGGATAGTTATGGATGCTCCCGAACGCAATGACGGACACCCCGCATTGCTGATGTATATGCCCAGAGGTAATGTAATATTTCGCGATATGACCATAGACGCAACTTTGCGTGATAAAGGCAGCGTTATTTTAAGAAACTATAATTACGGTGATTTTCAGACCAACGGTGTGCTTGAACTCTACAACTGTACAATAAACGACCACAGCCAATGCCAAACCACGGCTATACAATCAAGAGCATCATTTAAAATGGTAAATACCACCGTTACCTGCGATAACACGAACAGTTACGCATTTACCATAATGGGTTCTTCGAATTGCTTTGATATGATAAATTCCAAATTAACGGGAAAGATCAGTATTGAGGACAGGGACGGTGACGAAGACAGAAAGGAAAGATATATCAATAATTGGATAAGCGAGACCGAAAAAGGTGCCGTGATTATAGGTACGGAAGATAAAGAAAACGCAAGGATAGTTTCCGTAAATTACAACAAAGCCATTCCTTACGGAGAATATGTTGCGGAAAGCAGTCCGACAATAGATATAAGTGCGACAAATCCCAAAAGTGAGACCTGCGGTCAGCCGCTTTTTTATAAGCTGGAATTCTATCACGCCGATGATATAAAATGGTACATAGCCGCACGCATCGGAGACCAGATAATACCCAGGGAAAAAGACTCTTTTGATGTTCAATATTATACATCAAAATCTCAGTCCCCTTACGGTTTCTATGATGCTGCATTAACGATACCCAATGTTGGTGAGGAATACGACGGATTGTGGATATGTGCCGAAGTAAGCGACGGCTATAAAGAAAAAACTACCGAATGGTATGAAATTGTCGTTACCAAAGCAACGGTTAAAAGTCTGACTTTATATGACCTTGTTCCGCCCACGCAGGGTGTCGAACCCGTCGATACGGATGTGACTTTTTCAAAAGAAATGACTCAATGTATAGATGATGCAGATGTAGGCTTTTATTACAAAATTCCCGAACAGCCTGTTGTGCGTCCAAAGGCAGGACAGAAATATTATGTGGTTTTAATTATTACTCTGAAAGAAAAATACGCCTCTTTTGCACAGGACGAAAAGGGGAATCCCACCGTTTCACTGAAATGGAACGGTGTCGATATGTCCGAATTTGAGGAGATCCACAGACAATATATCGATTCCACAGACGTGACCGTAGTATACCGCGGTGTCGTTCCCACAGCAAACGGCGATATAAATGCCGACGGCAATATAGACGATATAGATGCAGCGCTGCTGTTAAAGCATATATCAGGCACAAAACTTCTTACGGATGAAGAACTTAAACGTGCGGATATGGACAGCAACAAAAAATACAATATGCTTGATGCAATAGCTGTCTTGAACAAAGAAAACTAAAAAA
>DFJD01000015.1 GCA_002372875.1 Clostridiales bacterium UBA3680
TAACAGGGGCTGAGCCTGTTTTGACGGAAATGCAGCTTGAAAGTGCAAAGGTTACCGACAGTACGAAGAAAAAGCCGGATCTGCTTGATGTTATGGCGATCCTTGAGATTGCAAGTAAGGAACCACTGATTAATTAATCATTCGCATATTTGGCTAATGTTCCCGCATACTGTGTCAAAGCCCCTCAACATAGCTTCCGGCTATGCCCCCGGGTCTTTTCCTTGTCTGCGAAAACATTACCTCAAATCTGCTTCAAGTGAATTAATCGGTGTTTCCTTAATTTCTTTACAAACTCATATCATATAAAAGGAACACCGGACATATTATCATCATTAGCGGAAAGGTGTTTTAATACGGTTGCACCTAAATCGGCAAATGAAGACCGAATGCCGACAGACCCGGGTGTTATTTTTTTCCCGTAGCCAAGTAAAAGCGCATGTTCACGAGTATGATCCGTACCTTTAAAGGTTGGGTCGCAGCCGTGGTCGGATGTGATCAAAAGTAAATCCTCATCGGACATTGCATTTATTATATCCTCAAGTTTTTTATCGAAATATTCCAATGCTTTAGCAAAACCTTTAACATCTCTTCTGTGACCGTAAATCATATCCGTATCTACGAGATTTGTAAATATAAGACCATCCGGAGCATTATTAATGTATTCTATTGTTTTATCTATACCATCTATGTTGTTTGTGGTGTGAACAGATTGTGTTATACCCTTGTTTGCAAATATATCCTCTATTTTACCGACTGCCGAAACGCACATTCCTTTCTTGGTAACAATATCAAGAATTGTATCGGAAACAGGTGGCAAAGAAAAGTCTTTTCTGCGAGATGTTCTTTCGTACTTGCCGTTACTGCCTATAAACGGTCTGGCGATTACTCTTCCGACATTTGTTATTCCTCTTGCATAGCGGCAAATATCATACAGCTTTTCAACCGAAATCACATCTTCATGACAAGCAATTTGAAGAACGCTGTCTGCCGATGTATAAACTATGGGATATCCCGTTTTAACATGTTCATCCCCGTATTCGTTAATAACAGCCGTACCCGATGCAGGTCTGTTGCACAAAATTTCGCTTCCGATATAGTCCTTCAATTTATCTGTTATAATAGTAGGAAATCCATCGGGGTAGGTGGGAAAAGGTTCCTTTAGAATACAACCTGCCATTTCCCAATGTCCTGTTGTCGTATCCTTTCCGGGGGAAAGCTCCCTCATTTTTCCGTATATACCTATAGGCTTATTTGCCGAAGGATATTCATTTTCTCCTTCTATACAGCCAAGCCCCAAGGAACACATATTTTTTAGATCAAGCTCGGGACAAAACTTTTTTACATGCATAATTGTATTACTTCCCTTATCTCCGTATTTATCGGCATCGGGAAGTTCGCCGCAGCCTACGGCATCAAGAACGATAACTATAGCTCTTTTCATGGAATCACCTCAAATAGATTATAATCTAATAAATAATTATTGTCTATAGAAACATGTCGAAAAGACATCTGCATAATTCTTATACTATATGTAAATGATATATTTATATCAATTATACACTAATTTATAAAAAAGCTTGCATTCTTGTAAATTTAGTGATAACATATATATTGCATATTTTGTGTATTTATACAAATTAGTATACGCTAACCCGATTCATTAACACGGGTTTTCTTATATGAACCTATAACTTTGAGCTTTGTGATTTTGAGTTTTTGAGTTTAAGGTTAAAGGTCATTCGAGTTAAGGTATTTACTTTTTCTCGAAGGCATAATCTGTAAGGAGGTTAATATGAGTACAGATTTTAAAGAAGTAATCAGAAAAATGGTTATTCCCCAGCATATCAAGGATATAATAAACGGTGGGGCAAAAATAATCATTCCCGAAACGAAAAAGCAGCTTTTTGATATGGCGTTAGGCGGTCCCGATAATGACACCTATGAGTCCATATTTACCGTTAACGGCAAGGAGATCAAAGAAGCTAATGTTGTCAAATGTAAAAACGGTATAGCCGTTAACTTTGACGATATTACCATGAGAAGAAGAGATCCCAATTCCATGGTTATTGCCGATGAGTTGCCTACGGATAAGCCCACTCACATTGAACGTTTCGGCACACCTTTTGAGCCTATCAGACAGGAAACTTTTGAATGGCTCAAGTCACAGGAGGAACTTGTAATACTTCCCTTCTATTCGGGAAATGAGGATATGAAGCTTGGATATGCATCAATTGCCATTGTTCCCGGCAATGCCGCATTTTTTGCGACAATGATAGCTGAACTTCAAGGTTTTATCCCTGCAACAAAGGTTCCCAATTTCTTTAAACCCAAGGCTATAATTTACGTTGCACCTCCATTCCGTCATATCCATTACGAGGGTAAGCAGGTCGTTGTGCATAACAGACTTTATGATATGCAGGAAGTGTTCTCATATAACCTTTATCCCGGACCTTCAGCAAAGAAGGGCGTTTACTCCATTCTTCTCCACATTGGAGAACAAGAGGGCTGGGTAACCTTGCATGCATCCACAGTTAAGATAGTGACACCTTATGAGCTTGAACTTACCATTATGCACGAGGGTGCATCAGGTGGTGGTAAATCGGAGATGACAGAGCCCTTCCACAGAGAAGAGGATGGTCGTTTACTTCTTGCAACAAATACTGTTTCCGGAGAAAAGATACTTGTAAATATTGCCGACACATCAACTCTTTATCCGATCACTGATGATATGGCTCTTGCAGGCACATCTCTCCAAAACAAAAGCGGTAAGCTTGTAATAGCAGATGCGGAATTTGGTTGGTTCTTAAGAGTGGATCATATACAGCATTACGGAACCGATCCCGAACTTGAAGAAGCAACTATTCATCCTAAGGAACCTATGATTTTCCTTAATGAATCCGCTGTTCCCGGTTCAACCTGTCTTCTTTGGGACCATATCGAGGACGAACCCGGAAAGGCTTGTCCCAACCCCAGAGTTATAATGCCCAGAACATTCAAAAAGAATATTGTTGAAGGTACAGGCGAGGTAGACATCAGGTCCTTTGGTGTGCGTACTCCTCCTACAACAATGGACAGACCTAATTACGGTATTATAGGTATGTTCCATGTTCTTCCTCCCGCACTTGCATGGATATGGAGACTTGTTGCTCCCAGAGGATATGCAAATCCCTCTATCCTTGACAACTCTTCTTCTGCTATGAGTATGAAAAGTGAGGGTGTAGGTTCATATTGGCCTTTTGCTACAGGTAAGAAGGTTGACCAGGCAAATCTTTTGCTTGAACAGATTGTAAATACTCCCGAAACTCGTTATATACTTATTCCCAATCAGTATATCGGTTGCTTTAAGGTAGGTTTCGCAGGTCAATGGGCTACAAGAGAGTACCTTTCAAGAAGAGGCGGTATGAAATATAAGAAGAGTGCACTTGAACCCTCTCGCTGCTCTCTTTTAGGTTACTCACCCAAGTCTGTTAAAATTGATGGTAACGAAATTCCTACAGGTCTTTTACGAGTTAATACACAGGCAAGAGTAGGTAATGAAGCTTATGATATTGGTGCGAAAATGCTTACCGATTTCTTCAAAGAACAGCTTAAGCAATTTGATACACCCGAGCTTTCACCTTTAGGACATGATATAATTCAGGTAGTGCTCAACGACGGAACCGTAGAGGATTACTTCGATCTTATCCCTATACTTTAATAAAATAATTTGACAATAAAAAACCGTGTATTCAAGAAAAAGAATACACGGTTTTTTTAGTGTTAGTCGATGATATTCGTATTCCGCAAAAATAAATTTCTGCTACTTACTCTTAGTCAATGATATTCGTATTCCGCAGAAATAAATTTCTGCTACATACTCATAACCAACGGAATTGCAAGCA
>DFJD01000094.1 GCA_002372875.1 Clostridiales bacterium UBA3680
GTGAATTAATCAGTGTTTCCTTATAGATTATAACAGATAATAATAAAAAAGAACAGATTTTTTTGTAAATAATACAGATGATCGTATGTTATTTTTGATATGGAATATTGCTTTTTATTTTATGTTGACAAAAGGAATTAAAAATGCTAAACTTAGCAAAAGAAATCGGAAGGAAGGGATGTACAATGACTAAAATTAAATATTTACTCATGTGTTATTTCTTCTGTATTACTCATTTTATTTACTATAATTATTATTTTTCAAGACAGTGGAAAGAGTGTTTTTAACATTCTTTTTATTGTCTTTTTTAATGTTAGGGGGTATCTATTTGTATAAAAGAAAAGACCTTCTGGGCTTACGAGATCTAAGCGGCGATGAAATAATGACAATTCTTACTCTTGCCGGCAAAATGAAGGAAAAAATCGATAATCCGTCATTAAGAGATAACTCTCTTGCTAAAAGCAGTATTGTTACTCTTTTCTACGAAAACAGCACACGTACAAAAATGTCCTTTTTATTGGCGGGAGATTATCAAGGTGCTATAGTTAAAGATCTCGGAGTAGGAACAAGCTCTGTTCAAAAGGGGGAATCTCTTGTTGATACAGGTTTGACTCTCGATCAAATGGGTATTAACATCATGATAATCAGACATCAAATGACGGGAGCCGCTCATTTGCTTGCAAGAAATGTAAAAGCAAGTGTTATAAACGCAGGAGACGGGTCCAATGAGCATCCGACACAAGCTCTTTTGGATCTTTATACCATCCTTGAAAGAAAGGGCGGCTTTAAAGGGCTTAAAGTAGTTATTCTCGGAGATATATCTCATTCAAGAGTTGCCAGAAGCAATGCTTTTGGCCTAACCAAACTTGGAGCAAGTGTAACTCTTGCAGGTCCCTCAACATTGGTATCCGATTCTATGAGGTCTTTGGGAGTGGATGTCGTTACCAATATTCCCGAAGCGATAAGGGATGCTGATGTGGTCATGGGATTAAGGATACAATTTGAAAGACAGAAAAATATGCCGTTTCCTTCATTACGAGAGTATTCTTCACTTTTCGGCGTAAATTCCGAAATACTGAAATATGCAAAAAAGGATGTTTTGGTAATGCATCCCGGACCGGTAAACAGAGGAATTGAACTCAGTACCGAGGTCATAGACGGAAAAAATTCCGTAATCAATGTTCAGGTCAAAAACGGAGTTGCGGTCAGAATGGCAATATTAAAGCTTCTTACCGAAGCCTCAGCGGGGAGAAATTTATGAGTACATTAATTATAAAAAACGGTGTTGTTTCCGATCCCGCAAACAATATCGATGATGTAATGGATATTTTTATCGAAGACGGGATAATAAAAAAAGTGGACAAAAATATAACCGTTGCAGCCGATGAAACGATAGATGCATCGGGAAAGGCTGTTATGCCGGGCTTTATCGACTTAAATGTTCATTTAAGAGAACCGGGTTACGAAAAAAAAGAAACAATAGCAACGGGTTCTTTGGCTGCGGCAAAGGGCGGCTATACTACCATATGTGCCATGCCCGATACCGACCCTGTTTGCGATAATGAGATCGTTGTTACATATATCGGAGTAAAGGCACAAAAAGAATCGGTTGTTAATGTACTTCCCATAGGTTCCGTAACTAAGGGACATAGAGGCGAAGAATTAGCCGACATAGGCAGAATGTCAAAAGCGGGAGCATGTGCTATAAGTGATGCGGGTTACTCTGTAAAAAATGCCGGACTTATGAAAACAGCTCTTAAATATTCAAAAATGTTTGGCTTGCCTGTCTTTACTCATTGTGAGGATAAAGATTTATCGGGAAAGGGTTCTGTAAATGCAGGCGATTCGGCTTCACTTTTGGGACTTAAGGGAATAAGCAACGATTCCGAGGAAATTATGGTCGCAAGAGATACCATTCTTGCAGGCTCATGCGGAGCATCGTTACATCTTTCCACAATATCTGCAGAGGGAAGCGTCATTCTTATTAAACATGCAAAGGAAAGGGGCTTTAAAATAACATGTGAAGTAACTCCTCATCATATATCATTGTCTGATGAAGATGTACCCGCTTACGATGCTAATTTTAAAACCAATCCGCCTTTGAGAAGCAAAAAAGATGTAGAAGCTTTGAAAAATGCTCTTAAAGACGGAGTCATTGATTGTATTGCCACAAATCATTCACCCGTACATGTTGACCAAAAAAATTGCGAATTCGAAAAAGCCGAATATGGTGTTATCGGGTTGGAAACAGCCTTCGGAGTATGCTATACCGAGCTGGTTAAAAAGAACTATCTTACAAAAAATATGCTCATTGAAAAAATGAGTTTAAATCCGGCTAAAATACTTAATATAGATAAAGGTACTTTAAGTGTCGGCGCGGTTGCCGATATAACTATAGCAGATCTTGACAATGAATATACCATAGAGGCGGATGATATGGTTAGTAAAGCGAAAAATACACCTTTTGACGGTAAAAAAGTATACGGAAGAATAGATTGTACAATAGTTAACGGAAAAGTTGTATACAGGAGGCTGTTATGATTATAGATAAACTTATTGACAAAATTAAAGAACTTGAAAATCCGACTGTAGTTGGTCTCGATCCGCGGCTTAACTTTATACCGGATTTTATTACCGAAAAATACTATTTGAAATACGGGTATACACCTAAGGCTGTTGCAAAGTCTTTTTACAAGTTTAATAAACACATTATAGATGCTATATATGATATTGTTCCCGCTGTTAAACCTCAAATAGCTATGTATGAGCGATATGGTATTCAGGGATTAAAGGCTTATGCCAAAACTTGTGAATACGCAAAGAAAAAAGGTCTCATAGTAATAGGCGACATAAAAAGAAGTGATATTTCTTCTACTGCAGAGGCTTATTGTGATGGGCATATCGGCAAGGTAAAGATAGGCGAGGAAGAATATTCATCTTTTGAACAGGATTTTATAACACTTAATCCGTATTTGGGTTCGGATTCAGTTACTCCGTATCTTCAAGCTTGTAAAGATTATGAAAAAGGCCTTTTTATTTTGGCAAAAACATCCAATCCCAACAGCGGAGAAATACAAGACCTTGTTGTGGATGAAAAAACCATATACCAAACGGTTGGTCTGTATATCGAAAAATGGGGAGAAGAGCTTGTCGGTAAATATGGCTACAGCAGTGTTGGTGCCGTTGTGGGAGCAACGCATCCCGAACAAGCCAAAAAGCTCAGAGAACTTTTACCTCACACATTCTTCCTTGTGCCGGGATACGGAGCCCAGGGAGGAAAAGCGGAAGATCTTGCGGTTTGCTTTAAAGATGGCATAGGAGCCATAGTTAACTCTTCAAGGGGAATTATTGCCGCGCATACAAAAGAACAGTATAAATCTGCTTTTACCGATGAACATGATTTTGCTAATGCTTCAAGACAGGCGTGCATAGATATGAAAAATGATTTAAGGAGATGTATTGACTGATGAAGAAAACAGTCAGAGCCGAACTTATTCTTGAAAACGGAGTAAGATTTAAAGGAAATGCATTCGGCTACATAAAAGAAACCGTAGGCGAGGTAGTTTTTACCACAGGTATGACAGGATATCAGGAAACCCTTACCGATCCTTCGTTTGCAGGGCAAATAGTTTTAATGACATATCCTCTGATAGGAAATTATGGTATAAATCTGGAGGATATGGAGAGTAAAAAACCATATTTAAAAGGCTTTATTGTAAGAGAAAAGTGTGATATTCCCAATAATTTTCGCTGCGAGATGACTCTTGAAAATTTTCTCTACCAAAATAAAATAATGGGGCTTGAGGGTATTGACACTCGAATGCTTACAAGAATTTTAAGAGATAACGGAACAATGAAGGGTATTATAACGACCCGAGCAAACGATTTGACTCCCTCGCAGATCACACAAAAGTTTGAAGCATATTCAAATGCGGATGCCGTTAAAGAGGTTACAATTGATGAGCCTTACACAATAAGCGGTTCGGGTATACATCTGGCTGTACTTGATTGCGGAATAAAAAGAGGAATAATAAGAGATCTTTCAAAAAAAGGCTGTCGCTTAAGTGTTTTCCCTGCATTTACAAGTGCGGAAGAAATACTTTCGGTCGATCCCGATGCCGTATTTTTGGGTAACGGCCCTGGAGATCCCAAAGATATTCCGGAAGTTGTGGAAAATGTTAAAAAGCTTATCGATTCCGGAAAGCCGATCCTTGGAATATGTCTTGGACATCAGCTTATTTCTCTTGCTTTGGGCTGCGACACAAAAAGATTAAAGTTCGGTCATCATGGCGGAAACCATCCCGTTAAAGATTTAAGTACAGGTATAGTTTATATAACAAGTCAGAATCACAATTATGTGGTCAGTGATTTAAGTGACCAAGTTGAACCTACCTTTATAAACTCAAACGATGGTTCCATTGAGGGAATAAGACATAAAACCAAGCCGATTTATTCGGTTCAGTTCCACCCTGAGGCAACACCGGGTCCTAAGGACACTTCGTTTTTATTTGACAGATTTATAAAAATTGCCGGGGAGGTAAAAAACAATGCCTAAGGATAATACAATAAAAAAGGTACTTGTAATCGGTTCCGGACCTATAGTAATCGGTCAGGCAGCTGAATTTGACTATTCCGGAACACAGGCGTGCGAATCATTGAAAGAAGAGGGCATTGAGGTAGTTTTAATAAACTCCAACCCTGCCACGATAATGACGGATATCGGGATGGCACATTATACTTATATTGAGCCTTTGACGATAGATTTTGTTGAAAAAGTAATTGCAAAAGAACGCCCCGATTCAATTATAGCAGGTATGGGCGGACAGACCGGTCTTAATCTAAGCTGTGAGCTTTATGATGCGGGAATACTTGATAAATATAATGTTCGTGTAATAGGCACATCTATCGCGTCCATAAAGGAAGGTGAAGACAGAGACAGCTTCAAAAACCTTATGGAAAGGACAAATCAACCTATAGTTGAATCCGATATTGTTACCGATGTTGAATCTGCGGTAGATTTTGCAAACAGGATCGGTTATCCTGTGATCGTAAGGCCTGCCTACACTCTTGGTGGTACAGGAGGCGGAATAGCCGATAATGAACCTCAATTAAGAGAGATTTGCACACAAGGACTACACTTAAGCCGAGTAGGGCAAGTACTTATTGAAAGAAGCATTGCAGGCTGGAAAGAGATTGAATTTGAGGTTATGAGAGATGCTTCGGGTACTTGTATAACAGTTTGCTCCATGGAAAATGTTGATCCCGTTGGAGTACATACGGGAGACAGTATTGTTGTTGCTCCTGCACAAACTCTTTCAGACAGAGAGTATCAAATGCTCCGTTCCGCAGCAATAAATATAATAAATTCAATTGAGATAAAGGGTGGCTGTAACGTTCAGTTCGCTCTTGACCCCAATAGTTATAATTATGCCGTTATAGAAATCAATCCTCGAGTAAGCCGTTCTTCGGCACTTGCATCTAAAGCAACAGGTTACCCCATTGCAAAGGTAGCGGCAAAAATAGCATTGGGTTATAATCTTGATGAAATAAAAAATGCTGTGACAGGTAAAACCTATGCATGCTTTGAACCTGCACTTGATTATGTTGTTTTAAAATTCCCCCGCTGGCCCTTTGATAAATTTTTTGGTGCAAAAAGAACACTTGGCACAAAAATGATGGCTACCGGTGAAATTATGAGTATCGGTAAAAGTTTCGAATCAGCATTATTAAAGGGTATTCGTTCCCTTGAAATAGGGCAGTACGGTTTGGAAAGAGCTTCCTCGAAAAACAGAAGCCTTGATGAGCTTAAAAAGAGAGTCGTTAAACCCGATGATGAGAGAATTTTTGATTTGGCGGAAATGCTCAGAAGAGGATATAAGACTGAGAAGGTATGCGATATCACAAAAATGGATCTCTTCTTTGTCGATAAGATCCGTAAAATAGTTGAAATGGAGGAAGAGCTTAAAGAATATAAACTTGAAGATTTTACCGAGGAGAGCCTTCGTTACTTTAAAGACAAGGGCTTTTCCGATAAGGCTATAAGTAAGTTTGTCGGTTGCAAGCCGCCTCAGATATACGAATTGAGAAAAAAATGGAACATTATGCCTGTATTCAAAACTGTTGATACATGTGCGGGAGAATTTGAGGCAGTCACTCCTTATTATTATTCCTGTTACGATACAGAAAACGAAGCTATTGTCTCAGACAAGCGTAAGGTAATGGTTATAGGCTCGGGACCTATAAGGATCGGACAGGGTATAGAGTTTGATTATTGTTCTGTTCACTGTATAAAAGCTCTCAAAAAAGCAGGTATCGAGACAATAATAATCAACAATAATCCCGAAACCGTATCTACAGATTTTGATACTGCCGATAGATTGTATTTCGAACCGTTAACGGAAGAAGATGTATTAAATGTAGTTGAAACCGAAAAACCTGACGGAGTTATTTTGCAATTTGGAGGACAAACCGCTATTAAACTTGCTCACTTTTTCGATGAAATGCATATACCCATATACGGAACTCTTCCCGAACAAATCGATGAGGCTGAGGACAGAGAAAAATTTGATGCCGTACTTGAAAAGCTTGGAATAGCCAGACCAAAGGGTAAAGGTATTTGGACTGTTGAGGAAGGTATTGAAGCAGCAGAGAGCTTAGGTTATCCCGTACTTGTAAGACCGAGTTATGTTTTGGGCGGACAGGGTATGGAAATAACACATGATGAAGATGAGCTTACAAAATATCTTGTGGAAGCATTCGAAAAAGATAAGAAAAATCCCGTTCTTATAGACAGATATTTGGGAGGAACGGAAATAGAAGTAGATGCTATATGCGACGGAGAGGATGTCTACATTCCCGGAATCATGCAGCATCTTGAAAGAGCGGGAGTTCATTCAGGAGACTCAATTTCCATATATCCTCCTCAGACTATTCCCGATAACATCCAAAAACAGATCCTTGACGAAACAAAAAGAATCGCTGTAGCTCTTAAGGTTATAGGAATGATCAATATTCAGTTTATAGATTATAAGGGTGAGCTTAATATAATTGAAGTAAATCCTCGTTCCTCAAGAACTGTACCATATATAACCAAGGTTACAGGAGTTCCCGTTATTGATATAGCAACTAATGTTATGTTAGGTAAAAAGCTCAAAGATATGGGTTACGAAACGGGTATAGCCAAAACACCCGATGTAATTGCAGTTAAGGTTCCCGTATTTTCCACCGAAAAGCTTCCTCAAGTTGAAGCAGGTTTAGGCCCCGAGATGCGTTCAACAGGAGAGGTCTTAGGCGTTGGATACTGTCTTGAAAACGCGTTATATAAAGGGTTTATTGCTGCGGGTATGACGGTACCTAAAAAAGGTAGCACGATTATTGCTACCGTAAGAGGTAAAGATCACGATGAGTTTGTATCTCTTGCCAAAAGATGCGTTGCCTGTGGTTGCAATTTTATTTGCACCGGAGGAACAGCCAATGCCTTAAAAAAAGCAGGCATAGATTGTAAGGTTGTAAAGAAAATAAGCGAAGGTGTACCGAATATCGTTGATACTATAAGAAGCGGTGTGGTAGATCTTATTTTGGATATTCCAAAAAGGGCAAACAATAAACATTCGGATGGTTTTAAAATCAGAAGAACAGCTATTGAAAGCAGTATAACCTTGATCACTTCAATGGATACTTTTGAGGCAATGGTAAAGGTTATGGAGAAAAACATAACAAAAGACGACTTAAGGATCTACGATATAAATTCGGATTTATAATA
>DFJD01000074.1 GCA_002372875.1 Clostridiales bacterium UBA3680
CTCTCTTTTAAAAGTTTGTAGCTCTAAACTACCGGCGCATTTTTTATACAGGTTGCTTCCTGTGTGAATTTTTGGGATTTGAGTATTGTCTAATTTCGTTCAACAATTTCTTCTTGTACAAAATTCTTGTCTTGATTATTCGGTTTTCAATGTTCGATTGCCTTCGCTCTCAAGCGACAGCTTAGATATATTACCACAATGAAATAGTAAAGTCAAGAACTTTTTTTATTTTTTTGCAAAAAAATTTTTCTGTAACATTCCCGTAACCTTACGTTAATATAAAGCGTAAAAAAAGGACCCGCAATTTGTGATACGAGTCCTTTTGTCTTTAAGAAACCACTAATTAATCAGCGGTTTCTTTATTCTACCTTTAAAACAGCGCTTGCCTCCAAATGATTTCCGCAGGCGTCGGTCGCGGAATACTTTACGGTATATTCTCCCTTTACCGTGGTGCTCAAGCTGTCTGCATTTATATCAAAATGAATTTCGTTGCCTGCTATATCGTACGCCTTTACTCCCTCCCTTAAGAAAGAATAAAGCTCTATGTCGGCTCCCGATTTTATTTTTTTCACGGGTTCTTTTATTGTTATCTTCACGCTTTCCGCATGCCACGGATTTTTTTCATCGGGGTCCGTGGGATCCCACTGAGGGTATTTTGCAAAAGGGCCAAGCTTTATCGCTACAGGCTTCGGAAAGGGATCGTCCCATTCGTCCACAATATCGACCCTTGTCCCGTACTCACAGTTATCGTATATCCATTTCGAGTCCGCCACCGACAGTCTTACACAGCCCATGCTTGCAGCCGTTCCCAACTTGTTGAATTCATCGGCATGTAATGTTGCGGGGTCTGTCGTAGTGTAATATACCGAGTGAAACAATATATCTCCGTCAATGGTTGTAACATATTGACCGTAAACATTGCCAAACAGCGGATGCCAACGATTCTTTTCCGAGGTGGTGTAGCTTCCCGAGGGCGTCGCATCATCCGCTCCCACGGAGCAAACCATCGCCTTATACGGCTCGGGTTCCGCCGCTCCGAGCTTGTAGACGGTGACACAGTTCGTACTCTTGTTCACCACTATTTTATACTTATCCTTCCCTGCGGCACTGCCCGTTGTTGCAAATACCGATACGGCAAAAACAACGATCATAAAAATCATTCTCTTTATATGTGGCATAGCATCACTCCTGTGTATGTCGCATTCTTACAACCAATAATATTATAATAATAAGGAAGAATATCAGCAAAGTTATTGTTGCTCTTATATCCTGAAGAGCTATAATTACCGCCATGGTAGCGCTTCCTATACTGAGAGCGTAAAGGATTATGACCGCCTGTTTGCTTGTATAGCCCATATCTATGAGTTTATGATGCAGGTGTCCTCTGTCGGGGCTCATTATAGGCTTGTGATTAGCCGCTCTTCTTATCATCGCAAATGAAGTGTCAAGAATAGGCAATGCCATTGCAAGAACACTTAAAAGCACGCTTAACAAAGCATAGCTTTTAAAGACGCCTATACAAGAACAGACCGCCAAAACATACCCGAGAAAGGTTGAACCGGTATCGCCCATATATATTTCGGCAGGCGCAAAATTTCGCGGAAGAAAACCCATTGCAGCTCCCGCCAACGCTATGGTTATAACGGCTGCCAATGTAGAGCCGCTCATAGTACAAAGAATTGCAAGGCAGGTAGATTCTATACAGGTAACACCCGCCGCAAGACCGTCAAGACCGTCTATAAGGTTGACCGCATTTATAAGTCCCACTATCCAAAACACGGTAATAGGCGCGGAAAACGGTTTTAAATACTGCCACATAGGCCACATTATAAAATTAAGCTTCGTTCCCGTGGAAACAACAATGATCCCCACAATTATCTGAAACACAAGCTTGACCTTTGCCGAGAGCTGATAAACATCATCAAGCATCCCCACAATTACAATTATCGCCCCTCCGCAGATAAAACCGAGAAATTGCTTCGTGTGAAGCTCTTTCATAAACACGGACAAAACCAACATAGAACACATAAACCCAAGCACAATGGCAAAACCGCCCATACGAGGTACGGGTTCTTTATTCATGCCTCTTGAACGGGGATAATCTATAGCCTTAAATTTATATGCCAGTTTTTTTGCAACAGGCGTCAGAACGACAGAAACCACAAATGCAACCGTAAAAGCAATGATATACAGCTGTATGGATTGAGCCATCATATATCCTCCGTTATCTTGTTCCGAACATTCTGTCTCCGGCATCTCCGAGACCGGGAATTATGTACCCTTCCTCGTTTATCTTTCTGTCAACGGCTGCGGTGTATATATCCGCATCGGGATGTTCGGATCGAATCTTCGCAACAGCCTCGGGTGTACAGATAAGACAGATGTATTTTATCTTTTTAAAACCTCTTTCTTTAAGGAAGGTAATAGCTGCGGAAGCCGTTCCTCCCGTAGCAGCCATAGGCTCAAGCACAAATATTTCTATACTGTCATCAGCCTTGGGCAATTTACAATAGTACTCAACGGGACGGAGCGTGTTGGGGTCTCTGTAAAGACCGATATGTCCTATTTTAGCATTAGGCGCAAGCTCCACTATGCCCTCGACCATTCCCAATCCGCCTCTTAAGATGGGCACAAGAGCAATATCCGAGTTAAGAGTATTGCAGGTGCAAGACGAGAATGGTGTTTCAACGGAAACTTCCTTAAGAGACATATCTCTTGTTGCCTCGTAAAAAAGCAGAGCCGTTAACTCACTTACAAGTTCTCTGAATTCCTTTTTGTTTGTATTTTTATCCCTTAAGAGCGTCAGTTTTGACTGAGCCAGCGGATGCATAACCGTTTTAAGTTCGCTCATATTCAGCCCTCCTCAAGCATGGATATCCTTCTTATATGTCTTTCATCTCCGGAAAAAGGTGTTTCCAAAAATGCCTTTACGACCTCAAGGGCAGGACCCGGGCCCACAACTCTGCCACCCATGGCAAGCATGTTTGCATCGTTATGTTCTCTTGTTGCCTTTGCGGAAAAAACATCGTGGCAAAGAGCACATCTTATTCCCTTGACTTTATTTGCCGCAATAGAGATACCTATTCCGGTTCCGCATATAACTATTCCCTTTTCGCACTCTCCCGAAGCGACCGCCTCGGCAACAGCCTTTCCGAAAACGGGATAATCACAGGATTCCGTATTGTATGTTCCGAAATCCTTGTATTCTATATTATTTTTCTTGAAATAATCCGTCACAACTTCTTTTAATTCAAAACCGCCGTGATCGCAGCCTACAGCTATCATTTTATACCTCCGTAATGTCATTTCCCGCAGCTTTTCTGAGCCTGTTCATAACCGAAAGCCACAGCCCTTTATCGGGAAAGCCCTCGCACAGAACAGTGTCAAATCCTCTGCTGTCACTTTTTCTGAGCATTTTAAAAACATTGGATGCTATCTGTTTTCCATCTTTAACACTTCCGAGCACAAGCACATCAAAATTCGGA
>DFJD01000106.1 GCA_002372875.1 Clostridiales bacterium UBA3680
TTTGGGAATAATTTACGAAATGCCCCTTTATACATGGGCGGTGCTGTTTTCGTTTTTTGTACTTGTTTTGAGGCTGAAAAGAAACACCGAGCTATACGATATGATCTTCTATGTTCCGCTTGGAGCAACATATTTTATGCTTTTGATAGGCTCTCCTATATGGCGAGATACAAAATATCTTGAACCCATATTGAGTATATTTATATTTTTGTGTGCCATACCCTTCTACAGAAAACCCTCCGATAATGAGGAGTTTCATTCAAAAAAAGGCAAAGCGACACAGAAAAAATAACGATCGATCGATCGTAAAAACTACCCGAACCGTTCGGGAAGAAAGGAATATCATTTATGGAAAGAAAAATAAAGGTTATGAGCATCTTCGGCACAAGACCGGAGGCTATAAAAATGGCTCCCCTTATAAATGTCATGAAAAAATGCGAGGATGTGGAGCAGTATGTTTGCGTAACGGCTCAGCACAGACAAATGCTTGATCAGGTGCTTGAAATATTTAAAATAACGCCCGATTTCGACCTGGATATTATGAAGCAGAGGCAAACTCTTACGGATATTACCGTAAATGCCTTAAAGGGACTTGAAGAGGTCATGAAAGAGCTTAAGCCCGATTTGGTGCTTGTGCACGGAGATACAAGTACCACCTTTGCAGGAGCGCTTGCGGCATACTATAACGAGATAAAGCTCGGTCATGTGGAGGCAGGCTTAAGGACCTACGATAAGTATCAGCCTTTTCCCGAGGAAATAAACAGAGTGCTTACAGGACATCTTGCCGATTTGCATTTTGCACCCACATATCTTGCAAAGGAGCATCTTCTTAAAGAGAATATTCCCGAGGAAAATATATTTATAACGGGAAATACCGCTGTGGACTGTCTTGCCACCACCATAAAAGATGAATTTACCTTCGAGCTTGACAAGCTGAACAAAATAGACTACAAAAACAAAAGAGTTATCACCATGACTGCCCACAGAAGAGAAAATTTGGGACGTCCTCTTGAGAATATTTGCCGTGCCGTTTTAAGGATAGTAAATGATTACGAGGATGTTGAGGTGGTTTATGCCGTTCACTATAATCCCGCGGTAAGGGAAACGGCTTTTTCGCTCCTTGGCAATAACGACAGGATACATCTTATAGATCCGCTGGACATTGAGAATATGCACAATCTCATGAAAAGAAGCTACCTTGTGCTTACCGATAGCGGCGGCTTGCAAGAAGAGGTTCCTTCAATGGGTAAACCCGTTCTTGTTTTGAGAAATGTTACGGAAAGACCCGAGGGCGTGCAGGCAGGAACACTTAAGCTTGCAGGTGTTGATGAGGAAGAGATATACAAACAGACGAAAGAGCTTCTTGACAACAAGGAGAGCTATAACAAAATGGTCGCATCGAAAAATCCCTTCGGTGACGGTCATGCCTCCGAGAGAATACTTGAAGCTATAAGATTCTATTTCGGAAAAAGAGAAACAAGACCGGAGGATTATTAAATGAGCTTGATAAAAAGAGTACGGGCAGGGTTACTTGCCTCTATAATGGCGGTGACGGCTGTGCCCGCTGTGGGAATATCCGCCGCCGCAGGCACAAAAATAACGGTAGGAAAGGGCGAAGGCTTTGATTTTGCCACCGTAAGCGAGGCGGTAGCCTCTGTTGGAAACGCACCTGCAAGCATTATAATAAATGAGGGGATCTACAACGAAGATGTTGTTATAGATAAGCCGAATGTCAGACTTGTAGGTAACGGAAATTCCGAAAACATTGTTATTACTTACGATAAGGCAAACGGACATGCCGACAAGAGCAAGAACTTCGGCACGGGAAAAACGGCGACCGTTCTTGTTACGGAAAACGCAAACGGTTTTTCTGCAACGGGGCTTACCTTTCAAAATTCATACAGCCTTGGCGAAAATGCACCCTATGCACAGGCTGTAGCGTTTGAATCGAAGGCGGACAAGGTCGTGCTTGAGAACTGTCGTTTTATAGGCAGACAGGATACACTCTATTTGACGGGAGCATCAAAAGGACAAAGAACTCCCGGTGCGAACACCGTAAGAACATACGTTAAAAACTGTTACATAGAGGGAACATACGATTTCATTTTTGGAGACGGAACGGCATTTTTTGATTCATGTGATATAAACATGTGTTATTATGCAAAGGGCGGCCATTACACGGCGGCAAACACCACTCTTTCAAATATAGGATATGTTTTTTCGGGTTGCCATTTTAAAACGGATCCTTTGATAACAGCTTCGGTGAAGGAACAGTTCGATTTGGGAAGACCCTGGCAGGCAGATGAAGATTATCCTTGCAGCGGCTCTCAAACAGTGCTTGTAAACTGTACTTTGTCTAAAAACATTGCCGATAAAGGGTTTTCGCTTTGGAACGAGAAAACCGAGCAAAACAAGATAAGATATTACGAATACAACAGTAAATATGAAAACGGCGACCTTGTCGATGTTTCAAAAAGAGCAAACTACGTAAAACAGCTTACAGCCGAGCAGGCTGCTCTTTACAATCCTCTGAATATACTTGGCGGAACCGACGGATGGAACCCCGCAAATGCCGAAGGCGAGAGGGGAGTTTGCGATATTACCCTTGATAAAAGCAAAGTCTCCGTTCCCGTGGGAGAAAAAACGGTATTGAAGGGCTGCCTTCTTCCGAAACAGCATACCACCGGAATTACATTTACATCTTCAAATGAGGAAATAGCCAAGGTGGACCAAAACGGAACCGTAAAGGGCATAAAAATGGGAACGGTGCTTATAAGCGCGACCACGGATAACGGTATGAGTACATTTGCGGTAGTAAACGTTACCGCGGAAAGAACTGCCATTCCCGTTATAAAAGAGGCAAAAATGAATGCATCGTCAAATCTTCTTGTGGGAAAGACCGTAACACTTACATATTCCTACAAGCTTAAGGAAGATAATGTGAACGATGCGGCTAAAATTCGCTGGTATGCCGTAAAGGGAGACGAATATTACATTTTGCAAGAGGGTGTGGGTGAGGCTTTCAAATCTTACGAGTTAAAAAGCGAGGATGCGGGCTTTACCATATATGCCGATATTTATCCGGCTGCAACAACTACCTACGGACAATACGGTACACCCTACACCTGTTCCACTCAAACGGAAGTTAAGCCCAACGGCGATGAAAAATGCCTGCTTAGGGAAAAGGCTTTCTCCGAGGATAATTGGAACAGAGTCGGTGATTTTGTCAGGGTGACGGAGGACAATAACAGCTTCCTTACAGCCGATTCCACAAAGCAAAATGCCGTGCTTTCCTACAAATACGGCACGGATTTTAACAACAATACGATATTTGGACGTTTCCGCTTCGAACCGTCTTTAAAAGGCTTCAATGACGGCGGCTCCTTCAGTGAGTACCTCAATTTCAACGATAAGGGTTATTATCGTCTTGAGATCACAAAGGGCGGAAATACCAAAAGTGCCGTTGTAAACCTTTACAAAAGGGAAAACAAACAACAAGAGGTACTGCTCATATCCGACAGCACATCTCTGAAAAACAATTTCACACAATCCTCAGGAGAAAACAATCCTTATTTCTATATAACATTCTCTAAGGATGGTGAAAGGATAACCGCACAGATAAGGCTTGAGGGAGAAACGAAAAACCTTGCTTCCCTTTCCTATAAGGATGTAGCCCCCTTAGGTGAGGGTACGGTCGCTTTTTGCTGGGAAGGCTGCAAGCCCGTTTTACTTATCGACAGCATTTGCATAACATCAAATAACATAAGTGATGAAGGAAAGCAGAGAATTTTCCTTATGGGTGACTCCACCGTAAAGCACTACGGAAACGACAACACAATTGGCGGTTGGGGAGAGTATTTAGTAAACTTCTTCGATGATGATATTAAAATTATAAACAAGGCAGAGGGTGGAAGAAGCTCTCGATCCTATATCAATCAGGGTAGACTTGATGAGGTGGTGTCGATGCTCCGCCCCGGAGATTATGTGTTTATACAGTTTGGTACCAACGATCAGAGAACGGATGAAAATGCGTTTGCGGAGCATTCGGTAATTCTCGGTACGCCCGATGAAAACGGCAAATACCCCGAAACACCCGCAAGAAAGGTCGCAACACCGCAAAACATTATTGATGTGTATAAAAATACGGAATATCCCTATAAGGATACCTACTACCCCTACGAGAGCGGAAACTTCAAATGGTATCTTAAGCAGTATATCCCTGCGGTAAAACAAAAGGGTGCCATTCCCGTTATCTTTACCCCCGCTTGCAGGATATTCTTTGACAGCGAAGGTAAAATAGAAAACCACTTCGGAGAAAATAACGGCTACGTTCTTTCGGCGCTTCAGCTTGCAGAAGAAGAAAATGTATTGTGCGTAGATCTGTACGATCTTACAAAAAGCCTTTATGAAAGCTACGGTATAATGACCACACAAGGCCTTCACAATATAAAAGAGGACGGAAGTGTGGATATAACTCACTACAATAAATTCGGAGCTAACCTTGTTGCAAGCAAGATAGCGGCGACCATAAAGGATATGAACATAAAGGGTATATCCGAACATGTAACAGAGTCGATAAAGCTTGTTACAAAGACAGACAGCCTTAAAACGGCCGACCTGATTATTGTGGGAGGAAGAGGCGCAGCTGCAACGGTGGGAGATTTTGCCGTGGACAGTGCGGGCTTTGGCGATTATTTTGCAAATTTCCTTTCGGATAAAATAACGGTGAAAAACCTTGCCGTGGCAGGGGAAACGGCACTTTCCTTCAAAGATACGGAGCAATACAGACAGTACATTTCAAACCTTGACGAGGGAGATTACGTGTTTATAGCCTTTGGGGCAGATGATGCAAAGGACTCCGCACTCGGCAACGAGAATACGAACGGTTCCTATGCATACAATCTTTACAATTACTATGTTAAGCCCGCTTTAGATGCAAATGCCGTTCCCATATTGTTTACACCGCTTACGCAAAGAAAGGTAAACGGAGAGGAACTTGCATTGACCGATAATCCTTATACACAGGCTACGGTGGATCTTGTAACTTCCAAGTCTCTCTTCTTTGTGAACCTTGACAACATAACAAGGGAACTTTATACGAACATGGGAGCGGAAGGCGGAAAGGTTCTTCTTGCCTATGACAGGAAAAACGGTATATGTTCGGGCGAATTCAGCAAATTCGGCGCTAAGACTGTTGCAAAGCAGATATTAAATGCTTGCAAATATTCTTCGGCATCTCTCAAAGATTATATAAACGATTCCGAGCTTAATCAAAATGCACCTATGTCAAGAGGTGATTACGTTTATATGCTTATGGACGTGATAAATTCAAATGTTTATCCTTATACCAATTTCGGTGATTGCGCACGCGGTCAGTACTATACCGACCATATAGGGGTTGCCAAATCTCTCGGAATTGTAACGGCGGCTCAGGGAAATAAATTTATGCCCGAAAGCAAGGTAACAAGCGAATTTTTGAAGAAAACCACCGACCTTGCCATAGCAACGACCGGAAAACAAATCGATATGACAGAAGTTTACGATATCGTAAAAGGAAACAATATTTCTCCCGAAACGGGCATTTGGGTAATAGACAAACTTTATGAGGCACTTAACAAATGAAGCTTATATCATGGAATGTAAACGGACTGCGAGCATGCGTAACAAAGGGATTTGAGGACTTTTTTAAAAGTTCCGATGCCGACATATTTTCTGTTCAGGAAACAAAACTTCAGCAGGGGCAGATCGACCTTGAAACTCCCGGATATGAGCAATACTGGAATTATGCCGAGAAAAAGGGCTATTCGGGAGTTGCCGTATTTACCAAAAAACACCCTTTGAATGTTACCTACGGTTTGGGCATTGAGGAGCATGACAGGGAGGGAAGGGTGATAACCCTTGAATTTGAAAACTTTTACCATGTCACCTGCTACACGCCAAACTCTCAAACCGATTTAAAAAGGCTTGATTACAGAATGAAATGGGAAGAATGCATGAGGAAATATCTTGTGGGGCTGAATGAAAAAAAGCCCGTTGTCTACTGCGGAGATTTGAATGTGGCACATAACGAGATAGATCTTAAAAATCCCAAAACAAACAGAAAGAATGCCGGCTTTACCGATGAGGAAAGAGAAAAGATGACACAGCTTCTTCAAAGCGGCTTTACAGACAGTTTTCGTTATCTTTATCCCGATAAGGAGGGTATCTATTCATGGTGGAGCTATCGCTTTAAGGCAAGAGAAAAGAATGCCGGTTGGCGTATAGACTACTATCTGGTCTCTGACTCCGTAAAGGAAAAAATAACGCAGGCGAAAATACATACCGATGTATTCGGCTCCGATCATTGCCCGGTAGAGCTTGATATAGAGGTTTATTAGGAAAGCACTGATTAATTCACTTGAAGCAGATTTGAGATAATGTTTTCGCAGACAAGGAAAAGACCCGAGGGCATAGCCATAGCTATGTTGAGGGGCTTTGACACAGTATGCGG
>DFJD01000045.1 GCA_002372875.1 Clostridiales bacterium UBA3680
AACTCTTTCCAGTATTTTTCCTCCTGAAGAGCCAATCCTTCGGTCAGTATCATATTTCCATCATTATCAAGGAGCATCTCAAGGCCGAACAAATCATGATAAAATTTCTTTGCTCTTTTGATATCTTTAACAACTATCAGGAAATTTTTAAGTCTCATTTCTATTCCTTCCTTTTACCCCCGCAATCAGAAGTTACTGATTTCTTTCTCCAAATTTCTTAAAAATGTTCCTGCATGAGCACCGTCCATTTGTGTATGATGAAACTGAAAAGAAACAGGCAATAATGCTTTGTCGCCGTCTATCCTATATCTGCCCCATATCATGAACGGATTATTGAAAATGCCGCTGTACATTCCGACAGCACCGTCTATCTCTGTCTCTACAATGGCAGATGTACCGATAACCATGTAATTTTCCGATAAATCGTGATCGGAACAGCTATCATGGACTTGTTTGGTATATTGCAGATAATCTGCATTGAATAGTTCGATATCATCCGTGTAGGCAATGTCACAGGAACTTACTTCGCCTTCTTTGTTTTTTACGATCGTATTGACTGCGATTTTATCATATTGCATAAGCTTATCGCCGACAGGCAGGATATAAAATTCTTTGATCGTGCTTGCTGCTTTTCCTATGCAATAATCAAGAAGCATATTAAATTTCATCCCGTCGGTTTTGCTCTTGTTTATAAGCGGCATTACGTCAAATGTCTTAAAGAACGTCACCATAGGGTTTGGTGCTTTCATCCATAATTTATATGCTGTTGCCCTTGTTGTTTCCTTTGGCGCGATTTCTCTTACGCTCATTTTTCATCTCCTCTGAATTATCATTTTATCTTATTTATGAGGTTATTGGGCAAAAGTCATTTCTCCATAATTTTTGTTGTTATCGCTTTTTGTAAATGACAAGTTCGGGGGCCTTGCCGTCCTTTTCATAGGTGCAGACCAGAATAAAATCCATATTCGCCAGCACGCCGAAACAGCGTTCACCTCCGAACTCGCTTTCAAGTTGGTTGCCAAGATAGGTCGTGTTATCGTCAAGAAATTTCACGGTATTCCCGTTTGGCAGTCTGTAGGGCAGATTGACGAAGCTACCAACAAGAGCATTCAGTTTATTGAGTTTCGGCATACCCTCTATCTGCAATGCGTTGATCTCGGCAATCAGCGTTTGCTTGAATTTTTCAAACTCTCCGCCGTCCGAAAGTTGATCATATCGCTTCCAGTAGTCAAGCTGCGGCAAAGCCGATTTCAGATATTCTCGGACTTCTTTCTCGGAATGTTCGGCACTTACCATATTCTTCACACATACCTCGATCAGATCGTCCATATTGCTGTACATATATTTGCCGTCGGAATAGCACCATTTGCAGTAGTCCTCATTAAGTGAGCCGTCTTTCTCGTGACTGATAATGCTATCGTCAAGCGGCATTCCGCAGCACTGACAGATCAGCTTTCTCGGAGAACCGAGCAGTGTATTGATGGACACATTAAACAGTTCAGAAAGTAATTTCAGCGTTTCCGTATTCGGGACTGTTTCACCTGTTTCCCAACGGCTTACTGCCTGCCGTGTAACAAAGATTCGGTTTGCAAGTTCTTCCTGTGACATACCGTTCTTTATTCGCAGTTCTTGAATTATATTTTTTGTTTCCATATTATCACCTCTTCAATATCATAATACAGATCATAATACCACACAAGCAACTGTCTGTTGCTTACATACAGAATGTAAGACAAACCTCCTACTCATGGTTTATCCCTCTTGATCTTGTGCTGCATATGTTTTGACAAAATGACGGCTGAACGCCTCGATCTGCTTGATCGTTTCCTCGGTTTTCTCGGGTTCACGATCACAAAGATGTATCAGTGCCGAAATCGGTGCAGTATAGGCAAATGCAAGCATATTCGGGTCATCACGCCGAAGCAGGTTATTGTTCATCATACCCTCAAAAATATGTGTGAACATCTCGGTCAGACCCGTCAGAAAATGCTTTGTTGCAAGCTGACTTGCACGTTCATCACGATACTGCTCGATCGACAGGAGTTTCCTTGTCATTACTACACGCTTATCGTGTACAGTAAAATCGACCATATTCATCGTCATAGCAACAAGCCCCTCAAGCGAATCAGGTATGGACGGCAAATTCTCGGCAGAGCCGAAACGTTCGTTATAATAAGCGATCATTTTGTCCAGCAGCGAGTTCCAGATCTCCTCTTTGCTGTTGAAGTGCTTGTACATTGAAGATTTCACAAGCCCCAACGAAGCAGTTAACTCACGGATATTTGTGCCGTCAAAGCCCTTTTGCGAAAATTGCCTTAGTGCCTCATCAAGTATTCTTTCCTTTGTATCTTTTGCCATAATTACCTCCAATACAATAAGTGATCTATCGTTCACTTGTTGTATTCATTATAGCGAACGATAGGTCACTTGTCAATAGAGCTTTTGCATTTATATATTACTTTTTGATTGACTATTCAACTGATATAGATTATAATAATTATTACATTCGTAGTATTTAACAAACTAAGTTAATCAGTGTTTCCTTAATAATGCATACAAAAAGGACTTTTCCAATGTTAATTGAAAAAGTCCTTTTTTAACCTTAATCAGTGGTTTCTTAGAAGAGGATTTTATTTAAAAAGGGAATCAAAGCTTTCTGTGTTTGATTTCCCCTTTTCTCCGCCGAATACCAAACCGCTTGCGGTAATAATATCGTTTGAACTTAGGGTTATTATTGTTAAAACAGGGCTTGTATATGATTTTTTGTTCATTTTTGCACCTCCCGCTCAATAACAAGAGCACTTCCGCTTAACGTTTCGTCCGAGGCAAAGATGGTTTCGCCTGATGTGTAGTCCGTACTTTTTGCATCATCAACAGGCTCGCCCGAATCTTTTGAAACGGCTGTTGTTTCGAGAACGGAAACACCGCTTGAAACTGCGTTGCTGCCGTTGTCATCAATACTCATAGGTATTATTTGCGATAAAGAATCAACGCTGTATTCTCTGCTTTGACCAAGAGTTATTTTACCGCCGAAAGTTACGGCATAAGGTGTAACTTTGATCTTCGCACCGAAGTTGCTCTCAGTTATATCATCTATCGTGAAAGCATACATATATCTTCCGCCCATATCCGACGCAGAATAATTACTTCCTTCAACGGTTGAATAAACCGTCTTTGTGCTTCTGCGTACTTGCTTGCCGTCTAATTCAAAAATAAAACCTACTTCTTTGTAGTTAAGTGAATCAATGGCGGCTGCAAATACTATGCCGTTTCCGTCGGCATCAAGGTTTGCCATGGGAGCAAATTCATTTGACGGTGTGTTTTCTGTGGAAGTTTCTGTTGATTTTTCCGTTGAGGTTTCCGTGGCCGACTCTGTCGAACTTTCGGTGGATGTTTCGGAAATATCGCTTTGTTCATAGGTTGCTGTTATACTCTTAAACCAAAGGTTAGAACGGGTGGGAGTATTTACGGTTACAAGGTCACCTTTGCTTACATTTGCAACAAGCTCTACAACTTCGCCTTGTAAAGCGGACACCGCTTCGCCGTATTGTGTGCCGTTTACTTTAAGTACAAGCGTGTCATTGCTGCTTACGGAAATATCAAGGCTTACCTTTACGGTACCGTTTTCCTTCGAGGTAAAGGAAATGATATCGTTGGAATTTGTCTTAACACCATACTGCTTGTAAGCGTCTGTCTGAACGATACCTGCATGGTGAGCGGTAATGCCGCTGTAAGCATCCGTTACATCGCCGTTTCCGTAGCCCATAGCATCAAGATATACTTTGTAATCATCGTAGTAATCCATGAAATCAAACGGGAAGTCAAATACTATTCTTGAAAGAATAAGGTCTGCTTTGCCGCTTTCGTCTGTTACTATGGATGTGCCCGTGTAGACACCCTTATCACCTTTCGCGCTTATTTCGTAGGTCTCGCCAACAATAAGCTCCGTTCCTTTTGTTGTGTAGTCATCTGCCGATATCTTCACAGTTTCGGTAGATCCTTTTAATGTAAGTTCAACATTCGTGTCATCGTTTTCGATTCCGTCAATGTTGCCTTTAAAAACTATTTTTGTTTCATCGTTAAGTTCGCTCTTTGTAAGCTTTACTTCCGAAACATAGAGGTTATTGGCGGTTGATGTTGCAAAATAGAGTGTTTCCGAACCTTCTGTTTTCTTTTTGTAGATAACGCTGCCGGGAACACTGTTGCTTACAACACTTTCCGTACAGTCCGCATCTTTGTAAAGATCGACCGTGCCGCTGCCTGTGCCTGCAGAAACATCAAAGGTATACATACCCTTGTCGGTAAGTGTTATGGCGAACAACGGCATCTTCGGAGTTGCCTTTGTGCCGTATTGTGCCTGATGGTTGTAGTATTGGATACCGCTTTGAATAATTGAAGCGCTGAATGTATCTCCGTCTGCGTTTGAATATTCGCCGCTGAAGATACCGTTTGTGTAAGTTGCTTCGTCTTCATAAAGCTTCATAACGGTCTCGTCTTTAAAATCGAGGCTTAATACTTTCGGTATTTCATAAGAAATTGTTGCTTCGGCAAAGTAGAGGTTGTTTGCTTCCTTTGCGGCGAAGTAAAGTGTTTGGCTTGTATCGGAGGTTTTTTTGTAAGTGATGTTTTCGCCTACGGTTGCGGAGGCAACTTCGTTTTTGCACTCTGCATCGGAGTAAAGAGCAACCGTACCGCTGCCTGTGCCCGCCTTTGTTGTAACAGTATAGTTTGCCGCATTTTCAGCCGTAAAGCTGAATAAAGGCTTGCCTACATTTATCTTTGTGCCGTATTTTGCGGTACTGTTGTAATATTGAATTGAGTTTGCATAAACGCTTGCTTCAAATTCAACACCTTTTTCGTTTGTGTAAACGCCCGAAAGAACGCCGTCTGTAAATGTATCGGCTGCGTTTGTCTCATACATAGCGAACGCATCGTCTGTTGCAAAGTTAAGTGAAACTTCTTTTGCGGGGACCGATTCCTTGCCGCCTATGGAGTCAAAGAGGTTCTGTCCCATTTTTGTCCAATAGGAGTTTTCTTTTAAATTCTTGTCTTTTGCAGTGAATATACCGTTTTTATCTATGGTGAAGATATATTCGCCGCTTGTTTCCTCGCCATACACTTTTGTGGGTTGTACAACGTAGGGTGAAAGGGAGATATCGCTATCTTGAATGAATTTTGCGATCAGACCTGCCTGAATAACGCCGCCTGTTTTGTTTGAATGAGTTTTATCGCCCAAATCCATTGCCGCAACACCGTTTGCGTCACTGCCGCAAGCTGTGTAAGCGTCTTCGTACATTGTTTTTGTAATGTTGAAAGCGTCAATGTAAAGTACGCCTTTTTCTTTGTTTTCTTCGTATACTTCCTTACAAGCCGTTACATAAGCATCATTTTCCGTAAGGAAATCAAGTGTGGGTGCATAATCGGTCATATTTGCATCATGATGAGCTTTTATTTTGCCATCTTGATAGTAAAGTCTTGCTACCGGAGATACAACCACGGGTATTGCACCTTTTGCAAGTGCTTCGTCAATGTAATACTGAATAAAGCCCTTGTATGTTGCGCCGCAGTCCCAAGCGTAGTATGTATTGCCATACTGACTTACCAGTGCTGAAGGAGTTTCGCTCTTCATACTCTCAACGGGTTTTATCGTAGGAAAGCCCGAGCTCTTGCTTGTAGGTTGTGCATCCTTTGTGTAAAGGGGTACAAATCTTTCCTGATAGTAGCTTGCGCCGTTTGCACAGTCGTTATGACCAAACTGAATAAGGAGATAATCGCCTGCTTTTATATTTTTGATTATTGTGTCAAGTTTGCCCTCGTTCATGAAAGAACGAACGCTTCTGCCGCCCTGTGCGTAATTGTTTACCGTAACATACTTTTCATCGAAGAATGCCTGTAAAAACTCGCCCCAAGAGCCTGCGGAAAGTATCTTGCCGCCGTTATAGATACCTGCTGCGGAATAGTCCTTAACGGTGGAGTCGCCCGCAAGATAGATATTTATGCCCGAACCCGGAGCGATACTGCCCTGATTGTCGGGGTCTGACCAGTTGCTGCTTACGGTCTTTTCGGTGTCGATGATATATTTGGCATCGCCCGAAAGTCCGTTAAGTGTCATAGGTGTTACAACTGCCATTAAAAACTTGCCCGCACATTCCATGGGGATTTGGAGTTTATTTGTGCTGACAGCTGATGTTGATCTTAAAAGTGTTGCACTCTTTAATATAGTTTCAAGGCTTGTGTTGTCGAAGTTTTCGTTTACCGCATACCAATCAATGGTTGATGCATCGTTTGCAGCCCACTCTTGGCCAAGCTCGTAGCCTACTGTAACTGTTTCGCCCGGGTTAGGTGTGTTGAGGTCGCCGTTTGATGTAAAGGCGGGGTCAACCTTGAATTCGGGCTTTGTATCTGTCTCGGGTGTGTAGTAAGCAGGTGTCCAGCCGTTTGCGATAAATACGCTTTCAACCGAATATTTACTTACGTCAAGTGTATCCTTAACGCCTGCAACACGCTTTGATGTATCTGCTTTTGTGCCGTTGTATGTTGTGTTGTATTCAACAAGTGTTACCTTGTCCGAAGTGGGGTTGTTGCCGCTCATTGCCGTCCAGCCGTCAGCAATTATCATATCGCTTTGCTGAAGCTTTGTGTTGATAAATGCGACCTTTGCACTGTCGCCCCACATTCTGCCGAAGTAACCGGGGGTAGTATCTCTTTGTGCATTGTAAGAAATATAGCAGTTTCTGAAAATATAACCATCGGTTGCCATATAAGCCTGAGAGCAGCTGTTTGCCGTTAAGTAGCCCGCTGCTTCCGATCCGTCATAACCGCAGAAATTTATTTCACAACCATCAAAGATAACATCGCCGTTGCCGTAGATAAAATCTGTCTGACCTTCAATGTAGCAGTTTTTATAATACGCATCGTAAGCTACATTACAGGTGTAAAGTGTGTCCTGACTGCCTATGAATGAGCAATCTGAAAATTCTGTTTTGTCCGCATAGTTGACAAGTGCGGCAGCTCTTTCCGTAGAGGCTCTGTTGTCAACATTTGTTGTTTCTTTTCTTGCAACATTTATAGCCTGAAGACCGTCGGGCTCTGCGCCGTCTTCCATTTCTTCATCTGTCATATATTTGTTGAAAGAATTTTCAAAAGTAATGCCTTTGGCTCTGAAGCCTGTTGCTTTCGCCTGTGTTATAACAGCGGAACCCCAGTATTTTACCGCACTGCCTTTTTCAAACTTGTCATAGTCGGCATAAGGGTCGTAAAGGCTGTCAACACAGCTGTAATACTTATAACCGATACCGTAGTACCATGTTATTTTGGTGTCGTTTTTGTTGCCGCTTTCGCTTTCAAGAGTAATATTAGGTGTGTTTACAACTACCTGTTCACGATATGTTCCGGGAGCGATTTTTATGGTTACTCTTTTCTCATCTCTTCCGGTCATAGCCGCTACGGCATCAACAGCCGCCTGAATGGTTTTATACTCTTTGTCTTCACCTACATAAACGGTATCTGTATAAGAAACTTCTTTTTTACTTGTGTCTTTAAGAAGAATATCGCGTGTCAGAACATTATTATCCACAACTATGTGAGTTGAAGTTGAATAACCGTCTGCCGTAACGCTTGCAATGTAAGAACCGTTTCTTAATGCAACATTGTACTTGCCGTCCGAGATGCTGCCTGTATATTCGTACTTGTCATCTACATTAGTAAATTTGACAGCGGCAGGAGAAACGGGAGCTGTTTTATATTCTCCGCGGTGATCGCCGAGTACGATAAAACCGCCCGTTACATCATATCTTCCTACTTCCTTAAATGAAACATCTTTTGTTACCGCATTTTCGTTGTCGTTTGAAACAACAACTTCTTCCGATAACTCATAGTCTTTTGCACCTTCAAGTTTTAAGGTGTAGTTTTCATTTGCCACAAGTTGTGCCGAATAGCTCATGCCGCTTATTTCGGCTTCCGCATTTTCATGTGATGCTGTGTCTTCGGGTACAAATATAAGTTTCATATCCGAAGGAACGTTTTCTATTCCCGAAAGAGTACCGCTTACTTTGTAGGATAAGCTTTCTTCGATAGTAAAGTTATGTGTCTGAGCTTTAGGCTCTACAGTTTCGCTCGATTCAACACTTACAAGCCTTGTATCGCTTGATATAGCGTAGTTTATAGCGTTTGAGCCTGTTAAAGCCGCCGAATATTCGCCGGGCTTAACGGTTGCGGAGTATGTATTGCCCGAAACATCGGCATTTATACTTTTTCTCGTTTCCTTATTTACAAGTTTTATTTCGTAACCGTTTAATCCGAAACTGTCGTTTATTGTACCCGAAAGATTTGTGTAAGGGGCAAATTCCGCGCCGTAGCAGAACATTTTTGAACCGCTTAAGGTAAAATAATATGTGTTGTCTTTTTCGGTTTCGATATTAACGGTAGCCCATGTTGTGCCTTGGGTTACGGTCATTTCATCATTGTCGTAATCTCCGTTTGCACCGGGAACAAACTGTCCTACTGCGGTAGACGTACCGTTTGTATCGGTTTTGCTTACATAGCCTTGCTTGCTTGATGCGTTACCGACATAAACCGTGAGCGTACCGTCGCTCGGGGCTTTGAAATCGCAGTAGGATTTGTCTTTGGTAACGACAATACCGTTTGATGCCGAGCCGTTTGTGTTGTTGGAACGAACATAATCCTTGCCGCCGCTTGCACCATAGGTAAGATCGGTAGTGGGACTGTAATATGTAAATCCCAAATCACCGAGTTTTGCAATTCCGCTTGAACCTGTGTTCGTTATTTGCCAATCACCTTGGGTAATTGTGTCTGCAGCGAACATCTGTAAGGGGCTTGATGAAAGTATCATTGATAAGGATACAAACAATGCCGCCACACCGCGGAACCGCTTTTTTCTGTCTTTTGACATTTGAATTCCTCCTCTTAAATTTTTTTGAAACAACACGCTGTAATAAGCCTGCATTTGCCCGTTTATTCAGTCGTTTTGTCTGCTTATAGGGGATTATAAACTGTGACATAATGTAGCAGTCAAGAGTGTTTTTTATTTTTTTTCTTTGTATCAGATCCGAGTTTTTCTTTATGTTTTCGTTATTCTGTGATATAATCGTAAAAAGAGGGGTGATATTTGTGAAGTATAAGACAAATGACCTTGCGAAGGTTTTAGGGGTAACCACCAACACTATAAGAAGATACGAAAAAAACGGATATATTACGCCCGATAAAAGCGTAGAGTCGGGATATCGCAGCTACACCCAAGGCGACATAATAAAAATAGGGCTTATAAGATTGTTAAGAAAATGCGGATTTACTCATCAAGAAATAGAAAGCTTTGAAGGTAAGTCGGATACGGAAATAATGGAGATTGCCCAAATTAAGCTTAACGAGCTTGATGAAAAGATACAGCGCCTCAAATTTTTAAGGCATTGGTTAAAGGACAATATCCAAATGATAGACGTATGTAAAAATTTAGGTGAGGGATTTACCGTAATGGATTGTCCGCCTGTTTATTATGTGCTTTACAGCGAGGGGGAAAAGTTGCTGTCGGAAAAAGAACGTTTAAAGACAATATCGGATTTTATGTATGCCGCTCCCGAGGTTCAGAGTATTATGTATTACAGACAAGAGGACTTGAAAAAGGGAAATATACTTCCAAATCTCGGCTGGGTCATAAAAGAGATGGATATTGACCGTGTCGGATTGCACGAAATGTTTGAAAATGACAAATATATACTGTACTACCCAATGCAAAAATGTGTTTACGGTTCGTTTAGCTATCCGTCGGAGTTTATAAACGACTTTAAAAAGCAAACACCATATGCGGAAGATTTTAAAAGAAGAAAAGAAAAATTTTTAAAAGAAAACAATTTTTGCGAATCGGGAGATATTATGATGTTTTTTATGGGAGCTTTGGGCAAATATGCGGATTGGATGGTCTGCATTCCCGTTAAAGAAAAATAAAACATATTCAAAAAAAAGGGCTGCGAAGATAATTATTGTTTCTTCACGGCCCTTTTTGTGTGAAAATAAAAACTCTGTTTTTATTTTAGCATTTCAACGATGGTATCGAGTATTTTTTCCGCTGCCTGAGTTTTTGTCATTATTTCAAGCTGCTTTTCTTCGTCTTTCGTAATTATGGTTATTACGTTTGTATCTCCCGCAAAGCCCGCTCCCTTTGTTTTCAGGTTGTTTGCGCATATCATATCAAGATTTTTCTTTTCAAGCTTTTTCCTTGAATTTTCAAGCATATTTTCCGTTTCCATGGAAAAGCCGCAAAGAAATTGATTTTTCTTATGTTCTCCGAGGTAGGCGAGAATATCCTTTGTTCTTTTTAAAGGTATAGACAGTTCGCTGTCGGATTTTTTAAGTTTGTTGTCGGCAACGGTCAAGGGAGTGTAATCGGCAACCGCGGCTGCTTTTATAACAATATCCACATTGTCGAAGCGTTTGGTCACCTCGTTATACATTTCTTCGGCACTGCGTATATTGACCGTTTCGACAAAAGGGGGAGGGGCAATATCGGTATGTCCTGCAACTACCGTCACATCGGCGCCTCTTTGCATGGCGACTTTTGCAAGGGCAAATCCCATTTTTCCGCTGGATCTGTTAGTAATGTATCTCACGGGATCGATGGCTTCGCAGGTGGCACCGGCAGTTATAAGCACTTTCTTTCCCGACAGATCTTTCTTGTAATTGAGTTCTCTGTATATTATCTCCGCCAAAAACGAAGGGGAGGGCATTTTTCCTATTCCCACATCTCCGCAGGCAAGAAGACCCGTGTCGGGGGTTATCATGTGATAGCCGAGTTCCGATAGAGTATTCATATTTCTTTGTACTATCGGGTTTAAATACATTGCCGAATTCATCGCAGGGGAAATATATATCGGGCAGGTACACGCCATGACAGTCGTTGAGAGCATATCATCGGCAATGCCGCAAGCTATTTTTCCTATGATATTTGCCGTTGCGGGGGCAATTATTACCGCATCGGCACTTTTTGCAAGAGAAATATGCTTAACATCGTAATTTATGGCTCTTTCAAAGGTGTCGGTTATGCATTTGTTGTTAGTAAGCCTTTCAAATGTGAGAGGGGCTATTATTTCCGTTGCATTTTTTGTCATTATCACGTTTACGTTAAAGCCCGACTTGGTTAATGTGTGGGCAAGCTCTGCCGCTTTATAGGCAGCTATGGAGCCGGTTACTCCCAATATTACATTTTTCATATATCCTTACACCTCATAAAAAGCATAATGCCGCTTTCAAGCTCTATTTCGACCCTGTCATCACCTGCAACATTGCTGTTGCCAAGGGATGAGTCAATGTACATTTTTTTGTCTTTTACGGGATATAAAAGCCCTTTTGTGTACTTCACCTTTACTGTTTGCGTAAAGGGGATAAGGGAAAGAGTGTCTCCCGTTTTGACATTTGCGGTAAAAGTGCCCGAAAATGCGGTTATTTCGTTGTTTTCGTTTATTATTGTGACACTTGCTCCCTTTTTTAGATATTTGGCGAGCAGATGTATATTTGTCAGACTATGGTCAAGTCTGCTTCCCGTTGCACCGAAAAAGTATATTTCCGAATAGCCGTGTTCATAAGCGATATCAAGACCGATCTCGCTGTCAGTGGCATTTTTTTTCGTTGGGTACGTTTTCCTTTCAATGCCTAATGAATCGAAAAAAGCAATATCCTCTTTTTTTGCCGAGTCAAAGTCTCCTATAATCACATTCGGAACGATATCGGCCGCTTTGCAATGCCCGATACCGCTGTCACAGGCGACAATAAAGGCATTTTTACTTTTTTGTTTAAGAAGGTCGATGCATTTGCATGAGCCTCCGGCAACAACCACCGCTTTATTCATAGTGTTTAAATATTTCGTTGAATTCCGCTATCCTATCTTCAATGCTTCCCTTTGAAAGAATGGCACTGCCGGCAACAGCGATGTTTACACCCGCTTCAAGTGCTTTGGGGAGGGTATCCTTGTTTATTCCTCCGTCAATTTCAATGTCGTATGATAGGTCGTTTTTTTGCTTGTACGAGTATAGACCTTTAACGTTTTCAAGAGTGCTTTCGATAAAGCTCTGTCCTCCGAAACCCGGTTCAACGCTCATTACAAGCACCATATCAACAAGATGAAGGTAGGGAATGGTTTCTTTCCAGCTTGTTTTCGGTTTTATTGTCAATGCGGGGCTTTTTCCGAGTTCCCTTATTTTTTTCAGTGTTTCCTCAACACATGAACAGGCTTCAATGTGAATATTGATAATATCGGAACCTGCATTTGCAAAGGCTTCAATATATCTTTCCGGACGGTCTATCATAAGGTGTACATCAAGCACCCTGTCGGTAAAACCTCTGAGGCTCTTTATAACGGGTATACCAATGGATATGTTGGGCACAAATATGCCGTCCATAACATCCACATGAAAGTATTTCGTTCCGCATTTTTCCATTATTCTTATCTGTTCTCCGAGTTTTGTGAAATCGGCAGAAAGAAGAGAAGGTGACAGTATTAAAGACATATTTTTTCCTTTCATAGTTTTTTACTTGTCAATGATATTCGTATTCCGCAGAAATAAATTTCTGCTACATACTCATAACCAACGGAATTGCAAGCAATTCCAAATTCAGTGGGAGCCCAAGATCCCACTGAATTTTAAGTAAGCACCCCCGCTTTAGAAGCGAGGGACTTCCTTAGTTTGTTAAAATACACAACTTATCGTTTATCATAGCACGAAAAATATACGATTTCAACATAAATAAATTTTTATCAAATAATCTGCCTTGACATCCTAAAACAAATATGATATTATTCGTTACCGACAAACATTTGTTTTTGAATGGAGTACAAATTATGTCGGAAGAAACAAAATTTTATGTTGTTGATAAAAGGGTTTTGCCCGAAATATTTGTCAAGGTCATGAAGGTAAAAAGCATGATGGAAAGCGGTGCATTCCCGTCGGTGAGCAAGGCGCTTGAAACCGTGGGTATAAGCAGGACAGCTTACTATAAGTATAAGGACCATATCTTCGAGACTTCCGACAGCAGTATCGGAAAAACCGTTATAATTGCTTTGGGGCTTATGGATGAAAAAGGAGTTCTTTCAAACGTACTCAATGTAATTTCATCTTCCGGAGCGAATATACTGACAATAAATCAGACCATACCGATAAACAAAATTGCAAATGTTACTGTAAGTATTTCCGTGGGAGAGCCGGACATATCCTCTCTTATGGAAGAAATTGCCGCAATTGAGGGAGTAATTGCCCTCAAAATTATAGCAAGGGAGTGATGTACGTGGCAAAGATCGCTGTTTTGGGCTACGGCACCGTAGGTTCGGGTGTTGTGGAGGTCATAAATACAAACAACGAGATAGTTAGCAAAAATTCGGGTGAAAAGGTAGAAATAAAGTATGTGCTTGATTTGAGGGATTTTCCCGGAGATCCCGTGCAAAATATACTCACCCACAACTTTGACGATATACTGAACGACAGCGAAGTAGAGGTTGTTGTTGAGGTAATGGGAGGAATAAAGCCTGCATACGACTTTGTAAAAAGCTCCTTGCTTGCGGGAAAGAGCGTTTGTACTTCAAACAAAGCTCTTGTTGCGGCACATGGCGATGAACTTATGAGCATTGCAAAACAAAATGATGTAAGCTTCCTTTTTGAGGCAAGTGTCGGAGGCGGTATTCCCATAATAAGACCTCTCAACAGATGTATAACCTGTGATAAGGTCTTGAAAATAGAGGGTATTTTAAACGGTACCACAAACTATATGCTCACTAAAATGGGCGATGACGATATGGAATATGAGGACGTGCTTGCCGATGCACAGCAAAAAGGCTATGCCGAAAGAAATCCCGAGGCAGATGTGGAAGGACATGATGCCTGCAGAAAAATAGCTATTTTAGCTTCTATGGTAACGGGTAAAAAGGTAGACTTTACGGAAATTCCCACAGAGGGTATCACGAAAATATCCAAGACCGTTATGGAATATGCAAAGGCACTCGGAGCTTCGGTAAAGCTTATAGGTTCGGCAAAATTTGAAGGAGAAAAGGTGTGGGCAAGAGTTGCTCCCACTTTGGTTTATCCGAACAGCCCCTTGTATGCCGTAAAGGATGTATTTAACGCAATATCCGTTACCGGAAATATGCTTGGCGAGGTTATGTTTTACGGACAGGGCGCAGGTAAAAGCGCTACAGCTTCGGCAGTGGTAAGTGATGTTGTTGAGCTTGTTAAATACAAAAAGAACATTTACACAGCATGGACCGAGGAAAAACAGGTCTTAAGCGACACAAGCGAGCTTGTGGAAAGTAAGCTGATAAGAGTTATCGCTTCAGATACGGAAAAGGCAAAAACAGCCGTAAAGAACATTTTCGGCGTATCCGAATTTACGACTCTTCCTTCCAAAAATGACGAATTTGTGTTTATTTCCCAAAAAGAAGCACAAGGAGTTGTTTGCGGTAAAATAGAAGAGCTCGGAAAAGCAGAAGGTGTAAAGGAAATTAAGAATGTAATTGTAGTGGAGGAAATATGCTGATAGTTAAAAAATTCGGCGGCAGCTCCGTTGCCGATGCCGAGTGTATAAGAAGAGTGGCAAACACCATAGTTAAAAGCTACAAAGAAGGAAATAAGGTCGTAGTTGTATTAAGTGCTCAGGGTGACACAACAGATGAGCTTATAGAAAAGGCAAATGAGATCAACCCCAACGCAAGCAAAAGAGAAATGGATATGCTTCTTGCAACGGGAGAGCAACAGTCCGTAGCGCTTATGGCAATGGCAATAGAGGCGATGGGTTATCCGGTAGTATCTCTTAATGCTTTTCAATGCAACATTTATTCCACATCAACACATTCAAATGCGAGAATAAAGAATATTTCCGTTGAAAGAATAGAAAATGAGCTTGATAACAAAAATATTGTTATCATAACGGGCTTCCAGGGAATAAACAGAAATCTTGACGTTACCACTTTGGGAAGAGGCGGCTCGGATACTTCGGCTGTTGCCCTTGCGGCAAAACTTGGCGCGGATGTGTGCGAGATATACACCGATGTTGACGGTGTTTACACCTGCGATCCCCGTATTGTAAAGGGTGCGGTCAAATTAAACGAAATAAGCTATGACGAAATGCTTGAACTTGCTACTCTCGGAGCAAAGGTCCTTCACAACCGCTCCGTAGAGCTTGCAAAAAAATATAATGTAAATCTTGTTGTTCGCTCATCTATGTCCGATGCGGAGGGAACAGTTGTTAAGGAGGAAGCAAAAGTGGAAAAAATGTTGGTCAGCGGCGTTGCCGTAGATAAAAATGTTGCGAGAATAGCTCTTATCGGTCTTAAGGATGAGCCCGGCACGGCATTTAAGCTGTTCTCTCTTTTAAGCAAAAAGAAAATAAGCGTGGACCTTATCATCCAGTCTATAGGAAGAAGCGATACAAAGGATATTTCCTTTACCGTAACAAGAGACGACTTCAAGGAGACCATTGCCATACTTGAAGAAAACAAGGATTCCTTGGGTTATTCAGAGGTTAAAACAAATACGGAAGTTGCAAAGGTTTCGGTTGTCGGCGCGGGTATGGCAACAAATTCAGGTGTTGCGGCAATGCTCTTTGAGGCGACCTTCGATGCACATATAAATGTAAGAATGATCTCAACCTCCGAAATAAAGATCTCCCTTCTTGTAGATGAGAAGGATGCGGACAGAGCTGCGGAGGTAATACACGATAAGTTTATAAATACGGGCATAAAGGCAAGAGAATAATCATAAAAGTTCGAAATCGGTCTGAATTTTACAACTTAGCCGTTCCTTTGGGAGCGGCTTTTTGCTTTGTTTTTTTGTTTCCTGTCGGCGCCTCCGAAAAATTATAGGCTTAACACATAGCCGTAAAATGGTCACACAATATAGGAAATATGGGAAATAAGAAAAATTTTCTTGTATTATTACTCGTTTTGTAATAAAATAAGAGATAATTTTTTGATTTATACGATAATTTTTAAGGAGGTGAAAATCATGGATGAATTAAGGAAAGACATAGTTACCGACAAGGGAATAGTGAGTGTGTCCGAAAATAATGAACACAGTGTGGAAGAACAAGTGGATTCTCTCTACAAAGAACTTATGACCAAAGTAAGGAGCTATCATCCCGAAAAGGATTTTTCCATGATAGAAAAGGCTTACAAGCTTGCAAGTCAGGCACACGGAACACAGAAGAGAAAATCCGGTGAACCCTATATCATTCACCCCCTTTGTGTTGCAAAAATATTGGCAGAGCTTGAACTTGACATTGAAAGTATTGTCGCAGGTATACTGCATGATGTGGCGGAGGATACAAAGTATACAATAGAGGATATTGCGGAGCTTTTTAATGATGATGTGGCATTGCTTGTTGACGGAGTGACAAAGCTTGAAAAAATACAATATTCCTCAAAAGAAGAAGTTCAGGCGGAAAACTACAGAAAAATGTTCCTGTCCATGGCAAAGGATATAAGAGTTATTCTTATAAAAATAGCCGATCGTCTTCACAATATGCGTACCCTCGGGTTTATGGTTCCCGAAAAGCAGAAAGAGAAGGCGCAGGAGACCCTTGACATATATGCACCTCTTGCCGACAGACTCGGTATTTCGAAAATAAAGACCGAAATGGAGGATCTTTGCTTGCGTTATCTCGATCCCGAGGCCTACTACGACCTTGCCGACAAGATACACAGAAAGCAGTCCGAAAGAGAAAAATATGTAGAAAGAATAGTAGATGAAATAAGAAAAAAGTGTGCCGACAACGGAATTGAATGTACCGTTTACGGCAGACCCAAGCATTTTTTCAGTATATACAAGAAAATGAAAAATCAGCACAAGACCTTAGACCAGATCTTCGATCTGTTTGCGGTCAGAGTGCTTGTAAACAGTGTAAAGGACTGTTACGGAGTTTTGGGTTTGGTCCACGAGGCGTACACCCCCGTACCTAAACGCTTTAAGGACTATATAGCCCTTCCGAAAGCAAATATGTATCAGTCTCTTCACAACACTCTTGTAGGCCCGGAGGGTATGGTTTTTGAAATACAGATAAGGACCTACGAAATGCACAAAACAGCCGAATACGGTGTTGCCGCCCATTGGAAGTATAAAAGGGGAATGGTAAACGGCGAAGAGGATACCAGTGAGGATGTGAAGCTGAACTGGCTCAGGCGTATACTTGAATGGCAAAGAGATATGTCCGACAATAAGGAATTTATGGAGACCATAAAGACCGACCTTGATGCCTTTAACGACACGGTATTCTGTTTTACACCATCAGGAGAGGTCATAAGCCTTATTGACGGCTCCACTCCCGTGGATTTTGCCTATGCGATACATTCCGCCGTGGGCAACAAAATGATAGGTTCAAGGGTAAACGGAAAAATCGTTCCTTTTGAATACGTTATAAAAAACGGTGACAGAGTAGAGATACTGACAAGCCAAAACACCAAAGGCCCGAGCAGAGACTGGCTTAAATTCGTAAAGACAAGTCAGGCACGCTCCAAAATAAATCAGTGGTTCAAAAAGATAAACAAGGAAGACAACGTACAGCGCGGAAAGGAACTTATAGAGGCCGAGGCGAAGAAAAAAGGCTACCCCATTGAGGAATTGATGCTCGAAAGAGCCGTAAGAGCCGTGCTTGAACGCTACAGCTTCAAGGATTGGGATTCCATGTGTGCCGCGGTGGGACACGGAGGCCTTAAGGAAGGGCAGATAGTAAACAAACTCCTTGATATATATAAAGAAGAGGAAAAAAGAAAGAAAACTGCCGAACAGCTTCTTAAAGAGCAGGAGGATGCTCTTAAAGCACAGATCGATTCATCGGGTCAAGCTTCAAGAAAGAAAACCAAAAGCGGAGTTTACATTGAAGGTGTTGGGGATGCCGATGTGCGTTTTTCAAAATGCTGTGCTCCGGTACCCGGAGATGAAATAGTCGGCTTTGTAACAAGAGGACGAGGTGTTTCCATACACAGGACCGACTGCGTGAATATTATCAACCTTTCCGAGGATGAAAGGGCAAGGCTTCTTGAAGCGGAATGGACTGTGGGCGCGGATAATGAACCGATAGCGGTAAATTTCGAGGCAGATATAAGAATATTCTCGGTAAACAACGAAACTCCCCTTACAATAGATGTTCTTAAGATAATGGTTGATGAGGGCATACAGGTCATGAATGTAATAGGTAAAAAAGGTAAGGGAAATCAGTCATTTGTGGATATAGCCATAAAAATAAGAAGCAGATCTCAGTTGGAATTTATATGCAATAAGATAATGAAGATCTCAGGAGTGGAAAGAATAGAAAGAGCGGCAAGATGAGAGCGGTATTACAAAGAGTCAGCAGGGCAAGTGTGGTTGCGGACGGAGAGCCCGCGGGCGAAATTGAAAACGGAATACTTGCCCTTATAGGCATAAATACGGGAGATGACAAAGCCGTTTTTGAAAAAATGTTGTCGAAGATGCTGAACTTACGCATTTTTGAAGATGAAGAAGGCAAGATGAATCTCTCTTTGAAGGATAAGGGATATTCTCTTCTTCTTGTGCCGAATTTTACGATATATGCCGATGCAAGAAAAGGAAACCGTCCGAGTTTTTCAATGGGGGCAGCACCCGATGAGGCAAGAAGAGGCTTTGAACAGCTTGTTGCTCTTGCCAAACAGAGCTACGCCCATATTCAAACGGGGATATTTCAGGCGGATATGAAGGTCAGTCTTGTAAATGACGGGCCTATAACGATACTTCTTGACAGTGACAGGGTGTTTTAAGTTATGAAACTTTTAAAAACGGTATCTCAAGGTATGGATGAAAATTGCTACATTACGGTCAACGAGCTTACAAATGAAGCAATGGTCATAGACCCGGGAGCAGAAGATTACAAAATAAAAGAACTTATAGACAAAAATGAGCTTAAGGTAAAGGCAATCTTGCTTACTCATTGTCATTACGACCATATAGAGTCCTTAAGGGCAATAAAAGATTATACGGGCGCCGATGTGTATATTTGCTCAGGCGAGCAAGTAATAGCTGAAAGTGAAAATGCCAATTTATCCGTCTATTTGGGCGGAAGGCCGTTAAAGGCTGAATATGATATAGTTGCCGAAGATAATGACCGATTTGAGATAGGAGGACTTAATTTTAAAGTGATAAAAACTCCCGGACATACTCCGGGAGGCTGTTGTTTTTACTTTGAGAGGGAAGGTGTTCTCTTTAGCGGAGATACACTCTTTTTTATGAGCAGAGGAAGAACGGATTTCCCCTACGGAGATGAGAAGCAGCTCAGTGAAAGCATAACAAAAAAGCTTTTTTCTCTTCCCGAGGATGTGACCGTTTTCCCCGGACACGGGCCGAAAACGATAATAGGCATGGAAAAAAAGATACAGGCGGACTTTTGAGATGATTTATTATATTTTAAACGGTCACGACAGAAAAGACGATATAGTATCTATGTTGATGATGTTTTATCCGAATGAAAAATATGTGCTTACGGACAAAACGGAAGAAGGGCTGACTTTTGTTTCATCCTATGACGGAAAATGCTGTGTTTCGTATTTGTACGAAAACGGAAAATTGAAAACGGAAGGAACAGCCGATTTACGCAATGAAAGTGATACGGAGAAAAAAAGAATAATAGGACTAAGTGCCTATATTGCGCTTAAAAAACATAAGGATATATATATGCCTTGGGGAATACTTACCGGAGTGCGGCCTGCAAAGCTGATCACGGAAATGAGAGAAAAAGGCATGACCGAAGAGGCTATAAAAAAGGAACTTACCGAAGGGTATCTTGTTTCGGAAAGTAAGTACAGCCTTATGAGTGCCGTTTCACGTTCGGAAGAAGAAATAGTGCAAAACGGAAAAGGAAAAATCGGTATTTACATCGGTATTCCCTTTTGTCCGACAAGATGCCTTTATTGCTCTTTTACGGCTTATCCTCTTAAGCAGTATCACTCACGGGTGGAGGACTACCTTTGCGCTCTCGAAAAAGAAATAAAATTTTGCGCAAAATATGTAAAAGGCAAGGAAATAGAGAGCATATATATAGGAGGAGGCACACCCACATCTTTAAACGAGGAACAGCTTGAAAGACTGCTTGAAGCTGTTGAAGGCACTTTTACGATAAACGGGGAGTATACCGTTGAGGCGGGACGCCCCGATACTTTGAACAGGCAGAAGCTGAAAATACTAAAAGCTCACAATGTAAACAGGATATCAATAAATCCACAAACACTGAACGACAGCACACTTGAATTGATAGGCAGGGCGCATAATAAAAAAATGTTTATCGATGCCTTCAATATCGCAAGAGAAGAAGGGCATGAGCATATCAACACAGATATAATACTCGGCTTGCCCTCCGAGGGAGAAGATGAGGTCAGAAGAACAATAGAGGAACTTTGCAGGCTCTCTCCCGAAAGTATTACGGTGCATACCCTTGCGGTCAAAAGAGCTTCAAGGCTTAAAGAGACACTTGAAAAATATGAGCTTCCCGATGTGCGAAAGATGGACGGCATTATAACCATGACCGCCGAAAGACTCAAGGAAGCGGGCATGTATCCGTATTATATGTATCGTCAGAAAAATATGGTGGGAAATTTTGAAAATGTGGGCTATTGTAAGCCCGGTTGTCAGTGCCTTTACAATGTGGAAATAATGGAAGAAAAGCAAAGTATACTCGCTTTGGGAGCGGGTGGAAGTACAAAGCTCGTTAATAATCAAACAAATGAGATACGCAGGATATTCAATGTAAAAAGTGTTACCGACTACATTGAAAGAATAGATGAAATGCTTCAAAGAAAAGAGGTTGGAATGGAATGGCTGTAAAAAAGCCCAGAGGAACAAATGATTTTTTGGGAAAGAATGTTCTTCTTTTGGAACAGATAGAAGAAACCGTAAGAAAGGTATGTAAAAGCTTCGGTATAGGAGAAATAAGAACACCTATGTTTGAATATACCGAGCTTTTTGCAAGAGGTGTGGGTGAGACCACCGATATAGTTCAAAAAGAAATGTTTACCTTTGAGGACAGAGGGGGCAGAAGCCTTACTCTTAAGCCAGAAGGAACGGCGGGGGCTGCAAGAGCCTTTGTGGAAAACGGCTTGATATCCGATGCTCAGCCTACAAAGCTTTTCTATATAACTCCCTGTTTCAGAAATGAAAGACCGCAGGCGGGAAGATACAAACAATTTCATCAGTTTGGTGCGGAAATGTACGGTGCGTATGATGCAAAGGCGGATGCCGAAATCATTTCTCTTGCACACACAATATTGAATGAGCTCGGACTTAAGAACATTACCCTTCGAATAAACAGCTTGGGATGCAATGAGTGCCGAAAACGCTACAACGATACACTTAAGACATTTATATCAAAAAGACTCGATTGTCTGTGTGAAGACTGCAAGCAGAGGTATGAAAAAAATCCCTTAAGAGTTTTGGACTGCAAAAATGAAAATTGTAAAAAAGCTCTTTCGGGGGCGCCCTCGGTACTTGACTCCCTTGATGATGAATGTAAGACGCATTTTCAAAAGGTACAAGAATATCTTACGGTTATGGGGATACCCTTTGAGGTGGACAGCTCTATAGTAAGAGGGCTTGACTACTATACGAAAACAGTATTTGAGTTTGTAAGCGACCAAATAGGTTCGCAAGGTACCGTTTGCGGCGGAGGAAGATACGACAACCTCATAAAAGAATGCGGCGGCAGTGCTATGGGTGCGGTCGGTTTTGCCATGGGACTTGAAAGAATAATGCTTTTGAAACAGGCACAAGGCAGTGACGACCAAATTGAAGATACCCCCGATATTTTTATAGCTTCAATAGGAGAGCAGGGAGAAAAGAAAGCCGTTTCCATCGGCTACAGCCTGCGTTTGAAGGGAATAAAAGCCGAATACGATACGATGGGTCGCTCTTTGAAGGCGCAGATGAAGTATGCCGACAAGATAGGAGCAAAGTTTAATATCTGTATCGGAGATGACGATATCGCTTCGGACTGCGTTACCGTTAAAAATATGGAAAGCGGAGAAAAAACGAGCATGAAGCTTTCGAATATAACCGAAGAAATAATTAAGACGATCAAGGAGAATAAGTAATCATGGGAGAGCTGTTAAACGGACTTAAAAGAACTTGCTATTGTACCGATGTAAACGAGGAGATGATAGGCAAAAAGGTCACACTTATGGGCTGGGTGAGCCGAAAAAGAATATTCTCACACTTCGATTTCATACTTTTAAGAGACAGAACAGGTGTTATACAGGTGGTAGTTGACGAGAGCGTAAACACGCCCGAGGTGCTTGCCAAGGATAAGGAGCTTAAAAGCGAGTATGTTATTGCGGTGATCGGTACGGTAAGGGCGAGAACACCCGAAAACATAAATCCAAAGATGAAAACGGGAACGGTGGAAGTTGCCGTAGAAGAGCTTAAAATTCTTTCCGAATCGGAGCTTCCTCCTTTTCAGGTAGACGAAAAAGTGGACGTAAGCACGGAATTTCGTCTGAAATACAGATATCTTGATTTAAGAAGACCAAATGTGCTTAAAAATATTCTTTTAAGACATAAAATAGCAATGGTGGCAAGAAATTTCCTGAGCGATAACGGCTTTATAGAAATTGAGACCCCTATGCTTACAAAATCCACTCCGGAGGGAGCAAGAGATTATCTTGTGCCGAGCAGAGTGCATCCAGGCAATTTCTATGCCCTTCCCCAATCGCCTCAGCTTTTCAAGCAGCTTTTGATGGTATCGGGCTTCGATAAGTATTTTCAGATAGCAAGATGCTTCAGAGATGAGGATCTTAGAGCCGACAGACAGCCCGAATTTACGCAGATAGACATGGAACTTTCTTTTGTTGAGGAAGACGATGTAATGTCCGTAAACGAAAGATTTATGCAGAAAATATTCAAAGAAGTAAAGGGCATCGATATTGAGCTGCCCTTCAGAAGAATACCTTGGCAGGAGGCAATGGACCGATTCGGTTCCGATAAGCCCGACACCCGTTTTGGCGTGGAGCTTCAGGATATTTCGGAGCTTGATGCAATAAAGAATACCGATTTTGTTGTGTTCAAAGGTGCCCTTGAGGCAGGCGGCTCCGTAAGGGCGATAGTTGCCCCGGGTCTTGCAAATATGCCCAGAAAGCAGATAGATCAGCTTGTTGAGCTTGCAAAAACCTACGGAGCAAAGGGACTTGCCTACATTCAGCTTAAAGAAGAAGGCTTAAAGAGCACGATCTCAAAGTTTTTCGACGAGGCTGCCTTAAACTCCGTTGTTGATGCCGTAAAGGCAAAGCAGGGCGATCTTGTGCTTATCTGTGCCGACAAAAATAAGGTCGTATGGGATGCTTTGGGTGCGTTAAGACTTGATATTGCAAAGAGATTGGATCTTATAAAAAAAGATACCTACGATCTGCTTTGGGTAACGCAGTTCCCTCTTTTTGAATACAGTGAAGAAGAGGGCAGATATGTGGCAATGCACCACCCCTTTACATCTCCTATGGATGAAGATTTGGATGCATATATGGCGGGAGATGTGTCAAAGGTTCGTGCAAAGGCATACGATATGGTATTAAACGGCTGTGAAGTGGGAGGCGGAAGTATTCGTATCCACAGAACGGATATACAGGAACAGATGTTTAAACTTCTTAACTTCGAAAAGGAGGATGCCCAAGAGAGATTCGGCTTCCTTCTTGATGCTTTCAAATTCGGAGCACCCCCTCACGGAGGACTTGCCTTTGGTCTTGACAGACTTGTAATGCTTCTTTGCGGCGCGGAAAGCATAAGAGACGTTATCGCTTTCCCTAAGGTTAAAGATGCAAGCTGTCTTCTTACGGAGGCTCCCAATGTTGTTGAGGAAAAGCAGCTTAAAGAGCTTGGAATAGAAATTTCCCCGGAAGTTGCGGAGAAAAATGAGGAAGGTTAATGTTCAGCTTTAAAAATGAGATAGAAAAATATCCTGTTTTGCCTGAGCTTGAGGGCGTTGACGACCCGTCAAACGACAATAACATAGAGGATATTATGGATGTATTGAAGTCTTTTGAAAAAACTCTCGGAGCGGACAAAGATGATTTGCGTTAATTGCGGCGTGGAAGCCGAAGGCAGAATATGCAAGGTATGTGAAAACGATGTTTTGATGACGGCGAAGCTTTACAGCTTTGCCGTCACCTATTATAACAAGGGTTTACAGCTTGCAAAAGAGGGCAAATATTCACTTGCCATGCACAATTTAAGAAAAAGCGTTTGCTTTCGGAAAAACTGTCCCGAGGCACTCAATCTTTTGGGACTGGTATATCACAGGATAGGCAGGATTTCCGAGGCGGCAATTTGCTGGAGATACTCTCTTAAGATCGATTCAAGTAAAAACAATCCCGCCTTCAATTATGTAAACGATATAAGAAAAAGCGAGGCGGAAAAGAAGAAATTTGCCTCTGTAAAAAGCTACAATAAAGCACTGTCGCATGCCAAAAACGGAAATTGCGACCTGGCTGTGGTGGCGCTGAAAAGAGCCATAGAGCTTAACGGATATTTTGTTGATGCACATAATCTTCTTGCGCTTTGCTATGTACAAAGAAACGATCTGTCATCTGCTTTGAGACATGTTAAATTTGTGCTTAAAGTTGATAAAGAAAATGAGATCGCTACCGATTATTTAAAACGTCTAAAGCCCGAAAAGTTTAAAAGCTTTGAGCTTAGAGAACCCGAAATAAAAGAGAAAAAGATCAAAAGCACCAAAGCGGAAAATGTAATTCGTTCAAACACGGGCAGAATTACGGGCTTTTTTTTCGGAGCGCTTTTTTCGGGGCTTGTATGTACCTGTCTTGTCGTTCCCGAGCTTGTGAACAGGTATAAGACACAGTACGACAATTTAAGTTTGCAGCGTACCATTGAAATAAATTCAAAGGATACCCAAATAGCAAATGATGTACGGGAAATACAAAGACTCAGCAAAGAAAACGAAAGCCTTAGCTCAAGGCTGTATACCTCGGGAGAGCAGGAACTTGAACAAAGATTAAAAACACTTAACGATATACGCACGACTCTCGATTCGGGAAATGCCGTTGTGGCAGGAGATATGCTTATAGCACTTTCGGTAAACGGTTTTTCGCAATCGGCGCTTGATACATACAATTCCTACAGAAAAACCGTACTTCCCATGGCGGCAAAATCTTGCTTTGAGCTGGGAAATAAAGCAGAGGACAGAGGCGATTATGAAGGTGCGAAAACATATTACCAAAAATGCGGAAATTTTTGTATGGGAAATGAAGAAGTGAAATTCTCTTCCGAATTTCGTCTTGCAAAAATTTTGCAAAACGAGGGCGATTATGAGCAGGCTGCCACCCTATTTAACGATGTGGCGCAAAATCACCCCAACGAGGAAATAAAAAACGAGGCAAAAGAGTATATATCGGAGAAAGTAGAGGCAGAATGAAAAATTACACCCTATTAAAAAAAGAATATATAGATGAGATAAGCTCGGAAATCTATTTATATGAGCATAGATGCGGAGCTTGGCTTGTTTATGTGGAAAACGATGACAACAACAGAGTGTTTTCCGTCGCCTTTTCAACTCCCGTGGACAACAATATGGGTTTGGCACATATTACCGAACACAGCGTGCTTTGCGGTTCCGAAAAATATCCCTTGAAAGACCCGTTTAACATTCTTGACAAGGGTTCCATACATACATATTTGAATGCCGTTACCTATCCCGATAAAACCATATATCCCATTGCAAGCACGGAGGAAAAGGATTTTGAAACCCTTTTGAGGGTGTATGTTGATGCCGTGCATGCCCCGAAAATGCTTGAAGATGAGGGGATTTTCAGGCAGGAAGGACACAGAAGCAACGGTAGTGAGTACGGAGGGATAGTTCTTAATGAGATGAAGGGAGTTTATTCCGATAATGAATCTTTTCTCGGCCAAAGCATTTCCGCACAGGTGTTTGAGGGAACGCGCTACGCCTATGATTCGGGAGGAATACCCGAGGACATAGTGAAATCAAACTATGAGGATCTTAAAAACTTTTACCGTGAACATTATCATCCGTCAAATGCCGTTTTGTACCTTTACGGAAAGATGGATATTGAAAAATATGCCGCCTTACTCGATGAGATCTATCTTTCACACTATGAGCATAAGGAGCATATAAAAATTGCATCGGTAAAGCTCAAAGAAAAATTTGAGGATATATATATCGAAAAAAGCGGCATGGGGGATACCTACGCCTCGTCTATGTACCCCGTGTGTCAAAGTGACGATTATCTTGATGTGTTTGCAAACGAGGTGCTTTTGGACACCGTTGTGAACATTGAATTGTCGCCTATGAAAAAAGCCTTGATAGACAGTAAGAAGGCACTTGTGATAGGAGCGGATCTGGATAATTCCATACAGACGGTCAATGCCGTTGTAGGTCTAAACGGAGTGACGGCTTCCCGTGAGGAAATAAAAGAAACGATAAATTCCGTATGGCTTGATGTATATGAAAACGGACTTGACAAAAAAGCACTTGAAGGTGTTTTAAACAATGCAAAATATAACTGTCTTGAAGAAGATTACGGCTATAAACCCAAAGGCTTGTACTACAATATACAGCTTTTAAGCAGCCTTATATACGGGAAAATAAGCTTTGATGCTCTTAAAACGAACGAACTTTTTGAAAAAATAAAGAATTATGATTTTAAAGCCCTTGTTGAAAAATTCTATTTGAACAAAGGCTGTTACGGGTTTTTAAAAGAGGTTTCCGACACCGAAGAAGAACCCAAAGAAATTGTGTCCGAAAAAAATGACGAAAGTTATATAAATTATATTTCCAAGGAAGATCCTCCCGAGGCACTTGCAAGCATTGAGATAACAAAGCCATCCGAAATATCAAGGCAGAGTAATTATATTTACTTTGAGCAAAGAGATGATATTATATTTACTCCCGTGGCAAAAAAGGGTATTGTCTATGTAGATATCGCCTTTCCCGCTGACGGAATGACCGAAAAAGAAATATCGGAAACCCGTTTGCTGATTTCGGCTATGGATGCTTATGACGATGAGCTTGCGGCAAAAAAGGAATATTATATCGGCAGCTGGTCAGTCAACCTTCATGTAAATAAAAACGAAAAAGGGCAAACCGTTAAATACATTGTTTTTTGTGTGGGCATTCTTGCAGAATTTATTGAAGAAGGTATCGCCGTCGTTACTGCCATGCTCAAACAAAAATTTGCCGAGGATGACAAACTTTCTGTTTTTGTGAACAGGCAGAAGATCTTGTCGGCAAAAAGAATGTTGAATTATGCGGCGGCAACATATCTGACCGCACAGGTGGCGGTTTCGGACTACTATTACGGCAAATATCTTATATTAAGCTATCCCATGTGTGAGCATATGAATGAAGATATTACCCATAATGTGGCGATGAACGGTTTGCTTGAAAAGCTTACTATAAACGGCGGCTTTTTCTATGTGACAGCCAACGAGGAATACTATGGCAGAATAAAAAAGGCGCTTTCCTCTTTTAAAGACGAGTTTACAAAGGGAGAAGTAAAAAAATACTCTCTATCCCACGGGATTTTGGGTGATGTAGCCTATTGTGTGCCTCGTGAAGTAAATCTGAATGCCATGAGCATACCTTTTGATTATGACAGCGGTTCTCTGTTTGTGGCGCAGTCGGCAATATCAAACGAATATTTGTGGGACGAGGTCAGGATAAAGGGAGGAGCCTACGGTGCAGGTGCCGTTTTTTCAAGATACGGCAAAGAGCTGACTCTTTCAAGTTATCGAGACCCGAATATCGGGCAGACCTATGACGTTTTTAAAGGTGCGGGAGACTATCTTCTTAAAAAAGATTTTACAAGTGATGAGATATCACGCTTTATAATAGGGGCAATAAACGGTATCGATGCTCCCATAAAAAACTATGAGTTAAACGAGATAGTAAGGGTCAGACATATACGAAATATCACAAAAGAGAGTATGCAGCAAAGAAGGGCACAGCTTCTTTCAACAGATGTAAACGAGCTTCACAAAATAGGAGCTCTTATAAACGATCGGGTTTGTGAAGGGAAAATATGCACTTCGGGGAAAAAAGAGGGCATACTTGAAAGCGGCATTTTTGAAGATATAAAAGAAATAGATTTCCCCGAAAATACAGCCGATTAATTTGTACAAAAAGCGGTTTTCTTAAGAGGAAGACCGCTTTTTGTTTGCGATCTAAATACATAAGTCAGAAATTATAAATAAGATAATATAAAAACTTAAGAAAAAAGATAAAAAAGTTCTTGACTTCATAAATACCTTGTGGTAATATATCTAAGCTGT
>DFJD01000061.1:0-2812 GCA_002372875.1 Clostridiales bacterium UBA3680
TATAACGCAAATGCCGATGTCAATGACGATGAAAAATCGGACAGTAAGGATGCAGGAATGATTTTGAAAAGTTTGTTCTATTGAATAATACTGGGTATGCTGATATTTGACAGGTTAAGGAACCACTGATTAATTAATCATTCGCATATTTGGATAATATTACCGCATACTGTGTCAAAGCCCCTCGACATAGCAATGGCTATGCCATCGGGTCTTTTCCTTGTCTGCGAAAACATTATCTCAAATCTGCTTCAAGTGAATTAATCAGTGTTTCCCTAAGAAACCACTGATCAATAAAGCCACCCTTTTGGGTGGCTTTGCTTTTTAGGGAACAATTACGCTTATGCCGCATTATCAAGTGTATTTTCATCTCCGTATTCTTTTACAAGCTCATCATAGGCGTTTATTGCCTTGTCAAATCTACCTAACAGGTCGTCATAGCTGTAAAGGCCGTCGGCATTTTTTTCCATTCCCTCAAAAGAAAGAGAGTATATTTCGGGAGGTGTATCAAGTGAAAGATACGTGCTGTTGCGAAGCTGTTCCGTACTTTGGTACATAAGTTCAACAGCGGCAAATTCCTTACCGTCCTTATCCTCCCACCTTTCAAAAACAAGCTTTGCACCTATCGGCGTTTTCTTTTCAAGAGTATCGGGAAGTTCGTAATCCTCCGCCTCCATTGCGGTAAGAACTCCCGTTATATTTGCATCATGACCGCAAAGAAATGAAAACGTTCTGCTGCCTGATGTAAATTCACTTCTTAATTCTTGCAAAAGTGGATGTGCCGCATTTACGGCAACAAGGGGAAGACCGTGACGCAAGATGGTAAACTTTGTGGTAATTGCCGCTATCTTCTCCCATTGCTCGGTCGTAAGCTCACTTCCGAAAGCCGCTTTCACCGGATCGGGTTCTTCATAATATTGCAGCACAAGAGCATCGCTTACCGCCGTTGCCGTTGCCAGGGTGCCGCCTATTTCACATTCTTTGTTAAGCTCGGGGGTTATTGTGGTATCGCCTGTAACAAACGGCTTCAGTTCTCCGCTTTTATAGCCCTCCGAATTTTCATAGTCAACTACCTGTGCCAAAAGTTTATAGTTTTGTTCAAGGTCCGCCGTTATATCCTTACCGCCTTTTTCTTCAAACTGATCCAAAACCGCCTCTGCGTAGGGATCGCTGTAAAAATCTATCTTCGGATCGAAAACGGGATCCATTTTGTTAAACTCGCCCTTATGTTCTATCTTTACATTTCCTGACGGAAGAAAACCGCTTGAAAAATATTGCGCCGTTGCTATGGTTCTTTGCTTTGAATTGGCATAAAAACGCACCGTATTCCCCTCGGGAATATAATTTTCGGGTATGAGTTCCTCCGATTCGAGCCATTTTCGGAAATACTGACCCATCATTGTTTCAAGCACGCCTCCCCGATCAGAAAGCTCGCTTGAATTTGCCGTCCACTTTACCCACTGATAAGGTGTTGCCAAAACATGCGTTGCACCGTTGCTTGAAAGAGGAGAACGTATATTATGTCTGCTCAGCACGACAACTTCCTTAAGCTTATAATTTTCCGTATTCGGACGCTCGGTTTCCGTTACGGCGTTTTTTTCCGTTACTGTGGTTTCTTCCGTTACGGCACTTTCTTCACTTAACGAATATGTACTTGGTTCGGTTTGATTTGCCGCTGCACTGTTTACTCTGTCGGTTTGTGCGCAACCCGAAAAACACATTGCCATAAGCAACACAAATGAGATCAGTTTTTTTCTTTTCATATATTTACCTCCTATTAACCCATACATATAAGTATTATATCATATTATTAACCAATTTTATATATTATTTATTTTTGATTTTAATATTTTTTTATTAATTTCACCTATATTAATAAAAAAATATTGTATATATTACTAATATGTGTTAGAATAATGTAGGCATTGTTGTCATACTTGCCAAATAAACGATCGGTATTTCCGAAAGCCTACTGCCTGCGGTGAAAAACAAAAGCATTTTGTAAACTTTCGGATAACAAAACGAAAAGGAGGATATGTCTATGTTACATGAAGTAAAGAATGCACCCTTGCCGGTGCTTATCTGCAAGCTTGAACAGGGGGAGAGCATTGAGTGTCAAAAAGGTGCCATGTCTTGGATGACACCTACAATTACCATGAAAACAGGCCTTGGCGGCGGAGCCGGCGGCGGTCTGCTCGGTGGTCTCGGAAAAATAGCAAAAAGCGCCATTACAGGTGAATCGATTTTCAGAAATACATACACGGCAGAGCAGGGTCCCGGAGAAATTGCTTTTGCAACCACCTTCCCCGGAGATATTATCAGCTTTGATGTGCAAAACGGAGGTATAGTTGCCGAAAAGAGTGCATATCTTGCCAATACTCCCGGTGTGCAAATGGATATATTTTTTCAGAAGAAACTCGGAGCAGGCTTCTTTGGCGGCGAAGGTTTTATAATGCAAAAATTTTCCGGAACGGGAAAAGTCTTTCTTGAAATAAACGGAAGCGTATGCACCTACGACCTTGAAGCAGGTCAATCCATGCTTATCGATACAGGCTACCTTGCCGCTATGGAAGCGACCTGTACCATGGATGTTGTAAGTGTGGGCGGCGGCATAGGCAACGCCCTTCTTGGCGGAGAAGGTTTCTTTAACACAAAGGTAACAGGCCCCGGAAAGATATGGCTGCAGACAATGCCTTGCAACAACCTTGCATCTGCGCTTATACCTTATCTTCCCTTAAAAAATAATTAAGGAAACACTGATTAATTAATCATTCGCATATTTGGTTAATGTTCCCGCATACTGTGTCAAAGC
>DFJD01000061.1:2826-3548 GCA_002372875.1 Clostridiales bacterium UBA3680
GCTACGCCATCGGGTCTTTTCCTTGTCTGCGAAAACATTAACTCAAATCTGCTTCAAGTGAATTAATCAGTGCTTCCTTAAACACACAAACGGGCTGTGAAGATGATTCTTCACAGCCCGTTTTATTATTTCTTTAAAACAAAACTTTTGTATAGCTCCGCCTGGAGATTGATATTCTGCCAATGACCGTCTGTATATCCTTTAAGGCTGTCTTGGTATTTTTCCATACTTTCCATAATTCTTCTTTTCTTTTCTTTGTTTTCTTCCTTCTCATACATTTCTTTAAGCAGAGGAATATCCTCACTGCCATACTCGTAAAGGCGGATCGTTGAATAATTAGGAAATCTGACCGCGTAATTTACTCTGTTGCAAAAATAAGGTCTTGCAATTACATTCAATAATAATAGCGCCGCCGTTCCGCTAAGAAGTATGAAAGGCACTTTGTTTCCCTTCTCTTTTATTATATGGCGTATGGTATATATGACCGGAAATATCTCCGCAAGCAGAAAAACAGTCACTTCAACTCTTAAAGGTGTAAGACCGAAAGCGTTTATATACACAAAAACTCTGTAAAGAGAAGATGCGATAAGTATAAGAGTAAATGTGCATAATGCAACAAGAGAAAGCTTTAAAGCCTTGTTTTTGAGATTTTTTACTATCTCCGTAAAAATAAGCACAATGATAAGGTTTATAACCGTAACAAGCAAAAGCTTAAAAAAGCC
>DFJD01000005.1:0-1974 GCA_002372875.1 Clostridiales bacterium UBA3680
ATCTGTTTCAAGTGAATTAATCAGCGCTTCCTAATAACTTTACACTTTTATTACATTCAACATTTATGTTTGATATATTTGAATTTTATAGGTATAATTAGGGAAACACCGATGAAAAAAATCCTGTTTTACAGATGTTATTTTGTGTTTGAATGGTGTTTCTTTGATATCGGCTGCGGGGTGAATACGGATGAAGAAAATATTTTTCTGCTTATTGTTATGTTTGGTTATAGTTTTTGTTGCCTGCGCAACCAATGAAGAATGGGTCGTTTCCGTTGATGGGGAAAAAATAGACAGGGGCGAATTTACGGTTTACCTGAATGAGCAAAAGAAAAGCTTTGAAGCCCAGGGCGGAGAGGATATATGGGAGGCGGATTTTGACGGAGTTTCCGCCGTTGAGGTCGCAAAAAACAATGCCATAAACACCATAACCATGGTAAAGGTCGCATGTAAGCAGGCACCCTCTCTTAACATTTCCGCCGACAAGACAGATGAAGCGGCTATCGAAGAAAGAGTAAACGAGATAATGGGGGAGTTCTCTCCCGAAGAGCTTAAAAGCCTTTCTCTTGACAAAAACAAGGTTACACGGATAATAAAAGAGGCAAGGATACAAAGCAAGGTTTTTGACTACATAACCGAGGGATATGTGGTCAATGAAGATGAATTTGAAGAATATTTTGAAAAATACAAACAGGAAAATCCCCTTGTTTTTAAAAGCTGTGATATAAGAGAGATATTCATACAGAAAGATACGGATGATGCCCTTGAAAAGAAAGAAAGGGCAGTTGAGCTTATAGGTAAGGGAAAAAAGATAGATGCCATTGAGACAGCCCTTAATACGGGAAGCAATACCGATGTTAAACCTCTTGAGGGAGATTTGTACTCAAAAAGCATTATAGATGGGGTTCTTTCGGCAAAAAACGGAGATGTGATGTTTTTTGAAGATGAGAACGGATACTACATTATTTCCCTTGAGGACACTTTTTTTGCAGATGAGGCTGCCATAAAAGAACAACTCAGACAGAATTATATTTCCGAAAAGAAGAATGAGATATACAAACAGCAAAACGATAAATGGAGTGCCGATGTAAAAACAGAGAAAAATGATAAAGTTTGGAGCTCTATTACGGAGGTATAAATGGGTGAGATAGTTTTTCCGAATTTGGGAATAGTAATAGAAAAGCTTGACAGAACCGCATTCTCCCTATTCGGACTTAATATATACTGGTACGGCATATTTATAGCCTTCGGAGCCTTTTTGGGTGTTTTGCTGTGTACAAAAGAAGCAAAAAGGACAGGGCAAAATGAAAACCTATATTTGGATTTTGCCTGCTACGGGTTGGTTTTCGGAATAATAGGCGCTAGAATTTACTACCTTCTTTTTCATGAGGGTTCCCTTGTAAATTTCTTTAAAATACGAGAAGGCGGTTTGGCGATATACGGAGGTATTATTGCCGGTGTTATCGCCTGCGTTGTATATACAAAAATAAAGAAAGTAAATCTCTTTAAATTTACCGATACCGCCGCTATGAGTATGCTTGTAGGTCAGATTTTCGGCCGCTGGGGCAATTTTTTCAACAGAGAGGCATTCGGCTCTTACACAAACTCTCTTTTTGCCATGGCATACGATGTAAAAACGGTTGGCGGAGCGGAGCTTAAAAATGGGATCATAATGTACAACAACGCCGAATATCCCGTTACAATGCTTGGGAATACAGCCTATATTCAGGTTCACCCTACATTTTTGTATGAAAGTGTGTGGAACCTGTGTTTGCTTGCTATAATGTTTTTGTACAGAAAACATAAGAAATTTGAAGGGGAGCTTTCCCTTATGTATTTTATCGGCTACGGAATAGGAAGATTTTTAATAGAGTCCTTAAGAACGGATCAACTTATGTTCTTCGGAATGCCGGTAAGTATGCTGCTATCGGGTATATTTGTGATCGCAGCCGTTACAATGGAGATAGTTTTAAG
>DFJD01000005.1:2025-22289 GCA_002372875.1 Clostridiales bacterium UBA3680
TTAAGAAAACGGCACTCCCCGTGAGTGTCTTTTTTTACGGAAGTGAGATAATGTACAGAAAAATACTGAATATATTGAAGGCGGATAATTCGGTGGTGTCGGGTGAGTATCTTGCAAATGCCCTGGGGGTATCAAGAGCCGCCGTTTGGAAGAGTATAGATAAGCTGAGACAAATGGGCTACGATATAGAGTCGGTAAAGCCTAAGGGTTACAGACTTACAAAAACAGATGTTTTAAGTGCGGCCGAATTTGGAGACGGTTTTATATATTACGATGAATGTACCTCCACAAACAATATCGCAAAAGAGCTTGCGCATAAGGGGGCAAAGGAAGGTACGGTCGTTACCTGCGGAATACAGAATTCGGGCAAGGGACGAATGGGAAGAGTGTGGCAGGATAAAAACGGAGACGGTGTTGCCTTTTCGGTGATACTAAGGCCGAATGTGCATCCTTCGGAGGCTCCCTGTCTTACTTTGCTTGCGGGAGTTGCCGCGGCGGATGTGTTAAGAGCGGAAACGGCAAAAGACATAGGGATAAAATGGCCAAACGATCTTGTTCTCGAAGGGAAAAAGCTTTCGGGCATACTTACGGAAATGTCAGCCGAAACCGACAGAACGGAATTTGTGGTTGTGGGAGTGGGCATAAATGTGAACAATACATCCTTCCCGAAAGATATAAATGCGATATCGCTTAAGATGGCATGCGGAAAAGAGTTTTCAAGAGCGGATATCATAAAAAAAACATCGGCACGAATTCTTGAACTTTATAAAGACTTTGAGCAAAACCGTATTGACGGGATCGTTGAGCATTACAACGAGCTTTGTGTAAATAAAAAACGCTTTGTTCGTGTTTTGGACGGGGCAAACACGGAAGGTGTTGCTTTGGGGATAAACAACAAAGGAGAGCTTCTTGTGGAGACCGAAAAGGGAATTATTTCGGTCTTTAGCGGAGAGGTATCCTTAAGAGGCGAAGACGGAAAATATATATGAGGTAAAAAATGGAAAATAACAATCGGGAAAGAACAGAAGAAAAGACGATACTCAGCTCTGCATCCTACTATAAGCATGGCTATTTTTTTAACGATGAATACAGCGCAATACCCGATAAAATAAAACGGGAGCTCAGAGTTATAACGGTTTATCTTGCGGAAAATACGGGAGGGATCTCAATACTCGGGTTTTATAAGGACAGCGGAGATTTCTACATTGAGGTAAGCGGAGAGGAACTGGACGTAAATTATGACGAAATAAACGCACAGTTGGAGCTTAATAAAACTCGGGATGAAAATGCGGAGCTTTTTTCGGCGCTTTCTTTATGGTATCGCACATTTATACTTAAGGAAGTTAAGATATGAAAATAGGCGGCGTCAGTACGATAAATAATGTCTTTCTTGCACCCATGGCGGGAATAACCGACCGTTCATTCAGAATTATATGCAAGGAAAACGGAGCGGGACTTGTCTATTCGGAGATGGTAAGCGCAAAGGGCATAGCTCATAACAATTCAAACACGAAAAATATGCTTATAACAAATCCCGAAGAAAGACCTGTTGCAATGCAGCTTTTCGGCTCGGACCCGGATATTATGGGTCGTATGGCGGCAAAGCTCAATGACTGTAAGGATATTGATATCATAGATATAAATATGGGTTGTCCCGCACCTAAAATAATAAAAAACGGAGAGGGCTCCGCACTTATGTTGAAGCCCGACCTTATAGGAGATATCGTTGCTTCGGTCAGTGAAGCATCGAACAAGCCCGTTACCGTAAAAATAAGAAAGGGCTGGGATAACGAGCATGTAAATGCTCCCTTGGTGGCACGAATTGCCATGGAAAACGGCGCTTCGGCAGTGGCTGTGCACGGCAGAACGAGGGCACAGTATTATTCGGGGGTCGCAGATCTGGACATTATAAGGGAAGTAAGAAAGGTGCTCGTTAATATTCCCCTTATAGGCAACGGAGATATAACCACTCCTCAACAGGCAAAGCACATGCTTGATTATACGGGCTGTGATGCAATAATGATAGGCAGGGGAGCACAGGGAAATCCTTTTATTTTTAAAAGGATCGCACAATTTCTTGAGACGGGGGAGCTTCTTCCCGAAACGAGCATAAAAGAAAAGCTTACCACCGCACTTAAGCACCTTGATATGCTGATTGCCGATAAAGGGGAAATTGTGGGCATAAAAGAGATGAGAAAACATCTCGGCTGGTATACAAAGGGAATGGCGCACAGTGCCGCATTAAGGACAAAAATAAACGGAATTATCGACTATAACGAGCTTAAGAGCTTGATTGAGGATTGCATTTATGAATTTGATGACCGTTGAGCAAATAAGTAAATTCTACGGAGAAAAAAGAATATTTGAAAACCTTTCCTTTGGAATAGAGACAGGGGATAAAATAGGTGTTATAGGCATCAACGGTACCGGTAAAAGCACACTTTTAAAGGCAATAGCGGGAATTGAGGAGGTAGACCGAGGAAAAATAAGTCGAATGAGAGGGCTTAAAACGGCATATCTTCCTCAAACTCCAGTATTTGAAAGAGATGAGTGCGCAATAGACTATGTTTTAAGGACCTGTGCCATAACGGATGTTACCGGCGAGAGCGAAGCGAAAACGATACTTACAAAAATAGGTATAGACGATATATATGCACGTTGTTCGGAACTGTCGGGAGGACAAAGAAAGAAAATAGCCATAGCGGCGGCTCTTATAGCACCTGTGGACCTGCTTATACTTGATGAGCCCACAAACCATATAGACACGGAAACAATAGCTTTTATGGAGGGTATGCTGAAAAAGACCGCAAAGGCTTTGCTTCTTGTGACACATGACAGGTATTTTCTTGACAGAGTCGTAAATAAGACATTGGAGCTTGACGGAGGAAGACTGTATGTCTATCATGGCAATTACAGCCAATTTCTTGAGCTTAAGGCACAAAGAGAGGATCTTGAGGCGGCAAACGAAAGGAAAAGACAGTCCTTTTTAAGACGAGAGCTCGAGTGGGTCAAAAGAGGCGCAAAAGCAAGAACCACAAAGCAGAAGGCAAGACTCGATCGTTTTGAAAAAGTAAGCATGCAGCAGTCTCCGCTTAAAAAGCAGGAGGTACAGCTGACGGGGCTTTCTTCTCGTTTGGGAAGAAAAACGATTGAGCTGCGAAACATTTCCAAGGATTATGACGGAAAAATTGTTATAAAAGATTTCGGTTACACGGTATTAAAGGGTGACAGAATTGGGATCATAGGACCAAACGGAAGCGGTAAAACCACTCTTTTGAATATAATATCGGGCAAAACAGCACCTTCATCGGGTAGCGTTGAGGTTGGGGAAACGGTAAAAATAGGCTTTTTTTCTCAGGAAAGCAATGACCTTGACAGGGAGCAAAGGGTTATTGATTACATAAAGGAAACGGGCAGCTACATAGATACCTCCGAAGGAAAACTATCCGCAACAAAGCTTTTGGAAAGATTTTTGTTTACGGATGATATGCAATATTCGCCCATCGGAAAGCTTTCCGGCGGCGAGAAAAGAAGACTTTTTCTTATGAAGGTGCTTATGAGTGCGCCTAACATTCTTTTGCTTGATGAGCCTACGAACGACCTTGATATTGAGACTTTGCGTATACTTGAGGAATATCTGGAGGGCTTTGACGGTGCCGTTATTACGGTATCTCATGACAGATATTTTCTTGACAGAACGGCACAAAGAATTTTTTCTTTTGAAGGCGAAGGGAAAATAAAGCAGTATGAGGGCGGATATTACGCTTTCGAAGAGGCAAGACAAGAACCCGTAAAAGAAAAAAGTATAAAGGAAACGGTAAAAAGAGAGAATACTCATAAACCGCGCATGAGCTATAAGGATAAAAAAGAATATGAAAGCATAGAATCGGAGATAACCGCCATTGAAGAAAAAATAGCGGCTATAGACGATGAAATGCGCACCTGTGCAACAAACTATTCCGCATTGACAGAGCTGACAAATGAAAAGGAACAGCTTGAAAAGGAGCTTGAACAAAAAACAGAGAGATGGCTCTATTTGGAAGAGCTGGCGCAGAGTTTTCTTTGAAATTTCGGTACAAAAAAAGAGGCATCAAGCCTCTTTTTTTGTATATGTAACCGTAAATTTACTGTATTGGTCAATTTCGCTTTCCACGGTTATTTTTGCATTGTGTTTGTCTGCAATAAGCTTGCCGATGGAAAGACCGAGGCCGTTGCCTTCTATTGATTTGTTGCGAGACTCGTCCTCTCTAAAGAACCTGTCAAATACATGTTCGGCAGTCTCTTTTGTCATACCCATACCATAGTCTTTAACAGAGAAGAAGGGACCCTCGTCTGTCATACCGACTTCCATTTCTATTTTCTTGGGCTTTCCTCCGTTGTATTTCAGAGCATTCTGTATGAATATCCACATAAGCTGCTTTGTGAGATGGCTGTCGGCAAAAATCTCGACAGTGCCGTTTTCCGTGACGGAAACGGTCGCCTCTTCGTCGGAGATTTCAACTTCTTTTGCAACCTCCTTAGCCGTTTCGTTAAGAGAAATCGTTTCAAAATTGCTTTTAAGCGTGTCGTTTTCCGCTCTTGCAAGAAAAAGAAGCTGGTTTATAAGCACGCCCATATGTTCGGTTTCATACTTTATGGAATCGATGGATTCGTTAAGTACATCGGGGTCGGATTTTCCCCAACGGTCTATAAGGTTGATATAGCCTTGTATTACGGCGATGGGAGTTCTGAGTTCATGAGAGGCATCAGAAACAAAGCGTGTTTGCTTGTCAAAGGAAACCTGAAGTCTTTCTATCATTCCGTTAAAGGTTGTTACAAGCTTCTTTATCTCATCCTCTGTTTCGGGTTCCGCTATCCTCTTTTTTAAGTCATATATGGATATTTCTTCGGCGGCTTTGGTAATGTCGGATATTGGTTTTAGCATGGCATTGCTGAGATATTTTGCACCCATATAAGATACTATGGCGGCAAGAATGTTCAAAACCACAAAAACCGTTATAAATACAGTCATTACCGCCTGTTCGTGGCTGAATTTTCTGTATATTACTATATTATAAACGGAACCGTCATAAAATGTTTCTCTGTTTATTATAATATAAGGGTTGTTGTTTATCGTTCTGTTATAAAAGCCCCTATCGCCAATGTCTTCAATTCGGATATTATCAAAGGGCGTGTTGCCCTCGTTTCTTCCGAACGTGCCGTTTTCGGGCATTCTTCGTCTCGGAACAAAAGAAGTGGTTTCCTCGGTAAAGTCTTCTGTAAAGCTTGTATTGTCGGAATATGTTTGAGTTTCCCGTGAAAACCTTTCACGTCTTTCGCGGCGTCCTCTCGGAAAATTCGGGTTGTCTGACGGAAAATCTCCGAAACCGCCGGGAAGGGGATCTTCAATTTCTATTTCTCGGGCGGTGGATACGTCTATCCCGTTCATTCCGTTTTGCTTTACCCTTATTTCGGTATATTGATTGGGCTTTAATGCTTTCAGAGATGAGGCTGTTACAGAGCCCCCCTCTTTAATGAATTCGGCAACACTGTTTGCCAAACTTTCCATTTCGTTTTGAACGGAGTTTTTGTAGTAGAAATATGCCGCAGTCAATATCAGTGCCGATATTATAAGCAAAACAACGGTAAAAAAAACCGAATACATTACCGTTATTTTTTTGCTTATGGGAAGAGAATTTAATTTTTTGAATAAGTTTTTATTCCTCGTCTTTTGCAAAATAGCCTACGCCCCTTATGGTATGTATAAGCTTGACCGAGTATTTATCGTCTATCTTCGTTCTTAAATATCTTACGTAAACATCAACAACGTTTGTTTCACCTATGTAATCGTAGCCCCATACGTTGTTGAGGATCTGTTCTCTGGAAATGACAATGTTTTTGTTTTCTATGAGATACTGTAAAAGCTCAAACTCTCTTTTTGTAAGCTCAATTTCCTCACCTTTGTATTTAACGCTTCTTTTGGCAAGGTCCATAGTCAGGTCTTTAAGAGTGAGCACGGTTGACGAAGATGTTTTTGCAGGTGTTTTTCTCCTTGAAAAGGCTCTCAGTCTTGCAAGCAGTTCTTCAATGGCAAAGGGTTTTGTCATATAATCATCCGCTCCGCTGTCAAGCCCCATTACCTTATCCATGGTTTCACCCTTGGCCGTAAGCATTATTATTGGAACATCCGATTCTTTTCTTATTCTTCGACAAACCTCTATACCGCTTAATTGAGGAAGCATAAGGTCAAGAATAATAAGATCCGGTTCCTTCTCAAAGAACATTTCCACGCCGGTCCTTCCGTCGTTGGCAACAAAGACTTCGTAGCCCTCGTGCTTAAGTTCAAGCTCCACAAAGCGTGCAAGCTTTATCTCATCTTCAACAACAAGTATCTTGTCCATTTTCATTTCCTCCTTGTTTGTTTATAATACCCGTTTCGGTTTAAAAAGCCATTTGTTTTTCATTAGAAAAGGATTAAAGAAACATCGATTTATACTCAAATCTGCTTTGAGTGAAATATTTCATGGTAAATCAACCTCACCCCTATCCCCTCCCCACCTTGGGGAGGGGAACAAGTCGCCGTTACATAAAATTTTTCCGCTTTCGGTATAATATATCAAACAGTTACTTGATATTTGCGGTAGAGTATGCTATACTGTTATCAAAGCAGACCACTGTATCGTGTATGGACTTGGAGTATTGGTCTCCTATGTTTGCGAGCATATCTGCTTTTTTTATGTTTACGGCTAAAATATCACTGTAATCAAAAAGAATAGTTACTTGACAAGAAAACAGAAGAGTTAATGCGTTCTCCCCTCCGGAATGAAGCATTTGTTTAGCTTCTTTTCGTTTACGGCTAAAATATCACTGTAATTAAAGGATAGTTACTTGACAAGAAAACGGAAGGGTTAATGCGTCCTCCCCTCCCCAAGGTGGGGAGGGGTTGGGGGTGAGGTTGCGGAACTTAATGTGTTGAAGTCTATCTTTCACACTATTTCATACCGATTATCCGTTGAAATACAGAGTGGTTCCTTAAAGTTATTCATCAAAGCGTTCTTTGTGCACAACATGTCGTATAATTGCCGTGCAATCGTTGAAATCCGTCTTTCCGTCGCCGTTTACATCGGGAAGTTCTTTTGTTTTTAAGACTTTATAAGAGCTGGACCAACGGTATGTTTCTATTTTTGAAGTATCTCCGGTAATTATATAATTCAGTGCTATGGCAACATCTGTGGTATCCAAAGTCCAATCGGCGTTCATGTCTCCCCAATATGTGTAAAGGGCGGCTTCGCATGTATGCTTGTTATCTCGGTGAGTTGTTGCCATAAGCTTTTCACTTATATCAAAATAGCTGTCAATGGTTCTGCCTTTTGTGAAGGTTGTTCCGTCGTATGTGCTGTAGGTATCCCAAGTGGAGTCAAAAATCACCCATCTGTCGTTTTCTCTGTCATAGGCTTCATTCCATGCGTGGTTGGGATATGTTGTGCTTGTGACGGGATGACCGCTTGCTCCGGATATAACGGCACATATTACACCCTCGCTTCTGAGAAGGGAAGCGCAAAGTTCGGAATAGCCTTGACAAACACAGTTTCTTGTTTCAAGAGCCTCGGTGTCTTTGTCGTGTCTGACGGAGCTGTCGGAAAGCGCGGGCTTACTGTAGTAAATGTTTTCCTTTACCCAATCGTGTACAGCCTTTATTTTCTCGTAATCCGTTGTCATACCTTCGGTAAGTTCATCGGCAAGTGCCTTTATTTCAGCATTTCCATAGGAAATATTGCTGTCTTCCTGAGTAAGATAATATTCCTTAACACGGTAATCGCCGTATGTAAAAGCAAGGTTTGTATCAAGAACATCGGGGTCGGAGTAAAAGAAAAACTCACCGTTGTTCTTTTTAAGCTTTACAAGATTATACAAAGAATATACGTAAGAACTGTCGGTACGTGCAATAATGTTAAGAAAAGCACCGTCACAGCTGTCATCAAGTGTAAGAGTGAACTTTGCGCCTCCGTCGGTCAGCGTGATCAGATCGCTTGTATAATAGGAGGATTGGGTAGAAGGCAGCGGACACACGGATCTGTAGTTGTAATTTGTGTTTTTATAGTTAAGATAAACGGTATTTCCCACAATATTCATGGTGCAGAAATTGTTTTTATCATAGCTTGTTATAAGGGTCTTACAGTATCCGTTTTCATCGGGAGCGTATATTCCCATATCCTCGTCTTTTCCGAAATAGTCAAGGTAATTGTCGGAAAAAAGCTCTATATTACCGTCCGAAGGGGAGCCGTTGTCAATGAAGGTCGGTAATTCGGGCTCTATATTTCTGCTGTTTAGCTCTCCTCCGTACACCACCGAAGAAAGCAAAAGAACACACACTGCGGCTATTGAATCGAAAAACGCTTTTTTCATTGAAGTTCTCATCCTTTCTGGCTTAGGCAAGTATTACAGTGTTTCGGGCTCGGGGTAGTCAACTCCGAAGGTCTCGACTGTCATGCTCTTTATTTTCTGCTCTTGAACGGGTCTGTCTCTGAAATCGGTCTGTACCGATGCAATTTTGTTCACAATGTCCATGCCCTCTGTCACTTTTCCGAAGGCTGCATATTCTCCGTCAAGATAGGGAGAATGTTTATGCATTATGAAAAACTGAGAGCCTGCCGAATCGGGGTGATTGGCTCTTGCCATAGACAGAACGCCCTCGCTGTGGGTAAGGCCGTTTTTGAAACCGTTGTGGTTAAACTCACCTTTAATGGTATAGCCGGGGCCTCCCATGCCCGTTCCGTCGGGACAGCCGCCCTGTATCATAAATCCGCTTATTACTCTGTGGAATATAAGTCCGTCATAGAAATTGTGATTTATAAGGGAGATAAAGTTGTTTACGGTGTTAGGTGCGATTTCCGGGAAAAGCTCCGCCTTTATTACATCGCCGTTTGTCATTGTGATCGTTACTATAGGGTTTGCCATTTTGTTTTCCTCCTAATTATTTGTTTTTATTATAAGGGTTTTCTTAATAAGTGTTTCCTTTAGTCAGTCTTTCGTTTATTGTTTTCTTTAAGGTATTTATAATATAAGCCCAAAATTTTATTTCGGCATCAATATATGTGTCACCTTGCTTTTCCTCTTCAAGGTACATATCCGCACGGTTTGCAAGTTCAAGAGCCTCTTTTAAATTACCCTCTATGAAGAGCTTGTATGACGAGATCGGTGCAAGCGAGTTTACATCATCATCCTCATAAAGTTTTTGTCTGACTTGGTTGAATAAAGGTATTGCCTTTTGCGGTATCGGCTCACAAAAACTGTAATGAAACAGAAGCAGGCTGTAGATTGAAAAATAATCGTCGTTTACAACTGCGGGCAAATTATGCTCCGCCACGGCAATTATCTCTTTCATCGCATTAATATCGCCGAGCATAAAAAATTTGCGGTGTGCCATCACCAAAAAAAACTGTCTTGCCTGTAGATCGACATCCTTTTCGGGCCCGATACATGAGCGTATATCCTCGGCGGAAATGGGCAGCGACTCGTAGCCCACACCCGAAGAAAGCATCTCTTTGTATTTCATGCCCTTGCTTATTTTCTTTCCGAAAAACACAACATAAACAAGAGCAAATATTTGTGATAATGCCATTACCAACACACCGATGCCAAAGGCACACCAAAAGTTTTGATAGACATCGGGGGAATTTTTAAAAGTGGGTATTGCCACAACAAGAGCGAGAACACATGTCAAAATTGTCGCCACAGTCATATAATTGACATCGTCTTTTCGGGTCATGTTTTTTTTACTCATTGCAATAGCGGGAAAAAGCTTAAATTTCTGCTTAAATCTTCTCAATCTCTTTCCTCGTCTTTGATAGTCCGAAGTAAACACCTTAAACCTAAACACCTTTAAGCCCATGCAACTTCCCACCAAAAACTGTAAAAAAGCGGATATCCAAAACAGAACATTGATCCCGAAGAAACATCCGATAAAAAACATTATTACCTCCAAGTATTCTCATATTTTTTGTTTTGCTTGAATTGATAGAATGCAACGAAGAAAGCAACACCTAAGGAACCACTGATTAATTAATTATTCGCATATTTGGATAATATTACCTCAAATCTGCTTTAGTCGTTGTTTTGTGAATACATTTCCACAAGCGATTCAAGATTGTTGTTAAATTCCACAAGCTTTTGAAGTCTGCCCTCTCTGTACAAGGTTATAAATTCGTTGTTATATTCTCCCACTTTGTCAAAGTCGGGCACATCGCAAAGCTTGTGTATGTTTGCAATTATTTTTTCGGTAATGCTTTCGTTTGTTTGAATGGTTTTCATCGCCTCAAACATTTCGTTTCTTATAAGGTCCATTTCCCTGTCAAGCTGAAAAGCCGCCTCGGCACTTCTTTGGAGTCTTGCCTTAAGGTCATCGGGAATTTTTCCGTCATATTTGTAGCGAAGAGAATGTTCTATCGTTGCCCAAAAATTCATGGACATTGTTCTTATTTGAAGCTCGCAAATAACGTCTTTTATGCTTCCCTCACTGAATATGGGATATTTTACCGTAATGTGATAGGAGCGGTAACCGCTGGGCTTTACATTGGTGATATAATCCTCTTCTTCGACTATTTTCATATCGTAGTCGCTTCTTGCCTTTATAAGGGCAACGACCTGCTCTATATCGCTTACAAAGCGGCAGATTATTCTTACGCCCGCAATGTCCTCAAGTTTATTCAGAGCCTGGTCTACGGGTATCGAGCGGCGGTTTGCCTTTTCGATTATGCTTGACACCCTTTTTACCCTTCCTAAGACCTGTTGTATGGGGCTTGGCTTGTTCAGTCGCTCAAAATCTCTTTTGATACCCTCAAATTTTACCACAAGCTCATCAACAGCCTGTGCGTAGGGCAAAAGCTCCCTTTGCCAGTCCATTTCTATATTTTTATTAACCATTTTTTCCCCTTCCTATTTCCAGATGTTTACCCTATCCTCTTTTTTTAAGTACATTCCGTCATTTTTTCCAACCGAGTAGACCTCATAAAACTTGTCGAAACATTGAAGGCATTTGTTTACTCTTGCTCTGCCGTTGGCGTGTTCATCCATAATTGAAAGAGAATAGTTTATCATTCTGTTGTTGGTTTCGGCGAATGTAAAAGCAATTTGTTCAAAAAATTGTTTGTAATCGGGGTTTTCCAAAGTGTCGGAAAGCAATGTGAGCATGCAGTCCGCAGCACCTATATCGGCATAGCACTCCGTGCCCGTGATCGAAGAATCGGTATAAACACTGTTTACGATCTGCGCACCGTCAAAAAGTGCTTCAATATCTTCATATTTTTCCAAGAAAGCATCCATTTCCTCTTTTTTCCATTGTTCAATGGGCTTTCCCGCACTGTCGGTGAATATATTGTCGGCATCTATGCAATGCATTATTTCATGGGCGATTATAAAGCCCACGGAACCGAGTTTTTGCTCGTAGGTAAAGTCCGATGAATATATGGGTTCGGAAAGTATTCCCGCCGGAATGTTTATGGTGTTAAGGTAGGGGTAGTAAAAAGCGCTTGTGTCGTAAACACCTACCAAAAGCTGAGCATCGGTGGGCTTGCCTTGTAAGGATGCATTATACGCCCTTGATGCGGACAGTATGGAAGAAATGTTTTCGTAATACGAATACTCCTCGGTGTTTGCGATGACGGAAGAATCAAGCACTTTTGTAAGGTCGTCCGAATAGCCTACCACGATTTTCATGCTGTCTATTTTCTTTGTTACGGCTTTTTTGACATCTTCGCTTAATTCCGTGCTTTGAGACAGCTTATTTTTGATTATGTCTTTTGTTTTGTCAACAAGTTCTATCACTTCTTTTCTTTCCTCTGCGGTAAAGAACTTATCGCAATAGAGAGCACCTACATAGCCGTCAACATACATAAGTGTGGTTTTTAGCGCAAAATCCGCTGCCGTTTCGTCCTTTTGGGGAACATAGGAGCTTGCATCGGTATAATCGGAATATTTTTGGTAAAGCTTTGTAAAATCCTCCGAAAGGAAGCCTCCGGAATAATACAGTTCTCCGAATTCGGCATAGGTTTTAATTTCTTCGGTGTGGTTTCCGTCAAACAGGCTTCCCAAGGCTTTAAACATTTCGAACTCGTTTATTACCACCTCGTTGTCGGGTTTGTAGCCAAGTTTTTGTATAACGGAGGAAAGGTCGAAAGAGTTCATATATTTTTGAAGGTAGCCAAGCTTTATTTTTTCTTCGGTCGTATATGCCCCCTTCATTGCACGGGCAAGCTTTTTCTCAACGGATATCACGGTTGCGGCCTTGTTTTCGGCACTTGTCTCGTCATAGCCCGAAAGCATAAACAGTTCTTTTATAAAGCTTTTGTAGCCTTCGAGATATTCGCCGCCCTCTTCGTAAACAAATGCATACTGATTTGGAGAAACGGGCGAAATATATAGCATGGTTTTGTCGGTGTCCTCCGGGTCTGCCACCACGGTAGCGTTCAAAAACGGCGAGCCTTCTTTTGCCGTATACTTTAATGTAAAGTCAAAAACCTCCTGTGTGTTTTTGGCAGCTTTTAAACCGTCAAGGTAGTATCTTATAGGTTCGCAGCCTTTGTTGTTTCTTACCGTTTTGTTTAATATGCTGTCGTAAAAATCTCTTATGACTTTTTCCTTTTCTGTCAGGGAAGAATAGTCTTTTTTTATAATTTCCTCCACAAGTTTTTTTGCGGCGGCCTTGGCATCTACGGTGGCTTTTGTCATTGTGCCGTCTTCGTAGTCTGTCATTTCCTCGGTTACCTTTCCCTCTTCAAAAGAATCCGAAGGAAGTGTGGAGGCATCAAAAAATGCCTTGTTTACTGTGTCGTAAAAGTTATCCGCTTTGCTTTTGCCAAAAAGGGCATATATATTTTCAAATATGTCGTTTATGTTCTTTTCGGAGGGGTAGGCACGATGTTTGTAATCGGTAACCAACACCCCCGCATTTTTAAGCGCCTTGCCGTATTCATCCGTCGGCAAATACATAAATTCCTCGTCGCTCGGAGAATTTCTGAGCATATTTCCCTTTGGCTCGGGCAGCGGAGAAAATGCCGTTGAGATATATTTGGCTGCCTCATCCCAGCCTATGGGCGTAAGTTCACCGTTGTCAACGTACTTTGAAGGGTCAAAGTTCGGATTATACTCTCCCGCATTTTCGTTTATAAGAGCAAAAAGTTCTCTTTTTGTAACATAGTCTTTCGGCTCGTATACTATATGCCCTTCGGCTACGGGAGATTTTGCGTAAACAGGTTCTTCGCTGAAATAGTCTTGTGTTTTGGGAAGGCTGTTCAGAGCTTTTTCGTATTCCTCCACAGCCTTCAAATATTCCCTTGCCTTGCTGTCGGTCATTCTTGTAATTGTTCCCGAAACGGTATTTGCGTCAAGGTAGGGTTTTCGTTCGTCTCTTTCAAAGGCAAATGCGTTGTTTGCGAGCATTATTGCCGATAAAAGAGCTGAAAAAAATGAAAAATGTATTTTTTTCATTACATATTCCTCTTTGCTTTGAATAATGTACCTATGTTTTCACCTTCAAGAAGAGAATATAATATATCCGGTTCTTCTCCGGAAGCGATTATCATATTTATACCCCTGCTTGTAAGAAGGTCGGCGGCTTTTATTTTTGTGAGCATGCCGCCTGTGCCCAGTTTTGAGCCCGAGCCGCCGGCAACGGAATAGACATCCTCGTTTATATCTTCCACAAGGCTTATAAGCTTTGTGTCGGCCGATTTGGGGTCTCCGTTGTAAAATCCGTCGATATCGGACAAAATTATCAATAAATCGGCTTTTGCAACCACCGAAACGTAGGCGGAAAGTGTGTCGTTATCCGAAAAGTCCCCCAACTCGTCGATGGAAACCGAGTCGTTTTCGTTTACAATGGGCACAACATCAAGCTCGAGCAGCTTGTTTATGGCGTTTCCGGAGTTGGTCTTACGCACATCGTTCAAAAAAACCGCTTTTGTAAGGAGCATCTGTGCCACTTTTTGGTTGTATTCTTCAAAGAGCTTTTCGTAAAGCTGCATAAGAAGTGCTTGCCCTACAGCCGAGCAAGCCTGTTTTCCTATAACATCTCTGGGTCTTTCTATACCGAGCTTGTCGCTTCCCACAGCTATTGCGCCTGAGGATACGAGTATCACATCCTTGCCGCTGTTATGTATATCGGAAATAACTCTTGCAAGTCGGTCCATTTTTTTTATATTCATCTTGCCGTTGGGATAGGTAAGAGAGGTGGTTCCCACCTTTATGACTATCCTTTTGCAATTTTTTATGGTGTCTCTGTTCACAATGTTGCCTTCCTTGTTTCCATTATATTAATATCATATCGTTATATTATCACAAATTTACAAGCTTTACAATAAAATTACTTGACATAATAAAAAAAAATAACTACACTATGTGGTGCGCCGTTTTTTGTCAGAGGCGTAAAAAAACAATTTCGGGAGGCTCAAATTGAAACCCAAACTTTTGGAAATTATGAAAAAAAATCCGGCGGAATTTACCGGTAAAAATTTTGTGAAGGATATTGTGGCGGGTATAATCGTTGCCATAGTTGCCCTTCCTTTGTCCATAGCCCTTGCCATATCCTCGGGAGTATCCCCCGAAGTCGGTCTTATAACGGCTATATTTGCGGGCTTTCTTATTTCTTTGCTCGGAGGCTCAAGAGTGCAGATAGGCGGACCCACAGCCGCATTTGTTGTTATTATTTGCGGAATAATCCAACAGCACGGCATTGACGGGCTTATAATATCTACCGTAATGGCAGGTGTTTTTCTTATACTTTTCGGTGTATTCAAGCTTGGAGATGTTATAAAATTTATTCCCTTTCCCATTACCGTAGGCTTTACCACGGGTATTGCCGTAACTCTTTTTGCCACTCAGCTCAATGATTTTCTCGGGCTTAACCTAAGTTCCTTAAGCTCGGAATTTATTCCGAAGGTCATAACCTACGGGCAAAACCTTGATAAGATCAATTTTGCCGCTTTCGGCATAGGATTACTTTCTGTTGCCATTATCATACTTTGGGGAAAGATCAACAAAAAAATACCCGGCTCTCTTATTGCCCTTATCTTTTCCACGGCTCTTGTTTATTTTCTTCAGAAAAACGGATACTGCACCGATGTGCAGACGATAGGTTCAAAATTTGCCGACCTTAAAGGAGGCATACCCGTGCCTACTCTTCCCTCTTTTGCGGGAGTAAATATTGGTGCGCTTATACAACCCTCTATTACAATAGCTATATTGGCGGGAATAGAATCGCTTTTGTCTGCGGTGGTAGCCGACGGTATGACGGGAGACAAGCATAATTCAAACCAGGAGCTTATCGCGCAGGGTGTTGCAAACATAGTTTCCGCGCTTTTTGGAGGGCTTCCCGCAACGGGCGCTATCGCAAGAACAGCCACAAACATCAAAAACGGCGGACATACACCCGTTGCAGGTATGGTTCATGCGGTGGTATTGCTTGTGATAATGATAGTTGCCATGCCTCTTGCAAAGCTCATTCCCATGAGTGTGCTTGCGGCAATACTTATTGTTGTAAGTATAAATATGTGTCAGTTCAGAGAGTTTGCCGAAATTGCTCGCACCACAAAGGCGGATTTTGTGATACTTCTTCTTACATTCGTTCTTACGGTGGTATTCGACCTTGTTGTTGCCATAGAGGTGGGAATGGTTCTTGCTATGTTCCTCTTTATGAAGAAAATGTCGGAAACCTTCCATATAAACACGGTTTCAAAGACGGAAGAATCGGATACATACAAATATCTCAACGAATCGGTAATGATATACGAGTTGGCAGGCCCCATGTTCTTTGGCGCGTCCTCCCTTTTTGTTGACACCATGAGAAGCCTTAACATGGAAACGAATGTTCTTATACTCAGGTTCAAGAATGTAACGATGATGGATGCAACAACCATAAATTCTCTGGCTTTTGCTCTTGATTACGCAAGAAACAATCATATAGTTCTTCTTTGCAGTGAGGTGAACAAGGAGACATCCAAAACACTTAAACAATACGGCTTTGAAAAAAATGTCGGAAAGAACAGAATGTTCAACACCATAGAGGATGCCATTAAATACGCCAACACCATTGTTGACGTAAAAGACGAATACAGAAAAGGAAAGGAAAATGCCGAGTAATTTGTTAAAATATAAGAAAATTTTAATTTAATATGATTTGACAACCCCGTAATTAACAAGTATAATGTATATGGAAAAATTTTTTAACAGACCATATTTGGAGGTTTAATGATGAATGTCGGAATCGGCAATGTGAAGATTTTTACGTGTAACGGAAACAAAGCACTTGCTAAAAGCATCGCGGACAATCTTGGGTATGACTTGGGCAGATCCGAAATAACCAAGTTCAGCGACGGCGAAATCAGTGTAAGGATCGAGGAGACCGTAAGAGGAGGAGATATTTTTATCGTTCAGCCCACAAGTTATCCGGTAAACGATAACCTTATGGAGCTTCTTATTACCATCGATGCCGTAAAGAGAGCATCCGCAGGAAGAATCAATGCGGTGATCCCCTACTACGGATATGCAAGACAAGACAGAAAGGCAAGAGCAAGAGATCCCATCAGCGCAAAGCTTGTGGCGGACCTTATTACCAGTGCCGGTGCGGACAGAGTCATAACGATGGATCTTCACTGCGCACAGATCCAGGGCTTTTTCGATATTCCCGTGGATCATCTTGTGGGAATGCCCATACTTGCCGAATACTATGAAAGAAAGTTTGGAAAGAGCTCGGAGGAAGTAATAGCTGTATCCCCCGATTTGGGTTCCGTTACAAGAACAAGAAAATTCGCCGAATTTCTCGATGTACCCATTGCAATAGTTGACAAAAGAAGACCTAAGCCCAATGTATCCGAAATAATGAACATTATCGGCGACTTTAAAGGCAAGAAGGTCATTCTTTACGATGATATGATAGATACCGCAGGCACCATAACAAATGCCGCAAACGCCCTTAAGGAAAGAGGAGCTACCGAGGTTTACGCTTGTTGTACACATGCCGTATTGTCCGGAGCTGCCATAGAGAGAATAAGCAACAGTGCAATAGAAGAGCTTGTTGTGCTTGATACCGTGCCTCTTTCGGAAGAGAAGACCATTCCCAAGATCAAGCAGATGAGTGTAGCAAAGCTTTTTGCGGATGCTATATACAGAATACATGAGGGTCTTCCCGTATCCAAAATTTTCAGCTATTCGTAATTTAGGGAAACACTAAGTTCAAAGAGTCGCCTAAACAGCGGCTCTTTGTTAAATTTGTATAATGTTGCAAATAAAAATTTGTGCAACTTTTAACAGATGATATACTGTATTTTTTTTGACCGATATGTTATAATGAAATCGGTTAAAGGGGTGGTGTATTATGAGTAATACAGCCTGTTTCGGGGGACGAACAAAAAGGTAACCAAAAGTTAAATTTATTGTAACCCTATTGTAACATTAATGGTGTATAATGTACCAAGATAACTAAGAAACGATATTTACGGAGGTGACGGTTATGAGAAAGCTTATATTTACGGCAATATTTTTTGTGACTGTCTTTTTTGTATCCTCGGTGTGTGTTAATGCCGAAGTGCAAGGTTTTAAGATCACAAGCGGCATAAGTGCAGACAAATCCTCCGAGATCACGTTTGATTCCGTTAAGGTGATTTCAGGCACCGCGGCAAAGGGCACGGATATAAGTATCACCGTTTACGAGCCCTATACGGCAGCCGACGGCTCCGTGCAGTACACGGTACTTAGAAATTATGCCGTTACCGTAGGTAACACAGGAATATTTTCGCAGAGTGTAAGCCTTAAAGAAGGAAAAAATTATGTGGTTGTGGTAGCCAAAAACGGCGACTCCTCATCGGAGGTAAGAACAACTATAAACCGCAAGAATAAGATTTTACAGACTATGTTATCTCAATCCATTGCCCTTCCCGGAGGGAGCGCTTGGTAAAGGTGTTTTGTAAATGAAAAGTTTTGGTAAAAATATTATAATAGCTTTATTGATGCTTTTTGCTATATATCAGACAGGTGAGTTATGGTTTGAATCGTTTTCAGGCCATAACTTTTTTTCTTTTTTGGAAAAATCCGAACAGAAAACAAGCTATATCTCTTACGCTGTGGAAGATGTGTTTGTAAATCTCGGAGATGGAAAAATTATAAAGGCATCTAAAAACGAAAATGTAAATTCCGCACATTTTCTGTTGGAGTCGGCGGTAAACGAAATATCAAAACAAAATTTATCCTCTTACACGGAAAATACGGTTTGGTCCGAGGTTTTGAAAAGCAGAGCGCTTATATTCGATTGCGGCTGCACGCTGAAAAGTAAAAACATATCTTCGCTGTTGTCGCTCAGAACGGAGAATACCGCCGTATCTGTCGACACGGACAGAGTGATAATGCTCCCTTCCGAAGGCGGAGTAAAAATAATGTTTGTGAACAAAAAAGAAAAATCGGCTTGCAGCTATGATGTAAAGGAGGCTTCCCTTTCGGACAGATGTTTAAGCGAGATAAGGAATATTTCCGCAAAGGAGACGGGATTTACTTATTTGTCAACCGCACTTAACAGCTTTACGATGTTTGATGAGGCGCTTTTTATACCGATATGGAATGATGAGATGCGTTTTAAGCAGGTGGAAGGCTTTTCGGTGCATGAAGATTTTTCGGATGTGGAGAGCAATGCCGATATTTTCTTTTCAAACGGAAACAACAAGTCCATTGTGGGTATATCCGACGGATACATTTTTTCTGATGAGGATGTGGTCGTTAAGTGTGCCTCGGGAATATTCGAGTATTCCAATTATAAGGCAAACAGTAACGAAAGCAACGATTTTTACGACAACTTTCTTGCTTCGGCAAAAATACTGAGAAATGACAGGTATATTCGTAACGATACTTATCTTTACGATATAAGAGAGGATGCGGACGGTTCTTATACTTTTTATTTCAATTATAAGCTTAACGGGCTGCCCGTGGTCCCGTCCTCGGAGCTTTGCATAAAAAACGATATTAAAAGTTTTATAGAGGTTAAAACATTAAACGGCAACGTAACAAAATACAAAAAATATGCCTATGCATACAGGGAAAGAGAAAGTAACGAAAAGCCCGCTTTGACGGATTATATTTCGGCTGCGGAAAAGCTCTATAACGATACGAGTGTTGAAAAGATAGACGATATACGCCTTTCGTACAATGCCCATAGAGACAGATTTTTCCCTGCGTGGAGCATAAACACCAACAACAGAACTTTTTTTGTATCCGTAACGGAGAAATAATATGGATTGGGAAAAAGCGAGAAATTACACCATTATTTTTTTGTTGATATTAAATATTATACTTTTCGGGATAAACGTCCACAGAAGCAAGGAGTCTACGGTCACAGCGCAGCGAGCCGATACCGTTTCGGAATATTGCAAGAGAAACAACATAAGTGTGGAATGTGACCTTCCCGAAAAATATGAGCCTATGAAAAGAGTTGTTCAAAAGGATTTCAGCTTTGATCTGTTGGGCATGGAAAGGCTCTTTTTTACAAACCTTACGGGTATAAGCAGAACGGATGTAAAAAACACCGTCTTGCTTACAAACGGCTTGGCTACCTTGAAAGTTGACGGACAACATATCACATACGAGGATAAAAATTTTGCAAAGACATCAGACAGACAAGAAGCGCTGTCGGTGGCAAACAGGTATGTTAAGGCGATAATGCAAAGCTTCGGCGGCTTTACGCTTGAAAGTATAAATGAAACCGAAAACGGAAGAGAAATTCTCTTCTTTGACAGGATAAACGGCTATCCGGTGTTCGGCTCTTATGTAAAATTCCTTTTTCGCAATGAGGGCGGGATATGTATTGACATAAGTTATTATCCCGTGACTCAGGGAGGCGATGAGGTGGATCCCGTAATTGCCTCCGACGAGGCGTTATATGCCGCGGTGGCAAAAATAAGGCAAAAATATCCCGAGGGCTGTCGTGTAGATTCGGTCACACAGGGCTATTTTTATCAAAATGCCACAAGCGAGGTCATAGCAGGCTACCGTATAGGAGTTCAAGGTGAGGGCTTTTATGTCAATGCCGTAACGGGAGAGGCATATTGATATCGAATTTTTTAAGGAAATACCGAACGATCAATTAAATCGGTGTTTCCTTTTTTTGTTTCCTTAAAAATGCCTTATATGCAAGGTGGTGACAATAAAATGAGCGGCTTATACTGCTTGCTTTCATTGTATTTACAAAAATAGTATGATATAATTTAACAAACTCAAGTAAGTTCCCCGCTTCTAAAGCGGGGTGCTTA
>DFJD01000075.1 GCA_002372875.1 Clostridiales bacterium UBA3680
TTTACTGCGCAAAAGCCGGGCTGCGCCCGTCCGCATCTATCTTTGCGGTGCAATGTCAGCACTTTTGCTGTGCAAAAGCCGGGCTGCGCCCGTCCGCATCAATCTTTGCGGTGCAATGTCAGCACTTTTGCTGCGCAAAAGCCCGGCAAAGCCTGTCCGCATCTATCTTTGCGGTGCAATGTCCAAGCTCCCACTGAATTGGGAATTGCTTGCAATTCCGTTGGTTATGAGTATGTAGCAGAAATTTATTTCTGCGGAATACGAATATCATTGACAGGAAAATCAGTATAACGCCAAGAAAGGAGAAAATTATGGAAACGACAAAACCCTTTGTTCATTTGCATGTTCATACCGAATATTCCCTTTTAGACGGTTCCGCAAGAATAAAAAAGCTTGTGGAAAGGGCAAAGGAACTGAATATGAACGCCCTTGCCATAACCGACCACGGAGCAATGTATGCAGCTGTCGATTTCTACAAGGAATGTAAAAAAGTGGGGATAAAACCCATAATCGGCTGCGAAATATATGTTGCCAATACAAATCGTTTTGATAAAGAAAAGAGCGAAGATAATTTTTATTATCATCTGATTTTACTTGCAAAGGATATGAAGGGCTATGAAAACCTTATAAAAATAGTTTCCTATTCCTGGACAGAGGGCTATTATTATAAACCGAGAGCCGATATGGAGCTTCTTGAAAAATATCACGATGGTCTTATTGCCACAAGTGCATGTCTTGCAGGACCTGTTGCCAAGACATATCTGAGGGAAGGGTATGAGCGGGCAAAAGCTGTGGCTGTTAAATATTCCGAAATTTTCGGAGAAGATAATTTTTATCTTGAACTTCAAGACCATGGTATACCTCAACAGAAGGAGGTAAATAGGGCACTTTTGCTTATGCATACCGAAACGGGACTCCCCCTTATATGTTCAAACGATTCGCATTATATAAATGCCTCGGATTCGGCTGCTCATGAGCTTCTTTTGTGTGTTCAAACGGGTACCACGATAAACGATCCCAACAGGATGAGATACGAACCCGAAAAATTCTACTTAAAAAGTCCGGAAGAAATGTACGAGCTTTTTTCCTACGCTCCACAGGCATGCGAAAACACCGTTAAAATTGCCGAACGCTGTAATGTGGATTTTGAATTTCACAATTATAAATTGCCGAAATTTAATGTACCCGACGGAAAAACAGGGGAGGAATATTTGCGTTTCCTCTGTGAGAAGGGGCTTAAACAAAGATATCAAAATATTACTTCCGAGCTTGAAAAAAGGCTTGATTACGAGCTGAATGTTATTTCTCAAATGGGGTTTGTTGATTATTTCCTTATCGTGTCCGATTTTATTGCTTTTGCAAAAAGCAAGGGCATACCCGTAGGCCCCGGAAGAGGATCCGCCGCAGGCTCGATCGTTGCATATACGCTAAAAATAACCGATATAGATCCCATGGCTTACGACCTCATTTTTGAAAGATTTCTGAATAAGGAAAGAGTATCCATGCCGGATATAGATATTGATTTCTGTTATAAAAGAAGACAGGAAGTCATAGATTATGTCAAGGAAAAATACGGCACCGATCAGGTTTCGCAGATCATAACCTTCGGAACGATGAAGGCGAAAAACGCCGTAAGAGATGTGGGAAGGGTTCTTGAGATCCCATATTCCGATGTTGACAAAATAGCCAAGCTTATCCCATTAAGGAACTTCTCGCCTACAATAGAAAATGCTTTGAAAGTTAATGAAAAATTTGACAAGCTCTACAGAGAAAGTCTTGAATGTAAGCTTCTTACCGATACAGCCATCACCTTGCAAAGACAACCAAGAACAGGGGCTGACAAGGCGATCAGTGCCATTTTAAGAGAAGCATCGCGAAAAACGGGAGCTTCCGAGGATATGGTAAACACCGTAACCGAATTTGTTCCGAATACAATTCCCGTTACCCTCCATAATACCTTGGGTATCGTAAAGGAGTTTAAGAGTGTTTATGAGTCCGATGATACCGCAAAGGAAATAATAGATATGGCAATGCAGCTTGAAAATCTTCCTCGTAATGCTTCGACCCATGCCGCAGGAGTGATCATTTCCGACAGACCCGTTATGGACTATGTTCCCCTCTACAGAAACAGTAAAGACGGTGCAGTATCAACGCAGTACGTTATGACTACCTGTGAAGAACTGGGTCTGCTTAAAATGGACTTTCTCGGATTACGTACCCTTACGGTAATAGATGATACCCTCAAAGCTGTTAAGGAAAGCACGGGCAGAGAAATTTCTCTTTCCGATATAGACTATAACGATAAAGCAGTATATGAGCTTATTTCCTCGGGCAAGACATTGGGAGTTTTTCAGCTTGAAAGCCCCGGAATGACCTCCTTTATGAAGGAACTGAAGCCGGGCAATATAGATGACATTATAGCAGGTATCTCTCTTTACAGACCCGGACCTATGGATTTTATACCGAAATATTTGAACGGAAAAAACTCTTCGGGTGCCATCGTGTACGATCATCCCCTGCTTGAACCTATATTAAAATCAACCTATGGCTGTATGGTGTATCAGGAACAGGTAATGCAAATCTTCCAAAAGCTCGGAGGCTACTCACTCGGACGCTCCGATTTGGTTCGCCGTGCAATGTCGAAGAAGAAAGCGGATGTGCTTGCAATGGAAAGAGAGGCATTTGTGCACGGAAACGAAGAGGTTTGCGGCTGTGTAAAAAACGGTGTTTCCGAAAAAATTGCCAATAAGATATTTGATGAGATGATGGACTTTGCCTCTTACGCCTTCAATAAATCTCATGCGGCAGGATATGCGGTCGTGGCAATACAAACGGCATATCTGAAAGCTCACTATCCCGCACAGTTTATGGCAGCTGTCATTTCAAGCGTTAAGGAAGACACTGCAAAGCTTGTAAAATACATAGAAGATTGCAAAGAGATGGGAATAAAAGTTCTTCCGCCGGATATAAACGAAAGTATGTCTGATTTTACGGTGGTAAACGGTAACATTCGCTTTGGACTTTCCGCAATAAAAGCCGTGGGAGAGGGAAATATCAGGTCAATAATAGATGCCAGAATAAAACTCGGAAAATTTGAATCTCTTACTCAATTTTTGAATACCGTTTCGCAAGGCATAAATTCCAGGTGCATAGAGTCACTTATAGAAGCGGGCTGTTTTGATTCTCTCGGAGGCAACAGAAGACAGTATTTGTTGATGTTTAAAAGTATATATTCGGGACTTTCTTCGCAAAGAAAGAATGTCAGCGCGGGACAACTCTCGCTTTTCGAAATGGAAGGAATGGAGGAGGACTATTCCGATAATTTGCCAAACATTGAAGACTTCGAACTTTCCGAAAAGCTTTCAAGAGAGAGGGCAGTGCTTGGAATTTACCTCTCCGACCACCCCATAAGAAAATACATAAAGCTTATAAATCGCTATGCTTCAAATACAACCGCTGATTTTCCCTCAAATCCCGATGAAATACTTCAGGAGGATAAAATAAAGGATGGTATGCCCGTTACCGTAGGTGGGATTTTGACCGTCGTAACGAATAAGACAACAAGAAAGGGCGATTTGATGGCATTTGCTACCGTAGAAGATGTTTACGGCTCTGTAGAGGCTCTTGTTTTTCCGGAAGTTTATAAACAGTTCCACTCATTTCTCGAAGAGGAAAACATTGTTGTTATAAGCGGAACGGCACAGGTTTCAGATGATAACGGGTCAAAAATAATCGCAAAAAAAATAATTCCTTACCAACAGCTTGAGCTTGCGGCAAAGCCTCAAAAGACATTGTGGCTTAAGGCAAACGATGAGGCTGAAGTTACGGAAATTGAAAGATTTATTTCTCCTTTTATGAACGGGGATGTTTCTGTAATAATCTACAATGCGGCAAAAAAGGAAAAGTTGACATCTTCAAGAAAAATGGCGTTAACAGACGAATTGTTTGTAAAGTTGCAGTCAAAATTCGGCGATAAAAATGTTGTCTTAAAAGGTTGATAAATTCACATTGTCGATGTATAATGTCTTTTGACCGATGTAAATATTCGATACGGAGATGAAATAATTATTTATGGATAAATTTTTGGGACTTGACAGTAAGTTTTATAAAATAGGAACATGGCTCGGTGATATGGCTGTGCTTGTTTTTTTGTGGTTTTTATGCTCCATACCCTTGTTTACCTTCGGAGCGAGCACAACGGCGGTGTATTATGTCACTACCAGACAGCTTTCTCAAAAAGAGGGATATATAAGCGGAGATTTTTTTAAAAGCTTTAAAACCAACTTTATAACTGCCACCGCGGTAACCGTTTTGTTCTTATGTATGTTTTATGCGGAATATATAAACATAAGCAATATGAGCAAAAGCTCGATAGTTTATCCTTTGCAGTTTTTTGTGGTTTATGAGCTTACGGCAACTCTTTGCTTTGCTTTTCCCTTGCTGTCAAGGTTCGATTTTAAGTTTTGGAAGCTTCTTTCAATGTCATTTATGATGGCAAACAGACATTTTCTGACCTCTTTTACTTGTGTGCTTTTTCTGTTTGTCTTTGTATACTTTATGTATGTTATAACGGCTCCTTTTTACATTTACCCCATATTTATGATGGTGTTTATGGCAGCCTACGCCCCTCTTACATCAATGATGTTTATGAAGGTGTTCAGGAAATATGAGCCTACGCTGGATGTGGACAAAGAGGATAATTTTTCCGTGGAAGAATAGGTGAGATATATGAAAAACGCCATAGGTTCAAGGGTGGATCTGAACAACAGAGATATAGAATATACTTCGGAATTTTTAAGCTATATTGAGGATCTTCTTGAACACAGTTACGTAAAAAAACTAAAAAGGGTAGACCAGCATAAGGGAACAACACGGTTTCAGCACTGTATAAACGTTTCCTATTACAGCTACAGAATAGCTCTTGTAATTGGAGCAGATCCCCAAAAAAGTGCAAGAGCGGGGCTTTTGCACGATCTTTTCTGGTATGACTGGCATTGTAAAAAAACTCCTCAGCTTCATGCCTATTTTCATCCTCGTCTTGCCCTTAAAAATGCAAGAAAAATTACTTCTCTCTCCTTTGAAGAGGAGGATGCGATAATAAATCACATGTGGCCCTTATCTTTCGGCTTTCCGAAAACAAGGGTATCCTATGCGGTCACCTTTGCGGACAAATACTCCGCCGCCCTTGAAGTAGGGTATAATTGGGGAAGCTTTTTCGGCAGAAAGCTTTCGGGTATTTTATGGAACCACTGATTAATTAACAAACTAAGGAAGTCCCCCGCTTCAAAAGCGGGGGTGCTTACTTAAAA
>DFJD01000031.1 GCA_002372875.1 Clostridiales bacterium UBA3680
ATATTTGGTTAATGTTCCCGCATACTGTGTCAAAGCCCATGTTTGTAACTTTGCAAGCAAAGTTACAAATCCCGTAGGGACGGACTATTTTGCGTTGCAAAATAGCCGCTACGTAGCTTCCGGCTACGCCATCGGGTCTTTTCCTTGTCTACGAAAACATTACCTCAAATCTGCTTCAAGTGAATTAATCAGTGTTTCCTTAATATTCCGTAAGAGATATTATCGGTTCAAAATTATGGACAAATAATAGATGATATGATAAAATATATATGTATTTTTTGAATGAGATATCGGCAGTGAGTAAAAAGCAAGTGGTAAACCCATTAAATTTACCACTTTTGAATTAAGAAAACACGAAAAATCGAGGTTTTAAGGAGATATAAGAAAATGACAAAAATTATGTTCGTATGCCACGGCAACATTTGTCGTTCGCCTATGGCGGAATTTGTTATGAAAAAAATTGTGGAAGAAGCAGGTGCGCAAAAGGAATTCTTTATAGCATCTTCGGCAACACATACAGATGAAATATGGAACGGTATCGGCTCGCCCATTTACCCGGCGGCTGCAAGGGAGCTTGAAAGACATGCTGTGCATTATGATGACAGAAGGGCGACTTTGCTAAAAAAGACCGATTACGATTTGTATGACTATATAATCGCTATGGATACGGAAAATATACGGTACATCGAAAAAATAACCGGACACAGGGGAGGTAAAATACATTTGCTCACCGAGTACTTAGGAGAGACTCGCTCAGTTGCCGACCCATGGTATACCGGAGATTTTTCCAAGGCATACAATGATATAGAAAAGGGTTGCAATGCCTTTTTCAAAACTTTAAAGGAAACGAAGAATGACTAAAAATGATGTTTTAAGGGAGATTTTCGGTTATACATCCTTTAGAAAAGGACAGGAAGAAATTATAGATAAGATACTTAACCGAAAAGATGTTATGGCGATAATGCCCACAGGCGGCGGTAAATCTATCTGTTATCAAATTCCTTCTCTTATGTTTGAAGGTACAGCGCTTGTAATATCTCCGCTAATATCACTTATGCACGACCAGGTAATGGGACTTGTGCAAATGGGGGTGAAGGCGGCATATTTAAACAGCTCGTTATCTGAAAAACAATACAGGCAGGCACTTGCAAGGGCATACCGCAGGGAGTTTAAAATAATATATGTTGCTCCCGAAAGACTTGAAACAGAAAGTTTTGTAAAGCTTGCGGAATATCTTGATATAAGTTTTGTCTGTGTTGATGAGGCTCATTGTATTTCGCAGTGGGGACATGATTTCAGACCAAGTTATACAAAGATCCCGAATTTTCTTGAAAAGCTTCCCAAAAGGCCTGTGGTCGCCGCATTTACAGCTACGGCAACACAAAGGGTAAAAGAGGATATAAAAGAAAAACTCACCCTAAAAGACCCTTATGTACATACATCAAGCTTTGACAGGGAAAATCTTTTTTTTGAAGTAAAAAGAAGCTATGACTCGGAAGCCGTGCTTATGAATCTTGTTTCACAAATAGGAAACGAAAGCACCATAATATATTGTATTACAAGAAAAGATGTTGATATGCTTGAGTATATGCTCCGTATAAAAAATTTTTCGGTAACAAAATACCACGCAGGGCTTGAAATTGACGAAAGAAAACAAAATCAGGAGGATTTTATTTTTGGAAGAAAAAACATAATGGTTGCTACCAATGCTTTCGGAATGGGGATAGATAAGCCCGATATAAGATACATAATACACTATGGAATGCCCAAGAATATGGAGTCCTATTATCAAGAGGTGGGAAGGGCAGGAAGAGATGGGCTTGAATCTAAATGTATTTTGCTTTATAATGACAGGGATATGCATATAAACAAGTTCCTCATCGAAAACGGAATAAGTGAGGAACTTAGCGCTAAAGAACGAGAGCTTGTGAAAAAAGAAGAGATGAACAAGCTTCGTACAATGCGTAATTATGTATTTTGCGAGGATTGCTTAAGAAGCTATATACTGTCATATTTTGGCGAACATCACAGCGGTAACTGCGGTAAGTGTTCATCATGTATGGAACAAAGGGAATTTGTAGACGGTTCTGCGTATGCAAAAGTTGCGGTTGCCTGTATTGCGGATACCGGAGAAAGATTTTCTTCAAAAAACATCATTTCTGTTTTGAAAGGAGAACATACAGACTTTACCGATACATGGCATTTATCCGATAGTCAATATTTCGGAGCGTTATCAGACCTTCCGAAAGATACCGTTTCAGAGATACTTGATAAGCTTGTGATACATGCTTATGCTACCGTGGACACAAAAAACTACAATGCCTTGAAGCTTAATGCACATGCTTTTCAAATAGGCAGACAAGAACAAAAAATATTGATAAAGCCCTTTGTAAAGAAGGAAAAAAGAGCAAATCGATCGGAAACGGTTTATACGATATATCTTAATCACTACGATCCTTCTCTTATGGAAAAGCTTAAGAATGTAAGAGCCGAACTTGCAAAAAAATACGGAGTGCCGGCATTTATGATATTTAACGATGCCACACTAAGGGAAATGGTTATAAAACGTCCCAAAACGGCGGAACAGATGAAGGACATATCCGGAGTCGGATCTGCAAAGCTGAAAAAATACGGTGACGTCTTTCTTGAAACTATAAAGAATTATTAAGGAGAACCATTATGAATACGAAACAAACTATTAGACCTATTTTGGGTATAATTTTGGGAGCGGTGCTGGCCATTTCCGGAATTGTTCTTTTGGTAGTCTATTCCGATTACGCAATTTTCGGAAAAACGAGTGACCTTAGAAGTGCACTTGAACAGGAAAATGTTCGAAAAGATACGGCATACACCTTTTCCCCTGATTTTGTGATTGCAAATTATGCCGAAACGGAACACAAAATAAAAGGGTTTATTCCCGCAGGTAAGGATCAGCACTATGCTGTTGTTTTTTATTCGGAGGATAAATCGTATATCGTGCCTGTAAAGGTGCACAGCAAAAAAGATATTGAGTATCTTGAGTCATTTACGGAAGATGCCAAACCCGCGGGTGAATTGACGGGAATGGCAAGTACAATTAACGTTGAAATAGAAGGCTATTACGAGGATATGCTCTCCGAGCTGGAGGTACCCGATTATGTGCAGACAACATACATTGAAATAGATGTTACACAAACAAGACTTAAAACCCTTGCAACGAGTTTTTTTGCTATTATTGCGGGACTGGCTGTGATCATGGGTATACTTAAAAGACCGAGAAGTTGAAAATGGAGAAAGCGTAATGAAAGATTTTTTTGCTGCCATTAAAGAAAACAGGGCGAGGTTGACCGGATTTTATTGGTTTGCCGTAATATTTACAGCCATTGCAAGCTACGGTTTTGAAATGGCAAACTGTTCTATCGGGCTTGATGATGAGCTTATTAAAGTACAACTTGACAGAGAGCTTATAGAAGCGGGGAGAACGGGACTTAATTTTATCAATTTGTTCTTTAACACCTCGGATTATTTGCCTTTTGTGTATTTGTTTATGTGTGTTGTTTTTATGATAGGTGCTGCCTATATTATTTGCACATTTTTTAACATAGAATCAAAAGGGGACTTTAATTTAACGGCATCTATAATTTTTTCGGCTGTACTTATATCTTGGCCTGATTTTGCTTATAAATTTGAATATAATGTTAATCTCTTCCAAATGGGCACGGTTATATTTGTATCCGCACTTTTGGTGCCGATCAACTATTATTCTTTGTCCAAAAAAGGTTTCATCGCTCTGACATTGGGATATTTGTATCTTGTGATGAATTATGAAACAGCACTGTTGTTCACATCTCTTTGTTATTTTTTCGGACTTGTACTTGTTTCAAAAAAAAGGGTGTTTTCGGACAAGGAAATAATAAAAAGAATTATATTCTTTATCTCACCCGTTATATTGGCACTTATAATCAATTTCTTTATACAAAGGATCGCCGTAAACGGTTTAGGTTTGTTTTTGTCGGGATATGTTGAAGGATTTATACTATACGGAGAGATTCCGTTTTTTGTGCAAATACTTGATGTAACGATCCATACCATAATATACGGTATGACAGACGGATTAAAAGGGCTGCTTTTTTATGCAATGGTAATTTGTTTTGTGGTTTACACACTTGCTTCAAATAAGAACAAGTGGTATGCAAAGCTTTTGCTTATAGTAGGCTTCCTGCTTATGTACAGTGCGATGTTCTACCTTTTGGGCAGATTTTTAGTCGGCGGAAGAGTAGTGCTGTATATCTCTTATTTCTGGGCGCTTTGCTTAAGTTCCGTTTACCTGCTTATAAATGAAAAGAAAAAACTGAAATACTTTAAACCTCTGTTTGGCTTTATAATGATAGTTTTTGTGTTTAATAACATTATATCCATAAACAGAGCATTTTTCCACGAATACCTTCTTTCCGAAAGAAATAAGGACATGGCATACACCATATATACAGACCTTAAAAGAATGGGCTACAATAATGAAAAACCCGTAATAATGCCGGGTAAATTTGAAGGACATGACCTTTTGTATAATGATACAACGGTTTCGATATTTGCTCACGACTATGTTAATGAAAAGGCACGTAGGTCAACTCAAACACAAAGAAGAGAAAACTATTTTGCACTTTTGGGTTATAATATCAATTTTGCCGATGACGTTACTTTCAGAAATAACGAGTACCTTGCCGAAGATATGCCCGTATATCCCTGCGAGGGATATATTAAGGAATTTGATGATGTTGTCGTTGTAAAACTGGGAAATATCGATCCTTTTGAAAATATAACCGAGGATAGGGTAAAAACAGACAGTAATTTGAAAGAAAAACAGGAACATTTTCAATATGATAAAGACAGATTTTCCGTAGATGGCTGGGGTTATTTTGAAGGAGAAAATCAAAATGCCGTTCACACATATGCCGCATTTAAAAAGGGCAACGAGTTGTTTTTGATAAAATGCGGAAGCTTGGAAAGAAAAGATGTCGTTGAAGAAAATAAGCTCTACTCAGGCTATCGTTGGTGCGGTTACAGTCTTGATGTACCGTCTTCTCTGATACCGAAGGGGTTCAAGTACTATAAAATGGTATACAGGCTTGAAAGTCAATATTATGTTTCAAAATGAGATAGGGAAACACTGATTAATTAATCATTCGCATATTTGGCTAATGTTCCCGCATACTGTGTCAAAGCTCATGTTTGTAACTTTGCACGCAAAGTTACAAATCCCGTAGGGACGGACTATTTTGCATAGCAAAATAGCCGCTACGTAGCTTCTGGCTATGCCATCGGGTCTTTTCCTTGTCTGCGAAAACATTATCTCAAATCTGCTTCAAGTGAATTAATCAGCGCTTCCTTAATATTTTATCAAGTATTACAGAAGAAATAGCACCAAT
>DFJD01000013.1:0-6752 GCA_002372875.1 Clostridiales bacterium UBA3680
AAGTTAAGCTGAGTCAATGATATTCGTATTCCGCAGAAATAAATTTCTGCTACATACTCATAACCAACGGAATTGCTTGCAATTCCAAATTCAGTGGCAGCTTGGACATTGCACCACAAAGATAGATGTGGACCGGCTTTGCCGGGCTTTTGCGCAGCAAAAGTGCTGACCCACTGAATTTTAAGTAAGCACCCCCGCTTTAGAAGCGGGGGACTTCCTTAGTTTGTTAAAATATTTGCGACGATCATCGTTTGACACTTAGGGAAGCACTGATTAGTTGATCAGTGCTTCATTTTAGCTATAACAAAAAAAGGCACTCATTTGGGTGCCTTTTTTTGTATTTGCCTTAGTAGGGGCGTAATTCTCCGCCGCCGTTAAGAGGATATACCTCTTCGCTTAAATAGTCGTTTGCATCATCATCCGCATCATAGTAGATAACGCAACCTTCTGTTGATATGTTGGGGAAATCAAAGTTTCCTTGATCATCTATTACGAACTTACGGAAGCGAGATTCTCCTGTGAATGTCACCTTTGCATCATCATCTATCTGAATATCGCAGTAGGGAGATTCTTTGCTTGTATTTACCGAACCCTTAAATTTAGCGTTATCTCCGAGGTAAAGGCTTACATTTGTTCTGTCGTCAACAATAATTTCACCTTTAATGTCGGAGTTCTCTATGTTGAGTTCGAAATTGCTTCCCACGTCCTGACGCAGAGCCTTGTCGATGGGTGCATATATAAGATTTTTACTGTCTATCTCCACATCTGTAAGGGTCGCTTTTGCGTTTGCATCTTTGAGATAAAATACAGGGTAGTCTTTGTTTTCGGCTTTTATCGAACCGCCTGTCATTTTAAACGAAGCATAGTTGGAAGCATTTTTGTTTGCTTTTTCGGAATTATTTTTGCTGTCTTTCTCTACGGAGCTGTTTTCAAAACGTATCAAGCCTTTTTTAGATTTTGTTGTAAGGGAAGTATTGCCCGAGAGAGCAACCTTTGCGTTTTGTGCAAGCTTGATCGCGTTATCTGCATTACCTACTTTTATATTGGCATCGCCCGATATTTTCAGTGTTCCGTCTATAACATCAAATATAGCTCCGGAGTTTGCACTGTAATCGCCGCCTTGTATATTTACTTCACTGCTGCCGTCTACTACCACGGTTCCCGCTACGCCCGTTACAGCACAGTCAATAAGGTCAAGAACGGAGGTGTCGTCAACAACTACCGTGTTAGATGCACTTGAGGAAAGTGAAGAACCGCTTAATTTTCCGTTGCTTTGGTTTCTTAAAATAAGAGCGGGTTCGCTTGAAGCCGTGATTTTAAGTCCCTTTGCTGTAATTTCGTCGGAATCTATTTCAACACCCTCGTACAATTCTTTATTGTCGTATCTTTCGTCTTTTTCTTCCGTGTCATCAACAACGGTTTCTTTTGTTTTTTCTTCCTTTTCTTTCAGAGCTTTTTCTTCGGCATAATCGTCAAGAGCTTCGCAAACCTTTGAGAATATGACTGACATTTCCGCTCTTGAAAGGGGATCGTTAGGCTTAAGTCTGCCGTTGTCGCCGCTTATTATTCCCATATTGGAAAGTGTGGCTGCCGCAATTTTTACCTCATCTTTTTTAATCTGATCGGCATCGGAATATTGAGACAGAGAAATGCTTCTGTTTGTTTCCGAAAGTCCGTTTAAATCGAGAGCTCTGTAAATGTAAAGCATGGCATCCACTCTTGTGATGGCATCTTTGGGATATACGGGACCCGAAAAGTCGATTATACCGTTTACCTTAGCGTCAACAACAGCCTTGAAATAATAATCACTTTCCTTAACATCGGAAATGCTGAATATTGAGTAATTGCCTTGCTTAAGCTTAAAGGTGTTGTCGAGGAAGAGAAAGAAATCTCCTCTTTTGGTATCTGCTCCGGGATTAAAATTTCTGTTGCCCGTACCGACAACTATATTTCTGTTTGATATATCGTCAATATATTTTGCAGCCCAACCGTAGCTGTTCTCGTTTACATCTTTATAAAATTTTGATGTGAAGTCATCATCGGAAGCGAATGCTCCCACACAGTTGAATGCAAACAAAGCAGCCAAAAGCACTGCAGGTAACTTTCTTTTCATAGTTTAACCTCCCTTTTACATTTGCTATATTTTATTATACTATCATTAAAGCATATATGTTATAATTTTTCAAATTAAAAATTATTAAAATTGTTTTTTTTGTTTCTTTATGGAGTGGTTCCTTAATTAAATTTTTCCAAGGCCTTATCAAGAATATTCATAGCTTTGTCAATGTCGGCTTTCGATACAATAAGAGAAGGAACAAAACGAATAACGTTTTTACCCGCACCTATAAGGAGCAGTCCGTTTTCAATGGTATCGGCAACTATGGGAGCAACGGGAACGGTGCATTCCATGCCTTGCATAAGACCAAATCCTCTTACATCGGAAACGACCGAATGCTTTTGTTTAAGAAGGTTTAATTTTTCGGAAAGGTAAACGCCCTGTTCTTTTACATTATCAAGAAGGCCGTTTGTCAGCTCATCCACAACAACATTTCCCGCGGCGGTAGCAAGAGGGTTTCCTCCGAAAGTGGAGGCATGGTCTCCGGGTTTGAAGTAATCGGCAAGTTTTTCGCTTGCCATCATAAGTCCGCAAGGGATACCGCCGGCAATTCCCTTTGCTGTGGATATTGTATCGGGCACAACACCAAAGCTTTGATATGCAAATAAGGTGCCAAGTCGACCTACACCGCATTGAACCTCATCAAAAAGCAGAAGAATATCTTTTTCGTCACAGAGCTGTCTAACCGCTTTTAAAAATTCGGGTTTGGCAGGATGAATTCCGCCCTCACCTTGAACAGGTTCGATAAGTATTGCCACGGTATTATCGGTAACGGTTGCTTTTATTGACTCAAAGTCGTTGAAATCGGCATATTTAATATGTGGGAACATATCTCCGAATGAATCGTTGTAGTGGGGCTGACCCGTTGCTGTAACAGCGGCAAATGTCCTTCCGTGGAAGGAATGATTCATGGTGATGATCTCTTGTCTGTTGCCGTTTTTCTGACCGTATCTTCTTGCAAGCTTTAAAGCTGCCTCTATAGATTCGGCACCTGAATTACAAAAAAAGCATTTGTCAAGTGAACCGTTTTTTACAAGTTTTTCTGCAAGCTCGCATTGAGGCTGAGTCCAATAGAGGTTTGAAACATGTATCAATTTTTGTGCTTGCTCTTTTATGGCTTCAACAAGCTTGGGATGGTTGTGTCCGAGGGAATTGACCGCTATACCCGAAGCAAAATCGAGATATTTTTTTCCGTTTTCATCGTAAACATACATACCGTCTCCCTTTGCGAGCGTAATGGGATAACGGCTGTAGGTATTCATTATATATTTTTCGCCTTTTTCAAATGTGTTCATGCTATCACCTTTCAATAAGTGTTCCTATTCCTTTATTTGTAAATATTTCAAGAAGAAGGCAGTGTGCGATCCTTCCGTCTAATATATGTACATTGTTGACACCTGCATTAACGCCTGCTATACAGCACTCAACCTTCGGTATCATACCGCCGCTTATGGTGCCGTCATCTATAAGGGAGGTGACCTCATTTGCTTTTATTGATGAAATAACGCTTTCGGGGTCGTTTACATCCTTCATTATACCTGCAACATCCGTTACAAATACAAGCTTTTCGGCATTTAAAGCACCTGCTACGGCAACTGCGGCATAGTCGGCATTTACGTTGTAGCTGTTACCGTTTTCATCAACGCCTACCGAAGATATTACGGGCACAAAGTCGTTGTCGATAAGAGTTTTTATAAGAGTTGTGTCAACATCGGTCACTTCACCTACAAGACCGATATCCAAGCCCTTGGGCATGGTCTTTTTTACCTTCATAAAGGCACAGTCTTTTCCGCATATTCCTACGGCGTTCACGCCCTGCAAGCAAAGGTCGCTTGTGATGTTTTTGTTTATCTTGCCTGCAAGCACTTGCTGAACTATTTCCATTGTAGCTTCATCGGTCACTCTGAGCCCATCTTTAAATTTGGGCTCGATACCCACAGCTTCAAGGGCTTTGTTAATGTCCTTGCCGCCTCCGTGAACAAGTACGGGTTTAAATCCGACAAATTTCATAAGGGCAATATCTTTGATGATAGTGTCTTTTATTTCTTCGTTTACAAGTGCGGAACCACCGTATTTTATAACAACGGTTATTCCGGAAAATTTCTTTATATAGGGGAGAGCTTCGGTGAGTATCTCCGCCTTGTTTATTTCTGTTTGCATAATTAACTCCTGTAATCTCCGTTAATTTTTACATAGTCATAGGTAAGATCGCAGCCCCAGGCTGTTGCCGATTCGTTACCTTCTTTTAAGAGCATATCTATATATATCTTGTGTGCCGAAAGTATATTTGCCGCCTTTTCCTCGTCAAAAACGATCGGTACACCCTCGGTCATAAGACGGATGGTGCCGTTTTCGCTTCTGAAATCTATGGTGACCGACATAGGGTCAAAATCGGCTCCGCTGTAGCCCATTGCACAAAGTGCTCTGCCCCAGTTTGCATCCTCTCCGAATATTGCGGCTTTAAGAAGATTTGAAGATACTACGCTAAGAGCGATCTTGCGGGCGTCCTCTTTGCTTTTTGCACCGTTTACGGCAGCTTCTATAAGCTTGGTTGCACCCTCTCCGTCATCGGCACATTTAATGGCAAGTGTTTTTGTTATGTAACAAAGAGCTTCGTAAAATTTGTTATAATCTTCACCGTCGGTATCTATTTCCTTGTTTTCCGCCAATCCGTTGGCAAGCAGGAGCACGGTGTCATTTGTGGACATATCTCCGTCTACACATATCATATTGAATGAGTCGGATACGGCAGCCTTTAAGGCTTTGTCTGCCATCTCTTTGCTTACGGCACAGTCGGTGGTTATAAAGCAAAGCATTGTTGCCATATTGGGGTTGATCATACCCGAACCCTTTGCCATGCCGCCTATGGTAACTTTTTTGCCCGCTATTTCCGTTTCAACGGCAACCGTTTTTTCAACGGTATCCGTTGTCATTATTGCACGAGATGCGGCAACACCGTGGTCATAAGTGTCGCCGAGACCGTTGTAAACTTTTTCAACTCCCGGAATTATTTTGTCCATGGGAAGGTTGACACCTATAACGCCTGTAGAGCAAACAAGTATGTTTTCTTTTTCTTTGCCTATAAGTGCGGCAAGAGCTTGAGCGGTATCGGCACAGTCGCGTATACCTTGTTCTCCCGTGCAAGCGTTGGCGTTTCCGCTGTTTGCGACAACACCGTAAATTGTGTTGCTTACTTTATCACGATCCCAAAGCACGGGAGCAGCCTTAACAACATTTGTTGTAAATGTTCCGGAGGCTATACAGGGAGCCTCACTTACTATAACAGCCATATCGGCTTTATCTTTTTTTAATCCCGTTTTATCGCCAAAGGCTTTGAAGCCCTTTGCCGAGCAAACGTTTCCTTGTATGATATTCATTTTAAATCTCCTTTATGCGGGAAAAACAGGTACAAAATCTATTCCTGTTTTTTCATCAAGTCCGAAAAGAATGTTCATGTTCTGAACTGCCTGACCTGCGGCACCCTTAAACAGATTGTCAAGAGCACCTATAACAATAACTCTGTTTGTTCTTTTATCTATTGTAAAGCCTATATCAACAAAATTGGAACCTTTTACCCATTTTGTTTCGGGGAAGGTGCCTTCCTTGGTAAGTCTTATAAAGTATTCATCTTTATAATATTTTTCGTAGGCACTTCTTATATCATCGTAGGTATAATCTTTGTTCAAATTTGCGTAGCAGGTTGCAAGAATGCCTCTGTCCATAGGTATAAGATGAGGGGTAAAATTAAGTACCACATCCTCACCTGCGGCATAAGAAAGTTGTTCCTCGATTTCGGGGGTATGTCTGTGAGAGGCAACTTTGTAGGCTTTTACGGATTCATTGAGTTCACAGTAATGGTTTGCAAGGGAAAGACCTCTGCCTGCACCGGTAGCTCCCGATTTAGCATCTATAATGATGGTTTTTAAATCTATCATTTTTTCTTTAACAAGAGGATAAAGAGAAAGTATGGAGCAGCTTGTATAACAACCCGGGTTGGCAACTATTCTTTTTCCTTTTATTTTTTCTCTGTTTATTTCACAAAGTCCGTATATTGCCTCGGGAAGTATATCTTTTGCATAGTGTGTGGTGTACCAGTTTTCGTATGTTTCAATGTTTTGTAAACGAAAATCCGCACCTAAGTCTATTATTTTTGTTTTTGATAATATATTTTCGTTGACCTTTTTGCTTGCAACTCCGTGAGGAAGGGCAAGAAATATAACATCGCATTCATCTGCCATTTTTTCTATGTCTTCTTCATCACATATATAATCTTTATGTCTGTAGCTTTCGTAAACTTCGCTGTATTTCTTTCCTGCGTAAGACTGAGATGTAAGAGTTTTTATTTGCGCATCGGGATGAGCCGATATAATTCTGACAAGTTCACTGCCTGCATAGCCGGTAGCACCTATAATTCCTACATTTATCATAACGATGACCTCCGTTTTTTTGCTGTTTCTCCTTATTATACTACTTTTTTTAGTAAATGTATATGTATAAATTATTTAAATTCTGCATATTATACATCAAAAATTTATATTATGCAATAGTATTGTGTGAAAATTGTGAATGATTATTCTTATATTGAACTTATCGGTTTAATATGCTAAAATATAAGGAAGCGCTGATTAATTCACTT
>DFJD01000013.1:6886-13025 GCA_002372875.1 Clostridiales bacterium UBA3680
GCTTTGACACAGTATGCGGGAACATTAACCAAATATGCGAATGATTAATTAATCAGTGTTTCCATGGATGTTCAATAAATCGGGACTTCTTAGAGGGTGATAGAACCAATGGGAAATAATTATGCTAAACCCACAAAACAAGGCAGAGTGCTTGAGATAGAAGTAATGAAGGCGATAGCGATCATTTCGATGGTTGTTGTACATGTATTTGAGGCATGCAAAAATATTGATCCTTTACCGGGCATACAGATTTATACCGCAGAATTAATAGAAATACTCGGAGGTGTACTGAGTGCGGGTGTTTTTTGCTGTTTTAAAGCTGTTTGGCAACAAAAAAAAAGAGGGAAGCGTTGTTTGGTATTGCGGTGATCGGTATATGTTTTGCAATAAATATTATGATTGGGGTCGAATCAAATACAACGGGAAATGATTGGATAGATACCGTGCTTGGCATTTTTATCAGGGTAAACCCCAACTCGTATTTTCCTTTTGTGTCATGGTCTGTTTTTCCTATACTGGGTTATATCATGGCATTCGGATATATGAAAGTCGGTAGGAAAAAGGCCGTTATATTTGCCGCTGTTTTTGGGTCGGCGTTATATATTTTTGCGAAAATCGTTATGCATATGAATGAAATGATGGATGCTGTGGTTACCGATGCCTATGAGATTGACGATAAATACTACTATTCGATGCATCCCGTATATGCAATTGGTGGTTTTGGAATAATATTAATAGAATATGCACTTTGTGCACTCGTTATAAAAATGTGTCACGACCATGTAAAAACAATATTTTTGAACATGAGTAAGGGTGTAATGTTCATATACATTATTCAATGGATATTGATAGGTCTGTCAAGTCCGTTTTTAGCGGAAATAAGGAGTTTGTGGTTGTGTCTTGTGATAGCATTGCTAATATTGGCTGTTTCATATAGTATCGGTTGCTATATAATGAGAAAATGGGGAAATTGCCCTAAAATATAAATATTTTACTTTATTCGAATAAAATAGGTGGATGTTAAATGGTAGTAATTTCATATGTTTTATCTGTTTATAGTATTATAATAAGCGTAATCGGAATGATTAATATGCTTGGAATAAAAAATGTCAAGTATGATATTACTAATTTTGATAAGATATGGAAAACTAAGTTGCAACAAAATATTACTTTGTTAAGCTTTGTTGCAGGAAGTTGTATTTTTATACATTTGGTTGCATTTAATAGTTTCGATATAATGATGCTAATTTCTATTTTATATGTATTTTTTTTATTATTTGTTCCAGTAGGCATAGTAACATCATTATTGTTAGTAAAGTTGTTTTATGGATTTTCCATTAACAAATTTAGAGTTTTTATTCTTTTTCTTTCAACAACAGTTCCGATATTAGATATTTTTGTGATAAAAATGCTGAAAAATAAACTCATATAAAAGGAATGATTTCTGGATATGCTCCATACATGACAGAACAGTCTTAGAAGGACAGGAGACGGTTTGAGACTGCTGAAAAAGTCCGATTTTTGAATTCAGAAAGTCACAATTATCGCAATTGAAATGCGTTGAACGCAAAATTAAGCAGTCTCTTGTTCGCATTTGCGATTAAAATTCGGAGATATTGACTTTTTCATCGATCTTTGACGGCTCTCTTTGTCACAGACACTGTTTAAGCAACTTACACTTGATTCATTTATTTAAAACCAAGCACCAAACATATTAAGCGGAGAAAACAGACAATGTTTGTATTCTCTGCTTTTCTATAGTAAGCGATCAATAATCCCGCGTACCCATAATCCCAAAAACTCCAACCAACTCTAACTAAGTACCATTAAAGTTGATTGGAGTTTTTAAATTTGATGGAAGTTGATTGGAGTCCGTGGTACAATTTTTACTGCAAGATTTATCTTTTTACTTTTCATGAAAAGTAAAAAGATAAAATAATTGTTGACAAACATTGTAAATTATATTATAATGTCATCTGTTGCAGATATACATGGCTTGGTAGCTCAGCTGGTTAGAGCGCCGGCCTGTCACGCCGGAGGTCGAGGGTTCGAGCCCCTTCCAAGTCGTCATGTATGGGAGCATAGCTCAGCTGGGAGAGCATCTGCCTTACAAGCAGAGGGTCATAGGTTCGAGCCCTATTGTTCCCATTTTTTTTGCCCGAGTGGCGGAATTGGTAGACGCACAGGACTTAAAATCCTGCGAAGGTTAAACTTCGTACCGGTTCGATCCCGGTCTCGGGCATATTTCAGCCACCCAAAGGGGTGGCTCTTTTCTTTAGGGGTGGTTTTATGCTTGCTCCCGAGAAAATGTTTCTTCCCGGGGATGTAAAAAAAATAATAAGCGCTCTCAATTCTCAAGGTTTTCAAGGGTATGCCGTAGGAGGCTGTGTAAGGGATTTCCTTATGAACATCCCTCCCCACGACTACGATATTACCACAAATGCAAAGCCCGAACAGGTAAAGAGGCTTTTTTCTCATACTGTTGATACGGGAATACAACACGGCACGGTTACCGTTATTCTGAATAAAACCAATTACGAGGTCACCACCTACAGAATAGACGGAGAATACAAAGACGGAAGACACCCCGAAAGTGTGGAATTTGCAGGGGAACTCAAAGATGACCTAAGCCGCAGAGACTTTACAATAAATGCTGTTGCCTATAATGAGAAAGACGGCTATGTAGATCTTTTTGGCGGTATCGAGGATATAAAGCACAGACTTATAAGAGGCGTTGGCGATCCCGATAAACGATTTAAGGAAGATGCCCTCAGAATGATGAGAGCTATACGATTTTCCGCACAGCTTGATTTCAGGATAGAACCCGAGACATATAAGGCGATAAAGGCAAATTCGGCACTTATCAAAAATGTAAGTATCGAAAGAATAAGAGAGGAGTTCTTTAGGCTCATAATGACGCGGCATTGCGGCTCTCTTTCATTGCTTACGGATTCGGGTATGACGGAATATTTTTTGCCGGAGCTTAAGCCGCTTATCGACAGCGGAACGGTGGTCACGGGAGATTTAAGCGATCTGAACGCTTCCCCTCCCTTGCGACTTGCTTATATATTCGGCTCTTTGGGAGCAAAGCAAGTAAAGGAAATACTGACACGATTAAGGTTTGACAACAAAACGATAAAAAATACGGTCGTTCTTACGCAAAACAGACAGTTTGAGCTGAAAGAAACCGAAGAGTCGGTAAGAAGGCTCATAAGCGTAGCGGGAGAGCTTTCCGAGGAACTTTTGTATTACATTTGCACGCTTAGAAAACTCGGAGGAGATATATATTTTTCTCTTTTCAAAAAGATAAAAAACAGAGGCGATTGCTGTGCGCTTAAAGACCTTGCCGTAAACGGTTCGGATTTGTCCGAATTGGGTATAAAAGGGAAAAAGACAGGCGAGATGCTTTCTTTTTTGCTTGATGCGGTACTTAAAGATCCGCTTATGAACGATCGGGAGACTTTGATAAGCCTTGCAAAGGAGGGGCTGTAATGCCTGTTGCACTTATAACCGGAGCAAGCTCGGGTATAGGAGAACAATTTGCAAAACTGCTTTCTTCCAAGGGATATGATATTATACTTGTGGGAAGAAATGAGGAGCGGCTCAATAAGGTAAAAAAGACGCTTTCAACCAAGTCTAAAGTAATAGCCGCGGATCTTTCCGAAAGGAAGGCTGTATTTGACCTTATTGAATCCGTAAAGGATCTGAGTGTCGATATTCTTATAAACAATGCGGGGTTTGGGAGCTTTGGAGAGTTTACTGAAACAGAGCTGAAAAACGAATTGGAAATGATAAGCCTTAACATAGAGGCGCTTCACATACTTACAAAGCATTTTGTTACCGAAATGGCCGAAAAGAATAAAGGCGCGGTTCTTAACGTCTGTTCAACTGCGGGTTTTACATCGGGACCTTTGATGGCAACATATTATGCGACCAAAAATTATGTAAGAGCCTTTACCCTTGCGCTGAGAAGAGAGCTTAAGGAGAAGGGGTCGGCGGTAAGAGTGTGTTTGCTTTGTCCGGGACCTGTGGATACGGGTTTTAACGAGCGGGCAAAGGTCACTTTTTCGGTGCCTGCCATGAAGCCCGAAACGGTTGCAAAAGAAGGTATAGACGGAATATTTACCGATAAGGCTATAATTGTTCCGGGGCTTTCAAATAAAATATGTGTGTTTTTTGAGAGGCATTTGCCCGAAAAACTTGTAAGTATGGTTTGTTATCGTATTCAAAAAAGAAAGAGGGATCGAATTTGACAGCGGAAATAATTGCTGTGGGAACGGAAATACTTCTTGGAGATATTGTCAATACCAATGCACAATATATAGCACGTGCTCTTGCGGGAGTTGGCATTGCTTCACTTAGGCAGACGGTCGTGGGCGATAACGAAGAAAGACTGCTTGAAGCGATAGACTCTGCTTATAAGCAGAGCGATGTGATCATAGCAACAGGAGGTTTGGGGCCGACGGCTGACGACATAACAAAGGAAACGTTTGCAAAATTTTTCGATCTTCCTCTTATAGAGGATGCTCACAGCAAGGAATTGATGGAGAGCTATTTTAAAGGAAGAGAAATTGCACCGTCAAATTATAAGCAGATCATGATGCCCGAGGGCTGTATCGTGCTTGATAACCATAATGGGACGGCACCTGCCTGCATCATCGAAAAGGATGGGAAAATTGCCGTAATACTTCCCGGTCCGCCGAAAGAAATGTATCCTCTTTTTGAGGATGAAGTCTTGCCGTATTTCAAAAGAAAACAAAGCACCGCTATCGTCAGCAAGGAGCTTAAGCTTGTAGGAATAGGTGAGAGCAGTGCCGCGGAAATTGCGGGAGAGCTGTTGAATGGAGAAAATCCTACCGTTGCACCCTATGCAAAAGAAGGGGAAATGCTTTTTCGCATAACGGCAAGAGCCGAAGGCGAAGAAGAATGCGAAAAACTTATAGAGCCTGTGAAAAACATTCTTTACGAAAGACTCGGAAAATATATTTACGGTGAGGATAAAATAACACTTGAAGCTGCGGTAATGCGTGATATAATAAATAAGGGTCTTACCGTTGCCACGGCGGAAAGCTGTACGGGAGGTATGGTTGCCGCCCGTCTTATAAACTATCCCGGAGCTTCGGAGGCTTTCGCCGATGGGGTCGTTTCGTACTCAAATGAGAGCAAAGTAAAATTTCTCGGAGTAAAGAAAGAAACTCTTGAAAAATACGGCGCGGTAAGTGAAGAAACGGCAAGGGAAATGTGCCTTGGAGTTGCGGCTATAAGCAATACGGATATAGGACTGTCCACCACAGGTGTGGCAGGACCTACGGGAGGAACTCCCGAAAAGCCGATAGGACTTGTATATATAGGAGTTGCCATAAGAGGAAAGGCTTTTGTGAAAAGGTTGGAGCTTAAGGGCAACAGAGATAAGATAAGAACAACGGCAACGGCAAAAGTGATACAGTTGTTGCGTGAAAAGCTGAAGGAGGAATATAATGGCTAAAACACAAAAAGCCAAACTTGAAGATAACATAACAATAGGAAAGGACAAAGCCCTCCAGGCGGCTCTTAAACAAATCGAGAAAAGTTTTGGTAAAGGCTCGGTAATGAAGCTTGGAGACAGCAATGTGGATAACACCGTCAAAACCATACCCACAGGTTCCTTGGGTCTTGACCTTGCTCTTGGCATAGGCGGTATCCCGAAAGGAAGAGTTGTGGAGATATACGGACCCGAAAGCTCGGGTAAAACAACGCTTGCTCTTCATATTGTGGCACAGGTGCAAAAAATGGGCGGCATTGCGGCTTTTGTGGATGCTGAACATGCTCTTGACCCTACCTACGCACAAAAGCTTGGCGTAAAAATAGAGGACCTTTACGTATCTCAGCCCGACGACGGAGAACAGGCGCTTGAAATTGCCGAAACAATGGTTCGTTCCGGAGCTATAGATCTGGTGGTAATAGACTCTGTTGCCGCCCTTGTACCCCGTATGGAAATTGACGGAGAGATGGGAGATGCGGTAGTAGGCGCTCAGGCGAGACTTATGAGTCAGGCGCTTCGTAAGCTTACACCCGTTACCGCAAAAAGCGGAGCTACGGTAATATTTATCAACCAGCTCAGAGAAAAAATAGGCGTTATGTTCGGTAACCCCGAAACTAC
>DFJD01000043.1 GCA_002372875.1 Clostridiales bacterium UBA3680
TCCAGGATTCTGGGTACATATCAAAGTCTATGCCCTTTGAAATATCTATTTGTTTTTTATAGAAAGTTGCTTTTTATTGTATAAATCAGTGTTTCATCTGTTGTTTTTTAGAAGCCCGTAGCCTTTTTCAGTGTTACCGGTACATCCGAGGATTTTCCGTCACGATATACGGTAAGGGTTACTGTGTCGCCTATCTTTGATTTTCTCAAGGTTTCAACAAGACCGTCTGCGGAAAATACGGGAGAGCCGTTATATGCCGTTATTACGTCGCCTTCCCTTAAACCTGCACTGTTTGCGCTTCCGCCTAAGGTCACCTCACTGATATATACGCCCGCACCGGGGAGACCGTATTGCTTTGCCATATCCTCGGTTATTGTGGTTACCTTTACACCGAGGGTGGGCGTTTCACCTGTTTGCATGATGCCCTCGACAACGGTTTTAACAATGTTTGACGGAATGGCATAACCGATACCCTCAACCGTTGTGTTGGAGACTTTTGTTGTGTTTATACCTATTACGTAGCCGTCGCTGTTTACAAGAGCGCCGCCGTCATTACCGGGATTTATGGCGGCATCTGTCTGCATCATTTCAAGAGTTCCGATGTTTGTGTTAAGTTTTTTTGAGGTGGAGCTTACAATACCTTTTGTGGCGATATTGCCCTCTCCCAAAGCGTTACCTATTGCAATTACGGTCTCTCCTGCTTGAGTTGTTGAAGAATCTCCAAGTTTTGCGACAGTTACGCTGTTTATGCCTTGCTCTTTAAGGTCGCTTTTGAGTACGGATATTACCGCAAGGTCATTTGAAGCGTTTTTGCCCACAAGCGAGGCGTTTATAAGTTCGCTTTCACTTACGGAAACAAGAACATTCGTTGCTCCCGAGATAACGGAATTGTTTGTTACGATATAAACCTTTTCGTTATCTTCGTAGAATATAACACCCGAACCCGAGTATTGCGCTTCTTGAGTGCCGTAAAACCAGCTTTGAACATTGGCTTTGCTTGTTATGCATACAACTGACGGTTTTACCGCCTTTATAATATTTACCGTGTCCTGTGACGCCTGATCCATAAGCATGATCGCTTTCGTATCATCGCTTTGGTCTTTGTCTTCTGCGTTTATTGCGGGAGTTTCGACTTTGTTTATGGTGGTTTTAACGGTGTTTACCGTCTTTTTTACAAGTCCTTCGGCGAATGAATAGCCAAAGCCCACAACCGAGCCGAGTATTGCGCAGGCGAGGGCGCCTATTAACCAATTTCTGATTTTCTTTTTCATTTGTTACGTCTCCCTTCTCAGAAGCCTTGATTGAGGTTTGTCAATGTGACCGTTACTTCCGTGCTTTCGCCGTTTCTGATTATTGAAAGAGTTATCTTATCTCCGGGCTTATGAGTCTTTATTATTTCGGAAAGCTCTTCGGCTTTTGTTATGGTTTTTCCGTCAACGGCGGTTATTATATCATAGGGCATGACTCCGTATTCTTCGGCAGGAGTGCCTTCGCTGACCTGAGTAACAAAAACGCCGTCTGTGTCAATATGGTAAAGCTGTTTGAATTGCTCATTTATCGTGTATGTGGATACACCTAAGTAGGCATGTTCGACCGTTCCGTTTTCTATAAGTTCATCGGCGATCTTTGTGGCGGTGTTTGAAGGGATGGCATAGCCTATGCCCTCTATTGTTGTGCTTGCAAGTTTTGCCGAATTAACACCTATTATTTCGCCCTCTGTGTTTACAAGAGCGCCTCCGCTGTTACCGGGGTTTATTGCCGCATCGGTCTGTATTGCATTATACTGTGTTCCGTCTATGTCAACTTCTTTGTTTGTTGTTGAAACAATGCCCACCGTGGCGGTTTTGCCTTGTCCTAAGGCGTTTCCCATAGCAATGACGGTCTCACCCATTTGAACTTTATCGCTGTCGGTAAATGTGGCAACCTTGTACTCGACACCCGCTTCTTTGAGTTTATCCTTTGCTACGGATATTACGGCTATATCGGAGCTTGCATCCTTTCCGATGAGGTTTGCCTCCACCTGAGTTTCTCCGTCTAAGGATATTGTGCAAGAGGACGCGCCGTCAACAACGTGATTGTTGGTGATGATATAAACCTTGTTATCATCTTCCTTGTATATGATGCCGCTGCCTGCACCCTCTGCTTCGTAGACCTGGTTAAAGAAGCCTTGTGTTGTCTGCTTGATATTAATGTTGACAACGGAATTCTGCGTGTTTTCAATAACCTTTGCTATTTCACTTTGTTTTGTGACAAGGTCGGTTTGAGTGTTTATAACGGGAGTGTTATTGTCGGTGTTCTCGCTTGTTTTTTCAAAATTGAAATTGGGTACGGCGTTTTCGGAAGTTCTTCCGCCCTTTAAACCGTATCCCAAGGAAAAGCCGAAAGCGGCACCGCAAAGGATAAAGCCTGCAAGGGTTATTGCCACACTTTTGCCTTTTGAATTGTCCTTTTTGGGAGGCTGCTCATAGCTGTAGCCGTTAAAGTTTCCGTAAGGGTTGCTTTGGTAGCCGTCGTGGGCAGCGCTATTTTGCTGTTGGCCGTAAGCGGTGTTGTTTTGCTGTTGACCGTAGGCGGTGTTATTTTGTGCGCTTTGCCCGGGGTTATTGTAATAAGGGTTGGGAACAGAAGGGATCTGTCCCGGCTGCACGGTTTGACGCATATTTGCTTGTGAGTCCGTGTTGCCTTCAATTTGAGTTTGTATGTTTTGTTGAGCCTGAAACTCCGAGTTTTCGGAACTTGCTTGTTGGGGCTTTGCAGATGTTTCGTTTATAACTGTCGCCGACTCCGTCAAAACGGATCCCGTGCCGGGTTCGTTCGGTGTATTTTGTGTTTGTTGATCTAATGTATTGTTGTTTTCGTCCATGATGTTTTCCTCCTTAATTTTTGTTTACGGTAGGATAATACCACTAAAAACTAAAAAATGTGTTAACAAATTATGAAGATTTAAGGAAAAGTAAGTAAGGAATCGGATTCTTTTTCGGAAAATCCTTGTTCCTCTAAAAATGATGCAAGCTGTGACATTTTGTCGGCGGGAAATGTTAACGTCCTGTTGTAGCGCCAGTCTGCGGAAACGGAAACGTTGTATCTTCCGTAGTCGTCTCCGTTTAAATAATCAAAAAAGCTTATATCCGAAGGTATGTGGTTTTTGTCGAGATATTCGCATAATGTTTTCATTTTTTTGTTCAGTTCATTTTGTTGAGCGTTCTCATCTTGAAGGTGAAAGTAATAATAGTAGGGAGTGGACTCGTTATAGTAGTCTCCGTTTTTACTGTAAAGTGTTACGGATATTCTGCCTCCTATGTTGCTTGTGTCTGTAAATATAAAAGAGTTTCTTCCGACACCGAAGCCCTCGCTTACATAGCCTGCATATTTAAATGCGAACAAAAAGGCGATAGTTGCCGCAAAAAATCCGAGAGAAAAAATGAAGCCTCTCATCGAACGGTTTTTTCGCGAAATTACGATGCTTATGATCGTGTAGAATATAGCCGCAACCAGAATGGCAGCCATTGCAGAGCCCATTGCGCCCCATTCGAAAATTACCGCCGTACACATAAAAAGAACTATGTATTTGAACAGATCGAAGGCGATAGCGTGTCCTACCGTTTTGGCGTCTCTTTTTTTATAGAGGAACCAACAAAGGAAAATGACCAGGCAGGATATCAACATGTTAACAACGATATTCATAACCAAATCGAAATTCGATAAATCGTCAAAAACGTTGGGTACGCCCCAACAGGTAAAAATAGAGGGCAGTTTAAGGCCTCGTGTTATTCCCGAGGGACGGGCTATGTTGTTTTTGAAAAAAAGCTTGGGCGCGGCGCTGAAAAGACCTGCCAAAATTACGGAAAAATACACACATTCCGCACTTCGTCCGCAGCAGGTGTTTGAAAGTATCGCAACGGATACGGCGAAAAGCTCCAGTACAAAGGGCAAAAACAAACTGGCTGTGATCTGTGCCGTTTCGTCGTCACCTATTGAGGATTCGAGTATTGCAACGATCAGGCATATAAGGGTCGAAAAACAAAATGGCAGGATATAACCGAGCAAGAGTGTGAAAAGCTTGGTTACATATCTTTGCTTTGCACTCATAGGCAAAGATTGTATCATATCGCAAAGCCTTGAGTCACTCATGTCGCAAAAAGTGTTCTTCACCGCCAAAACGGACATAAAATAGGCTATGGCAAAGAGCAGACAGCCGATCCCGATAAAAGGGGATATATCCGCCAAAATTCCCAAAACCGTCATGCCGAGGCCGACAGCCGAGAGTATCGAATGTATGATAAAAAGCTTTTTTTGAAGGATCAGGTTTGCTCTGACGGTTTTAAGAGTTCTGTTCATTTCTCATCATCTCCATTTCGTTTACAAAAAGCTCCTCCAAATTTACGGGGATAATGTCAAAAACTTCCCATTTAAAGGGGGCAAAAAGTTCTCTTGCTTTTTCGGGGGTGCCTTTAAATGTAAATGTGGTTACAGAGCCGACGGTGTTAAAGGAGGAAATTGCATCGGATACGGCAAATACCGCCTCCCGAGTGATCTCTTCTCCGAGTTTTACGGCTTGTATTTTGCACATTCCGCTGTAGTTGTCGCTTAAATTGCGGGCAAAGAGAAGTTTTCCTCCGTAGAGAAACATGGCGCAGTCACACAATTCGTTTATTTCCGCAAGAGAATGAGAAGATATTATAACGGTGGCACCCGTATCCGACATGTGTTCGGCGATAGCCTTTCTTACATAGAGCTTTGCCGACGGATCGAGTCCGTCAAAGGCTTCATCAAACATAATGTATTTCGTGTTGCAGGCAAGACCTATAATTACAATGGCCTGTCTTTTCATTCCCTTTGAAAATGTGTCAAGCCGTCTGTTAAGAGGGAGCTTGAACACATTGTTCATGGACAGAAAGATCTCATCCGAAAATGTGGGGTAAAAGACGGAATAGTATTCTTTAAGCTCGCTGAGAGTATAATGGGTGAATTGTACCGTTTCGTCGTTTACAAAAAATATTTTGGATTTTGCCGCAGGGTTGTCAAATACATCTTCTCCGTCTATGAAAACGGTTCCGCTGTCGGCTTTATACACTCCGCTTATTATTCTCATAAGGGTGGATTTGCCTGCTCCGTTTGAGCCCATAAAGCCGTAGGAGCAGCATTCGGGAATATCGAAAGAAACGTCGTTAAGGGCAAGCGTTTCGTTTTTCCCTTCTTTGAACTTAAGTGAAATGTTTTTTATCTCTATCATTTGTTCTCTTTCACCTCCGAGAAAACAATTTGCTCGACCCTTTTCGGAAGTTCATTCAGCTCTTCCTTTGTAAGGTTTTCCGTGAAAATGGGTTTGTGTATTGTCAGTTTTACGGTGCACGGACGGATATAGCCGTGGGGATTTGCCTCGAAGGCTTTATAACTTCCGTCTATGGAAACAGGAACTATTGGCGCATTTGATTTTGTTGCAAGTCGAAAACTGCCTGCTTTGAATTCGTGTCTCGGACCGCCTTTGCTTCTTGTACCCTCGGGAAATATCACCATGTTTTTCCCTTCTTTAAGCAGTTTTATTCCGTCTACGATGGTTTTTGCCTGCTGCTTCATATCGCTTCTGTCAATGAAAAGGCAATGTATAGTTCTCATCCAGCGAGATAAGAGAGGTATTTTTGAAAGTTCCTTTTTTGCAACGAAGCCTTTTTCCACGGGGATATAGCCTAAAAGTACAAGTATGTCAAAATCGCTTTGATGGTTGGAAACGAAGAGTATACCCTTTTTGTCGGGAATGTTTTCCGCACCCTTGACCTCGACTTTGACACCTGCCGCCTTTAATCGTCTTTTTCCCCAAAGAGTCACGGAGTCGGCGGCGTATTTAAGGTGTTTCTCGTTTTGTCCTGTCAAGGAATAGTACTTTAGTATGGCTATTCTTCTTAAATAAAGGGAAAGAGAAATAAAGCTTCTCGTCCACCATATCGCTGTTTTTAACATAATTTCTCCTTTAAATTCGGGATTATTTTTGGTTAACAATAAAATTTTTCTTTTATATTTTGTCTATTTGTGGTAAAATGAATAAGTATGTTTTAAACTATATACATCTAATTATTAGTTATACCACAATTTATTTTTTTTGTCTATGAGATTTTAAAGTATGAATGAAAGAGACCTGGCACAATTTATAATAACGGATATATTCGAAACAGGCGCATATAACAACATAATTCTGAGTAAGACTCTTTCAAAAGAGAACCTGTCTTCCGAGAAAAGGGCTTTTGTTACGGAGCTTGTAAACGGCACACTCAGAAGACTTATAACCATTGACTATGTGCTCTCTCTTTTTTCCAAAACGAAAAAAGAGAAAATGCGCCCTTTTATACTAAATACTTTGCGTGTGGCAATATATCAGATCTTGTTTATGCCGACGGTGCCCGACAGCGCGGCCTGTAACGAGGCGGTGAAAAACACCAAGGCTCACCGCTTTGAAAGACTTTCGGGGTTTGTTAACGGGGTGCTAAGAAACATATCAAGACAAAAGGATAATATAGATTACACGGGGGCAACGGCGGCGCAAACCCTTTCCCGTAGATATTCCGTACCCGAGTTTGTGGTCGGCTATTGGCTTGAGAGCAAAACGGAAAAAGAAACAGAAAAGCTTTGTGCCTCTCTTTGCGAATATCCGAGGATATATATAAGAGTGAACACTTTGAAAACGAGCGCCAAAGAGCTTAAGCAGAGACTTATTGCGGAAAATGTTACCGTTTGCGATACGATCGTGCCCGAAGTGTTGGAAATAAGCAAAACGGGAAATATTGCGGAGCTTTCGTCATTCAAAGAAGGAATGTTTTTTGTGTCGGATCTGGCTGCCTGCCTCGTTACCCATATTACGGATGTAAAACCCGGGCAGACCGTTGCAGACCTTTGTGCCGCTCCCGGAGGAAAAAGCTTTTCTCTTGCAATGAAAATGCAAAACAAAGGAAAAATTTATTCCTGCGACATATATGAGCATAAAACAGAACTTATAGAAAAGGGAGCAAAACGACTGGGTATAGATATAATAGAGCCGACAATTTCCGATGCTTGTGTAACAAACGAGGATCTGAAGGCGGATGTTGTTTTGATAGATGCGCCCTGTTCGGGGCTCGGACTTTTGAAAAGAAAGCCCGATATAGCCTTTAACCGCAATAAGGAAGATATAGACACGCTTGCGGCGCTTCAAAGAAAAATACTTGAGGCGAGCATACCTCTTGTTAAAGACGGTGGCAAGATAGTCTATTCCACCTGTACTATATCAAAAAAAGAAAATGGGGATAATGTTGAATATATCCGCAAAAAATACGGCTTAAAGGCGGTGCCTTTTTCGCTGCCGGGAAAGGGAGAAAACTGCGGAGAGGCTGAAATTTTGCCGGGAGACTATTCAAATGACGGCTTTTATGTTGCCGTTTTGGAAAAGGTGTGATATTATGGAGAATATCCTTTCTCTTACAAGAGAACAGTTATCCGAAAAACTGCTTTTGATGGGGGAGAAGTCCTTTAGGGCAAAGCAGATATTTACATGGCTTCACAAAAAGAGGATAACCGATTTTGCCCAAATGACCGATATTTCGGAACAACTGAGAAAAAAACTTTCCGAAAGCTTTTATATAAGCACTGTGCCCATAGTGCAAAAGCTTGAAAGCAAGACCGACGGCACGGCAAAATATCTGTTTGAAATGTCGGGGGGAGTCATAATAGAGGCTGTGCTTATGAAGTATGAATACGGAAATGCCGTTTGCATATCCACACAGGCAGGCTGTGCCATGGGGTGCACGTTTTGCGCATCCACAATAGGCGGACTTGAAAGAAGCCTTACTCCCGGAGAGATGGCAGGGCAGATATATACCATAGAAAAAGACAGCGGGCAAAGAATACACTCTCTTGTGCTGATGGGAAGCGGAGAGCCTCTTGACAACTATGAAAATGTGCTTCGATTTATAAGCATCATAAACGATGAGCTCGGAGAGGGTTTGGGGCAAAGACGTATAACCCTTTCGACTTGCGGCCTTGCCGACAAAATAGACGAGCTTGCACAACTGGGGTTACAGATAACACTTGCGGTCAGTCTTCATGCACCAAATGACGAAATAAGAAGAAGGACCATGCCTGTGGCAAGAAAATACGATATAAACACTCTTATAACCTCGGCTAAGAACTATGCCGAGAAGACCGGAAGAAGGGTCACCTACGAATATGCCCTTATTGATGGGGTAAACGACAGTTCGGAAAACGCAAAGGAACTTGCCTTGCGTTTGAAAGGCAGCCTGTGTCATGTTAATTTGATTCCGGTAAACGATGTAAAAGAAAGAAACTATGTCAGAGCTACCGAGGAGAATATAAGCCGTTTTGCAAAAACGCTTATATCCATGGGAATAGAAACAACCGTAAGAAGAAGGCTGGGCTCGGACATTAATGCATCCTGCGGACAGCTGAGACGCGGATATACCGAACGGAGGTGTCGCTAAGTGGCGATTGGAATGGGAAAAAGTGACAAGGGCACAAGGCGTGCCAGAAATGAAGACTTTTTCTACGAAAACGGAAAACAAATAGGACCATTACCGAACCTGTATATCGTTGCCGACGGAATGGGCGGTCATAAAGCGGGAGATACTGCAAGCAGGCTGGCGGTTGAAACTTTTGTGGAATATGTATCCGAAACGGACAGATATTCCGAAAAGCTCGATACCCTTATAAGCGGAGTAAACAAGGCAAATACCGCCGTTTACGAAAAAAGCCTCTCAGACGAGGAATGCAGCGGCATGGGCTCGACATTCATAGCCTGCACGGTGTGTGATGATTTTGCTTATGTTGCACATGTTGGGGACTCAAGGCTTTATAAGCTCTCGGGAGACAGTTTTAATCAGCTTACAAGCGATCATTCCTTTGTGGCGGAAATGGTAAAGGCGGGGAGATTGACTCCCGAACAGGCGGAGCATCATCCTCAAAGAAGTGTTATCACAAGAGCGGTTGGCACCGATATAAGGGTCGTGGCAGACGGCCTTGTAATACCGATAAAAAGCGGGGATACCATTCTTATGTGTACCGACGGCCTTACCACAATGGTTGATGATAAGGCGATAAAGGGAATATTGGCCGACGAGCATTCAACTCTTGTCGAAAAAACGGATGCACTTATTCAGCTTGCAAATATAAACGGCGGGCTTGATAATATAACATTGATAATAATAAATGTGTAAGGGGGTGAGAAGGTGCAAATAGAAAAAGGAACCGTTATCAACGGTAGATACAGGATAATAGAAAAAATAGGGGAAGGCGGAATGTCCATTGTCTATAAGGCAGAGGATGAAATGCTTGAAAGAGAGGTAACGTTTAAGGTCCTCAGAAAAGATTTTATAGGGGATGAGGATTTTATCTCTCGCTTTGTAACAGAGGCAAGAGCAGCCGCAAAGCTGTCAAACACAAATATAGTAAATGCCTATGATGTCGGAAACGACGGCGACATTTACTATATAGTAATGGAATATATAGACGGTTTCACCCTTAAGAGCCTTATAAACTCAAAGGCCCCCTTTACAGACCAGGAAGCGGCAGGCATAGCCATACAGATCGCCATAGGTCTTGAACATGCACATTCTCACGGAATTGTGCACAGAGATATTAAACCTGAAAATATACTTATAACACGTACCGGAAACGAGGGTACTGTAAAGGTATCGGATTTTGGTATAGCAAAGGCGATAACACAGGCAACCGGACCTATGGATTATATGGGAAGCGTTCATTATTTTTCTCCCGAACAGGCAAAGGGAGAAAAGGTCGACACAAGAAGTGACATTTATTCCCTTGGTATTGTTCTTTTTGAAATGGTTACCGGAAAGCTTCCCTTTGAAGGGGAAACCGCGGTCGCTTTGGCAATGAAACACTTGAAGGAACCGTTACCCGACATAAAACAGTTAAACCCCAATGTTTCCGATGCAATGATCGCCATAATCAAAAAAGCTACCAACAAAGAGGTGGACAAGCGTTATCAATCCGCAAGAGAGATGGAGGACGATTTAAACAGGGCGATAGGCCATTCCATCACAGAGGAGGTCTACTCCGATATATCTGACGAACCCGGTAAGAAGGAAGGCAGTGAAACCGTTATTATGAGCCGAAAAAATGTTGATTCCATAAAGAAAAAGGAAAACAGATCAAAACAGGATGACAGCGGATACGGTGCAAGAGAGGTAGGGGTGGTCGCCCTTGCGGTATTGCTTGCGGCAGCAATAATAGCGGCTCTTTCCTATTTCGGCCCCAATTTGGTGGAAGCGGTCAATAACATGCGCTCAAGCACGGTCAAGGTGCCAGAGTATGTTGGCATGACTTACGAAGAATCTATGGTTGATGCAGGCAATAAAGGTCTTGTTGTGGAAAGACAGGAAAGATATGCCGAAGGTGTTGCCGAAGGTCAGGTAATAGAGCAAAGCCCTCCATCGGGAGAAAGACTGTCCTACGGAGGAAAGGTCATACTTTATGTTTCAAGCGGAACAAACTCCATTGAGGTTCCCAGTTTTGTGGGAATGACAAGGGAGGATGCCGAGAAGCTTGCAAATGAAAGTTCATTGAAGCTCAGTACCGAATATGTGCATTCGGACTTCCCCATACATACCGTTACAAGCCAAAATCCCGGAGCGGGTACCACAGCCATGATAAACAGCGTGGTCACAATAAGGGTAAGCGAGGGGGAGAATGACGAATATGTTGTAATACCTCTGCTTGAAGGAAAGAAGAAAGAGGATGCGGTAAACATACTTAAGGAGCTTGGAATGACGGCCGACCTTATAGAGTCCTATTCCATAAATGTGGCTGCGGGCTATGTTATGGAGCAGGGAGTTGAGCCCGAGAGAACGGCTTTAAGAGGAAATCCCGTGCAGCTTGTTATAAGTAAGGGTCCCGACCCTGCGGAAAATGAAACGGAAAGCCAGCCCACGACCCTGACACCTGTTGAGGATATAAATGTGGAAGTGGAAACCGAAGCTCCCGCGGTGTATGAAGAAGTAACACAGGCACCCGAGGAACAGTCCGAGGTCATATCCGAAGAGTATGTTGATGAAAATCCCGATCACAGCGGGGAAGGCGACGGAGGAGAATATCAGGAGGTACCCGTTGAAAACGAGAATATCGAAATGATAATTCAGGAAACCGTGCCTCCTCTTGAATAATATGACAGGAAGAATAATAAAGGGGATCGGCGGCATATATTATGTCGCCGTTTCCGATAGGATATACGAATGTAAGGCAAGAGGCCGTTTCCGACACTCGAAAATAGTCCCTACGGTAGGGGATAATGTAACAATAGCGCTCACCGAAGAGGGAAAAGGTGTTATAGATGAGATACTTCCTCGAAAAAATATGCTTGTCAGACCGAGGGTTGCAAATATAGACACAGCGGTGATCGTTTTTGCCATAAAGACACCCGATATAAATACAGAGCTTTTGGACAGGTTTTTGATACTTGCTAAGGAGCGAAAAATTCCCGAGGTTGTGATCTGTATAAACAAAAGCGACCTCTCCTCCGAGGATGAGGCGGTCATGCTGAGAAAGATCTATTCCGCTTACAGTATTGTTTTTGCCTCCGCAAAAGATAAGGTGGGCATAGACGAGCTTAAAAGTAAGCTTAAAGGAAGGGTGGCTGTTTTTGCAGGTCCGTCGGGAGTGGGAAAATCCAGTATTATAAATGCTCTTAATCCGAAAATGGAAAGACAGACAGGGGCTTTGAGCGAAAAAATAAAAAGAGGAAAGCATACGACCCGTTCCGTGGAGCTGCTTGAGCTTGATACGGACAGCTACATAGCCGATTCGCCGGGCTTTACTTCCTTAAGCTTTGAGCATATAAAGAGGGAAGATATGCAGTTTCTTTTTCCCGAGTTTGAACCTTATTTGGGCGATGGGTGCTATTTTAACGATTGCTTACACCTTAAGGAGCCTAATTGCCGAATAAAGGAGCATGTGGGAAAGGAGATCCCTCAAGAACGCTACGACAGATATGTGGATTTTATGGCTATGCTTCGGTAATATAAAAAGCAGACTCCTAAAGGGTCTGCTTTTTAACATTAACATTACAATTTTCGTGTAAAGGCCGATAATCCCTTGACAAAGGAAATAAATTTATTGTATTCTTAAGAGTAAATTTGAATGAAAGAGGCTCTGAAATTGGCTAAGAAAAACAATTCCGAAACACAATACAACAACGATTCAATAAAATCACTTAAAGGTGCGGACAGAGTAAGAATGAGACCTGCAGTCATTTTTGGCTCAGATGGCATAGAGGGCTGTGAACATTCTGCCTTTGAGATACTTTCAAATGCCATAGATGAGGCAAGAGAGGGCTACGGCAGTCGCATTGAAATTATTCTCGGTGCCGATGATGATATTACCGTTATCGACCACGGAAGAGGTATTCCTGTGGACTATAACAAGGCGGAGGAAAAATATAACTGGGAGCTGCTTTTTTGCGAGCTTTACGCAGGCGGAAAATATAACAACAACTCCGATGACAATTATGAGTTTTCATTGGGCCTTAACGGGTTGGGACTGTGTGCCACACAGTATGCCTCCGAGTATATGGAGGCGGAAATATTAAGAGACGGCTATAAATATTCTCTTCGTTTTGAAAAAGGGGAGAATGTGGGCGGACTGAAAAAAGAAAAATACAACGGAAACCAAACCGGAACAATGATCCATTGGAAACCTGACCTTGACGTATTTACGGATATAAGTATTCCCTACGAATATTTTGCCGATATACTTAAAAAGCAGTGCATTGTCAACTCCGGGCTGGTGTTTGAATTAAGCGATGAAAGAACCGGAGAAAACAAGACCTTCTGCTATGAAAACGGTATAAAGGACTATATTATCGAACTGAGTGACGGCAAGGAATTTACGGCTCCCGAATTTTTCGCTAACGAAACAAAGGGAAAGGACAGGGCGGACAAACCGGAGTACAAGCTTCGCTTTGAAATAGCTTTTTGCTTTAACAATGAGATAAATGCCCTTGAATACTATCATAATTCATCCTTTCTTGAGCATGGAGGCTCTCCGGACAAGGCTGTTCGTTCAGCTTTTGTTTCGGCGGTGGATACCTATCTTAAAAACAACAATCTTTACAAAAAGAATGAGAAAAAAATACTGTTTTCGGACATAGAGGACTCTCTTATTCTCATTGTGAACAGCTTTTCCACAATGACCTCTTACGAAAATCAGACCAAAAAATCCATAACAAATAAATTTATACAGGAAGCCATAACCGACTACCTGAAAAAACAGCTTGAGGTTTACTTTATAGAATCAAAGGCGGATGCCGACAGAATAGCAAATCAGGTGCTTATAAACAAAAGAAGCCGTGAAAATGCCGAGGAGACCCGTATAAATGTAAAGAAAAAGCTTACGGGCAATCTGGATATGAACAATAGGGTGAAAAAGTTTAAAGATTGCCGAACGAAGGATGTTTCTAAAAGAGAGCTTTACATAGTGGAGGGAGATTCCGCTTTGGGAGCTTGTATGCAAGCGAGAAACGCGGAATTTCAGGGGCTTATGCCGGTAAGAGGAAAAATACTCAACTGTCTTAAGGCCGGCTATGAAACCATATTTAAAAGCGATGTTATTATCGACCTGCTTAAAGTTTTGGGTTGCGGAGTGGAGATAAGCACGAAGCACAACAAAAATCTGAACGGCTTCGATATGGATAATTTGCGTTGGAACAAGGTAATAATATGTACCGATGCCGATGTTGACGGCTTTCAGATAAGAACTCTTATTCTGACCATGCTCTACCGCCTTACACCCTCTCTTATCAACGAAAAAAAGGTTTTTATAGCCGAATCTCCTCTTTACGAGATAACCTGCGGCAAAAACACATACTTTGCCTTTACCGAAAAGGAGAAATCGGATATTCTTGAAAAGAAGGTAAAGGATAAAAAATATAAGATACAAAGGTCGAAAGGTCTTGGCGAAAATGAGCCCGAGATGATGAGCCAAACCACTATGAATCCCGATACAAGAAGGCTTATATGCGTACTCCCCGAAGAGGTAAAGAAAACCGCGGAGGTTTTTGAAATGCTTTTGGGAGATGATATAAACGCAAGAAAAGAGCATATTAAGCAGGTAGGCAATCAATATATAGATTTAACGGAGTTAAGCTGATGAGTAATAAATATATTGAACAGAATATAACGGATACCCTGGAAACAAATTACATGCCCTATGCCATGAGCGTTATAGTTTCGAGGGCGATACCTGCTATAGACGGCTTTAAACCCGCACATAGAAAACTTTTGTACACTATGTACAAAATGGGGCTTTTAAACGGGGACAGAACGAAATCCACCAATGTTGTCGGGCAGACCATGAAGCTGAATCCTCACGGAGATGCCGCTATATATGAAACTATGGTGCGTCTTTCAAGAGGAAACGGCTCTCTTTTGCACCCTCTTGTGGATTCGAAGGGAAATTTCGGTAAAAAATATTCTTCGGATATGGCGTATGCCGCATCAAGATATACGGAAGTAAGACTTGAAAAAATATGTGAGGAAATATTTAAGGATATCGATAAAAATGCCGTTGATATGGTCGACAACTATGACGGGACCCTAAAAGAACCGGTGTTGTTCCCCACGGCTTTTCCAAATGTGCTTGTAAATCCCAACGACGGTATTGCCGTGGGTATGGCAAGCAAGATATGCTCATTTAATTTAAAGGAAATATGTACCGCGACTGCCCATTACATAAAAAATAAGGGCTGCGACCTGAAAAAATATCTCAAGGCTCCCGATTTTTCGACCGGAGGCGAGCTCATATACAATGAAGCCGAAATCGAAAAAATATATGAAACGGGAAAGGGAAGTTTCAAGGTAAGAGGAAAGTATCGCTACGATAAGAAAAATTCTCTTATAGAAATATACGAAATACCCTACTCTACCACCCTTGAGGCTATAACCGATAAAATAATAGCCCTTGTTAAGGCGGGCAAGCTCAAAGAAATAAACGACATAAGAGATGAGACTGACTTAAACGGCTTGAAAATTGCCATAGACATTAAAAGAAATGCCGACCCTGACAAGCTTATGGCAAAGCTTTATCAAATGACACCTCTTTGCGACAGCTTTAACTGTAATTTCAATATACTTATAAACGGCAGACCAAGGCTGATGGGGGTTAAAGAAATTCTTGATGAGTGGATAACATTCAGACAGGAATGTATAGAAAGACAAACTGCCTACGATAAAGAGAAAAAAGAACACAGGCTGCATCTTTTAAAGGGTCTGAGAGAAATATTGCTTGATATAGATAAGGCCATAAAAATAATACGCAACACCGAGGACGACAGCATGGTCATTCCCAACCTTATGCAAGGCTTCGGTATAGACGAAATACAGGCGGAGTATGTTGCGGAAATAAAGCTGAGAAATCTTAACAAAGACTATATTTTAAAAAGAACGGAAGATATAAGAGACCTTGAAGAGGAAATACACTTCCTTGAACTTATACTGTCAAACAAAGACCTTGTAAACAACATTATAATAGAAGACCTTAAAAGGGTGGGTAAAAAATACGGCAAGGACAGATGCACGGAGATAATAACCGAAGAGCAGGTGCTTACCGTAGATAACGAGGAAATGATAGAGGACTATAATGTCAAGCTTTTCCTTACCAGGGAAAACTATTTTAAGAAAATAACCCTTGCCTCCTTAAGAAGTGCTTCCGAGCAAAATCTTAAAGAGGGAGACGAAATAGTTCAGGAGTTTGAGATAAACAATCGTTCCGAGGTTCTGTTTTTCTCCGATGCCTGCTGTGTATATAAGGTAAGATTGCATGAGCTGAACGAGTGCAAGGCGAGTGCGTTGGGAGAGTATCTAAACAATATTCTTCAAACGGAGGAAAACGAAAAAATAATATATATGATGCCCAACCACGATTACAAGGGTATGATGCTTTTTGCATATAAAAACGGAAAACTTTCAAAGGTGCCTATGAGTGCTTATGAAACGAAGACTGCACGTAAAAAGCTTATAAATGCCTTCGGAGATAAATCTCCCATTGTACGCGCAATGTATATTGAAAAGGATGAGGATATTCTTCTTGTAAGAGATACCGATAAGGCTATGCTCATAAACAGTGAGCTTGTTCCTCTTAAACAGACAAAGGGTTCACAGGGAGTACAGGTTTACACTCTTAAAAAGGGCAGTGAACTGACAAAAATGCTTTTTGCCGGGGAGTTTGATGCGGAAAACCCCGAATATTATCGCTCCGAAAAAATTCCGGCGACGGGACATTTTATAACCGATGAGGACAAGGCAAGAAACAATATGCCAAGACAAATAGGAATGTTTGAGTAAATGAAAATCCCACAAAAACAATGAAAAGTTTTTGTGGGATTTTTTTAATAATTTAAAGTTAGTTTTTCAAATACAGACAGGGTTCCGGGGGTGCTGTTTTTGGATGTCAGTGTTCCGCTTACCATTATAATATCTTTTTCGTTGAATACATTTATGCTTATTTTGGGTTTTGTGTATTTTTTCATTCCGATTTCACCTCTTACTGTTTGAATGTTACGGTCAGCCTATCCTGCAAGCCTTTAAGGGTTATTTCGTTGTCGTCGGGGTTGGGGTTGATTATTTCAAGCTCAACACCGTAAATATTGCCCGAGCCTCCAAGTAAAGAAGCGTTCAGAACGGTTGTTCTTGAAGGATCGGAAAATTGTGCTTCCTTGTATATAGATTCGCTGCTTTTGCCGTTAATACTGACAGAAGATGAATTGTTTGCCTGCTCTTCGGTCACAACGGTCAAAGCGTAATATTTGTTGTCAAAGGATACAACGGCAGGCTTTGAGGAAGTGGGAGCAAGCAGCTTAAATTCGGTAGTGGGGGTGGAGAATTGTCCCGTTACGGATAAACTGTCAAAGCCTATTTCCGAATCGGAGGAAGAACCTTCTCCTTTTGCGGCGGTAATGGTGTATACCCTGTTTGCATCCATTACCAACACCAAATCTTCGGGGGCGCTCTTTGCAGGCTCGCTTGATGAGGTATTTAAGTTGTCATAAGTTCCGCCAAAATTTACGGGTGTGCCGTCTTTTTTTACCACAAGTGTTCTGTTGCTGTCTCCGCCATCCACTATACCGGAAATTGTAAGCCTGCCGGGGGCGGAAGGGAAAATCTTTATAGCACTGTTTTCGTTTACTTCTATTTTTGAATTATTGTATCTTACATAGTTTCCGACAAGAAATTTTTCTTTTAAAACAACATCGCCTACTTGATAAGCTTTATCCGTAAGTCCGAGATCGGAACCCGAAAGGGTATATGTTTCATAGTTAGTTGGTGTAAGGAAAATTTCTTTTTCGGTGTCGGAACTTGATAGTGTAAAAGTTTGAGAAACATATCCATTTGCCGATACAGTGTATTCCGTATTTGCTTTAAGAGCATATTTACCGCCCGAATCGGGTGAATATGTTGTGGAATTGTCGAAAATGACAAATCCTTCTACGGGTTCATTTGTAATTGAATTTTTTGCGGTAATAATGGTGCTTATAGTTTCGGCAGGCTTCTCTTCATCGTTGAGAACTATTTTGTAAACACATATTCCTTTTCCTTTATCATCAAAAAGAAAAGTATATTCACCGGCATCGCCCATTTTATAGATGATGGGTTTTTCTGCCTTTGCAGTATCTAAACTGTAGGAAGAGATAACGTTTCCGCAACCGGAAGAATCTCCGTTTACGGATTTTAAAGAGGAAGAGTTTCTTTTGTTATTTCTAAACAGATATAACTCCACAGATGCATTCTTACCTGTTGTTTTTATTGTGAAAGTATCGTCCGAGCTGCCGTTTTCATATTTGTATTGTCCTTTTACGGCACCTGTGGTACCGAAAATGTTCTCGTAAAATGCACCTACAATATCCTCATTTGATGGGGTTTGCTCCTTTGTCCAACCGGAGGATCCTTTGTTAAATGAAAGCCATTCTGGAATGTCATTCGTATTTGCATCGGCTGACGGCATAAATACATAATCAACTTTTGCTGCCCATGCACACATACTGCTCATTGCCAAGGCACCGACCATAACGCCGGCGGTCACAATAGCCTTTGTTAAAAATTTCATTCTTTTTCTCCTTAAAAAACCTCGGCAGAATATACCGAGGGTAGTTATTGACGAGGTATTCTGCTGTTTCTGTAATAACAGAGCGAGTGTAAAGCCCGCATTTTCAAACAGAACCAAACCCATTCCATAAAGTAGGGGGGTCGGAACCATTTAAAAAAGTATCTCCCCAATATTATTATAACTTTGTTTTTTTGTCAATCTTTAAAATTTGTTTTATGTCGGTTTTTGTAGGATTTCGAAATTTAGTGCTTTGAAAGGAGGGTATATTTTCGTGAAGCTGCACAACATATTGAAGGAAAAAAGGTCGCAAATGCGACCTTTTTTGATGTTATTAGCTTACTTTTGAAGATTTTGCATATTCGGTGGCTCTTGACTCTCTTATAAGGGAAACTTTTATGTTTCCGGGATATTGTAGCTCGTTTTCTATCTTTCTGGCTATATCTCTTGCCATTACCACCAAACCGTCATCGGAAACCTTTTCGGGTATTATCATAACTCGCAATTCGCGACCTGCTTGAATTGCGAAAGATTTTTCAACTCCGTCATAACCGTCGGCAATTGATTCAAGTGATTGCAGACGTTTAATATATGTTTCAAGGGTCTCTTTTCTTGCACCTGGTCTTGCCGCACTTATGGCATCGGCTGCCTGAACAAGAACAGCAATAATGCTTGTGGGCTCCGTATCACCGTGATGAGATTCCACAGCGTTTATAACTACGGGGTTTTCATGATACTTTTTGCAAAGCTGAACACCAAGCTCAACATGTGTTCCTTCTACATCATGGTCGATGGATTTGCCTATATCGTGGAGCAAACCCGCTCTTTTGGCAAGGTTTACATCCTCGCCAAGTTCTGCTGCCATAATTCCGGTAAGGTAGGATACCTCTATGGAATGTTGCAGAACATTCTGTCCGTAGCTGGTTCTGAACTTCATTTTACCTAAAAGCCTTACAAGATCGGGATGAAGTCCGTGAACTCCCGTTTCGTAGGTTGCAGACTCACCCTCCTCGCGGATGGTCGCCTCAACCTCTTTTCTTGCTTTTTCAACCATTTCTTCGATTCTTGCCGGATGGACTCTTCCGTCAAGGATCAGTCTTTCAAGGGCAATTCTTGCGATCTCTCGCTTCATTGCATCAAAGCCGGATAAAATAACCGCCTCGGGAGTATCGTCTATTATAAAGTTTATTCCCGTAAGCTGTTCAAGGGTTCTTATGTTTCGACCCTCACGACCTATTATTCTTCCCTTCATTTCGTCATTGGGAAGGTTGACAACGGAAACCGTTGTTTCCGCAACGTGATCTGCGGCACACCGCTGTATCGCCGATGCTATTATTTCCTTTGCCTTTTTGTCGGAGGTCCTCTTTGCCTCAGCCTCGGCCTCTTTGATTATGACTGCGGTTTCGTGAGTCACATCATCTTTGACCGATGCCAAAATGACCTCTTTAGCCTGCTCCACCGTTAAACCGGAAATTTTTTCAAGCTCTTGAAGCTGCTTATCTTTAAGCTCCTCGGCTTCTTTTTCTATGCTTTCCGCTTTTTCGAGTTTTGCTGTGAGCTGTTCTTCTTTTTTCTCGAGGGATGCTGTTTTCTTGTCAAGAGCGTCCTCTTTTTGAGCTACTCTTTTTTCAAGTCTTTGCACCTCATTTTTTCTTTCCTTGCATTCCTTCTCCACTTCATTTTTTGTCTTTAACGCTTCTTCCTTGGCGTTTAGAAGAATTTCCTTCTTCTGTGCCTCGGCAGCTTTTTTTGCCTCAAGTTTTATGCTTTCCGCTTTTCTTTCGGCGGAACCTATTTTTTCTTCGGCAAATTTCTTTCGCATAGCTTGTCCTACAACTATGCCTATTCCTAAAAATAAAATGGAAGCGACTACAAGAATGCATATCCATGCAACAGTACTCGTACTAACACCTCCAATTTTTGAGCCATTATCAATGGCAATTTTATTTAAATAGCAATAAACTTGCACAAATTGCTAATATATATGATAAAGCTTTTTTGGAAAAATGTCAAGTGAAATGTGTTCCTTTAAAACGGTGAG
>DFJD01000055.1:0-11748 GCA_002372875.1 Clostridiales bacterium UBA3680
ATTTAAAATTAAATGATATTCGTATTCCGCAGAAATAAATTTCTGCTACATACTCATAACCAACGGAATTGCAAGCAATTCCAAATTCAGTGGGAGCTTAGACATTGCAACACAAAGATAGATGTAGACCGGCTTTGCCGGGCTTTTGCTCAGCAAAAGTGCTGACATTGCACCGCAAAGATTGATGCGGACGGGCGCAGCCCGGCTTTTGCGCAGTAAAAGTGCTGACCCACTGAATTTTAAGTAAGAACCCCCGCTTTAGAAGCGGGGGACTTCCTTAGTTTGTTAATTTATCGTTTTTTTGTATAGAAATGGGGAGTAGCTATGTTAAACGAAATTAAAAACAAAAGAAAAATGAAAAAGAAAGGTTTCACTCTTATCGAACTTATTGTTGTAATTGCTATATTGGCGGCTTTAAGCGCACTTGCCTTTCCTTCTGTTTCCCACTTTGTGGAACAGGCGAACAACGTTGCCGATGCTCAGCATGCAAGAAGCATATGTAGTGTGCTTTTGTGTAGTCATGTGCTTTACGGCAACGTAACAGCTGAAAACCCTTGGGGAGAAAAACACGGCTATGTATACGTGGACGATGACGAACTTCGTGTATCAAGTATGGCAGTGGCAAAGATACTTGAAGAGAACGGTTTTATCGAAAATGTCGGCAAAGCCACCATGAGAAGCGGAAAAGAGCTTACATATCCTTTTTCTTCAAACGGCGGAGGTAAGGGCTTTTCAAAAATAAGATGTCAATCCCACAATCTTTGGTCGGCTTATCAGGTAACCATAAGGGTAGACGACAACAAGAATGTTCGATTTTCCTATACAGCCACCACCGGTAACGGCAGTAGCACAACAAAAGATAACGGAGCGGCTACGGAAGCTTTTTCACGCCTTTGTCAAGGAAGATCGAGCGGTGATACCGAGATGGGCGAAAGCAAGTGATCTTAGGCTCTGTAAAATTCTAAAATGACAACATAATATTGCAAGGTTCGTCTTTGGTGTTCTCCTAAAGTCGAACCTTGCTTTTTTTATTTGTAAACAACGGGAACCTGTGTTTCATACTGTTTTCATTTATATTACAAATTACAAAAACAATAGTATTGAAATATCCTTTGTGTTATAATACAGGTACATTTATTTTGGAGAAGGGGGGGAAATGTATGGAATCGAATTATGCAAATTACAGTGAGTCCGCTGCTCAATCACCTATAGTAGGACTTATATATCTTGCTTGTCTGATACTTATGATAGTGGCATGCTGGAAGATATTCACAAAGGCAGGCAGACCCGGCTGGGCAAGTATAATACCATTCTACAACGCCTATGTTCTTTTTGATATAGCATGGGGAAAGGGAATATTGTTCCTTTTGATGTTTATACCTATAGTAAACATCGTTGTATCCATAATGTTGATGGTCAAGCTTGCGCGTGCATTCGGTAAGGGTATAGGTTTTGCTATCGGTATGATATTATTGCCTATGATCTTTTACTGCATACTCGGCTTTGGTGATGCGACCTATATCGGTCCTCAGGAATGATATAAAAATTAAAAAACCTCAGCGACATAAATTGTCCTACAAAAACCGTCCTTTTGGGCGGTTTTTTTTGTGAAAATAAAGCCTTGTGACCGATAGCCGAAACCTTAACGGTCGGCACAAAAAACATTCTTGCAATATTACACTAAATAATGTATAATCGAATTTGAAGACAGTTTTAATGTATTTATAAGGAAATGCTAACTTTAGTTTGAAACGGAGGAATGTATATGAAATTGAAAAAAATATTTGCATTGTTTACGGCTATGGCTGTAACGGCTTCTTTTGCTGTTGTTTCCTATGCAGATGATTATGATGATTACGGCTATTACGATTACGACTATAATTACAATTATGAGCCCGAAAAAACACAGCCTACATCAAAGAGCTCCGGAGGAAATACGACTCAAAGCAATACGGGAGCAAGGCCCGAAAAAATGTATAACAAATCAGATGATTACGGCTATTACGATTACGACTATAATTACAATTATGAGCGCCAAAAAAAGCAGTCCACATCAAAGAGCTCCGGAGGAAATACGACTCAAAGCAATACGGGAGCAAAGCCCGAAAAAATGTATGACAAATACAACTATGAAATGGACACCACCTCAAATCTTGTTACAAAGTCTGTAACCATAAGAGCCGGGGCATCAAAATCCATTTCAAGTATCGTAGGCGGCTCCTCAAATATAAGCTGGTCCTCCTCCGATAACAGCATAGCTTATGTCTCGGGTAACAGTATCTACGGCAACAACGCCGGAAGCACCGTTATTTTCGGCTCACCCTATTCAGGTTACGGAGACTATTATAACATTTATGTAAATGTTACAAAAAGTTCGTTTTCAAACAACGGAACAAGCAGAACATCAAGATCTTCCTCACAAAGGACCATAAGCAAGAATGTTTCCTGCTATGTGGGAAGCAAGGTCGACCTTGACAATTATACATCAAATCCTTACTATGATTACAGTTGGTCAACAAGAGATAAAAGTTATGCTACCGTAAACAAATACGGAGAGATGTCGGCAAACAAGAAAGGTACCGTTTACATTTACGCAAAGAGCAAATATTCCGATGTAAACTCTGTGGAATTCAAAGTTACCATAAAGGAAACGCCCTCTTCCGCTAAGAAAGCGGCATCTTCAAATAAGACCTATACAGGAAACATTACAAAGAGCACATCGTCATCTTCAAGCACAAACTTCTACGATAAAGTTTACAAACTCTATCTTAACAACGGCCAAACTGTTGATGTAAGTGAGTTTTTAAGTTCTGCCTCCACAAAATACAACTGGAAGGTAGACGATAAAAATGTTGCCACAGCCAACTCCTCAAGAGGTTCTGTAAAGGGTGTGGGCTACGGCTCAAGTTCCGTTTCGGCAACAAGCACCGCACAGGATGTTTACTTCTATGTAAACGTATCAAAGTATTTCAGCAACGTTACAATAAATATGGATAGGGGCGGCTCGGTAGATATTTCAAAATATCTTGACAGCGGCAGCAAATATACATATACCTACTACGATGATTCCATAGCAAAGGTCAACTCCGATAACAGGCTTATAGCATCAAAGGCGGGCTCAACATATGTTATCTGCGAAAGCAAAAATTCAAACAACGTCGTTCAGCTCATGGTAAACGTATCCAAATAAACATCGGGGCGTGCTTATTTGCACGCCCTTTATTAAAGGAGAAAAATATGAAAACAGATATAGTTGAATTAAATAAAGAAAACGATTTTTTAAACGAAGCGATTGAGCAAACGGAAAAAGCGGCAAAATACGGTGAGCTCGATTCAAAGCAGACCATAAGACTGCGCCTTCTTACAGAGGAGCTTCTTAATATGCTCCCCGAAATGCTTGAATACTGTAAAGGTGAGTTCTGGGTAGAAAACGAGAAAAAAGAATATACTCTTTGCGTAAATGTTACCCTTGACGATATTCTTGATGCAGACAGAGATATGCTTATGTCCGTTTCCACCTCGGGTAAGAATGCCGCCGCTGTCGGTATAATGGGAAAAATAAGAGCGGTTACGGAAATGATGCTTGTAGACTATATAAATGCTCAGGCAGAAAATCCATATAACTTTTACAGCATGGGTATGGAGCCCGATATGTACAACTATGTTAATGCATGGACACTTGAGCAATACAGAAGGTCTGCACAGGAAAAGGAAGAAAATCACGCTGTATGGGACGAGCTTGAAAAGTCCATAATAGCAAACCTTGCCGATGATGTTATTGTCGGTATCATAGGCAAAAAGGTAGATATAAAGGTTAAAAAGAGCTTCTGATTTTCTTAAGCAAGAGGAGGGTAGGAGATGAAAGAGCTTTACTTTGAATCCATTTATGCGTTTGACAGAACAGATGAGCCTGTTTTTGTGGGTATCCCCTTTAAAAAAGGTGAGTTATTCGACGAAAAAAAGATCGCCGTAAAAAATGAAAAAGGCGAGCAAAAGCCTTCTTTTTCGAGGGCTCTTTCAACATGGGAAGACGGCTCGGTAAAATGGCTTTTTACCGATTTTCTTGCGGATATACCCGCACTTAAATCGGCAAAATATTTCCTTGCGATCGAAGAAGAACCTCAAACCATCAAAGGGATCGTGTCCGATGAGAAAATGACGGATACCGGAAAAATCACTCTTGACTTTACAAAAGGTGAGCTCTTTGAAATAAACGGCAGTGATGTTACCCTTAGCCCAATGTGTTTTTCCGATAAAGATAACGGAAAGTACAGCTTTACAAAAAAATCCGTACAGACCGAACAATATTCTCCTTTAAAAGAAACGAGGCTTATAAAAGGAGTTTTTACGGCAAAAGAAAGAAACGTTGAAGCGGAGATAAGAGTCACTTGCTATTGGCAAAAAAGCTACTTTGATATAGGAATCACAATTATAAATACCGATACATTGCCTCTCAGAATAGAAAGTTTTTCCCTCGTACTTAAAAAGCCCTTTGACGGAAAAATGAGGCAGAATGTCGCTCACTCCAATTATCGCACGATATATACCTCAAGCGAGGGTGAGGCCATAGAAAACTTAATAGATGCAAACTATCTTCTTTTCGAATCCAACGAAAGTAATCCCGAGGTTTTCTACGGCACATTTTTCGGTGATATGACCGATGAAAAGGGAGGAGTGTGTGCAACCGTATATCAGGCTCAGCAAAATTATCCGAAAGCCGTTTCAATTGAGGCAGGAGTAATGAATATAGACCTGATGCCGGGAAATGTTGAAGATATAACGCTTTTTATGGGCATGGCAAAGGAACACATTGTAAGGATCTATCTCCATAAGGGACTGAGTCCCGAAACCCTTTCCAACGAAAGCACGCTTTTTCAGCTGCCTGACAGACCTGCGGTCGACCCTTCGGTATTTAAAGAGAGCGGAGTTTTCTCGCCCCTGATCTTTACCGATGAATACTTTCCAAAGGCTGAAAGATACTTTGCCGGTATGGCAGACGGGCATACACGATCTTATGGTGTTGTAAGCTGGGGAGATTCGCCCGATATGGGATATACTCAACAGGGAAGAGGCGGAGGAAAGCTTGTTTGGGTAAACAATGAGTACGATTTCCCCCATGCCTGCGCTCTTCAGTATGTACGCACGGGGGTAAGACGCTTTCTTGAATATCTTTTCGTTACGGGAAAACATCAATACGAAATAGATGTATGCCACTATTCGGACGATCCCGCCCATTTGGGAGGACAGTGGGAACACTGTGCCGAGCACATAAATGCAAGAGTAATGGTATGCTCCCATCAGTGGCTTGAGGGAATGCTCGATCTGTATCACCTCAGCGGAGATAAAAGAGCCTATAACGCGGCGGTAGGAATTGCAAAAAATGTAATAAACATTCTTAACGGTCCCGAATTCAGAACATCAGGCGAGATGAGTGCAAGAGAAACAGGTTGGGCGCTCCGAGCTTTGACCGCCATGTATACCGAAACGGGAGATGCCCGTTGGCTCGAAAGCTGCGATTTTATTGTGGAGCATTTCAGAAAATGGGGAGAGGATTACGGAGTATGGCTTTCCTCATATATGGATGGTGTTAAAATAAGAGTGGTGTTTATGATAGCCGTGGCAATAAGCTCCCTCTACAGATATTACCTTGTTTGCCAAAACGAGGAAACAAAAAAAGAAATAAAGAAAATGATAGTGACCAATGCCGAAGATCTTGTTGATAATGCGAGATTAAAAAACGGCTTGTTTTACTACAAAGAGCTTCCCGGACTTAAAAGAGACGGGAACAACCCCTGTATTCTTGAAGCTCTTGCCTACGCCTATGAGCTTACGGGAAACAGAAAATTTATAGATGCGGGATATCCCACATTTGAACTTATTTTAAACAGACCCAATCCCTCTTCCATGTCAAAGCAACATGTTGAGTCAAGCGTGCTCTACGGCGCGGGAAGCACCAAAAACTTCGCTCAGGCGCTTATGCCCTGCTTAACATATTTTAAATTTGCAACGGAGCTTGGGTTGTATAAAGAATAAAAAGGAGAAAATCAAAATGAAAAAAGCAATATTTCCGGTGTATGTCACCTGTTTTACCATGATGTTTATTTCCAATGCCTATGCATATATAGATCCTGCCACCACAAGCTATGTCATTCAAATAGGTGCCGGGGTGGTTATTGCCTTGGGTACGGTCATAGGTATATACTGGAAAAAGATACAGGGCTTTTTCAAAAAGAAAAACGAAGATCAAACAGTTGAGCCTTCACAAAGCTTTAATCCCGAAGCCTCGGGGGATGTTGTTACTGCCGACGATTTGCTTAAGGACGAGAAATAAAGGAGAAATAGAAAGTGATTATTTCTTTTTTAGGCGATATTCTCGGTAAAATAATGAGCGTGATCTATTATATCGTTAATGATTACGGGTTAAGTATTATTATATTTACATTTCTGACAAAATTTATACTTTTTCCCGTAAATATGATCACACAAAAAAACTCAATAAATATGGTCAGATTGATGCCCGAGGAAAACAATCTGAAAACAAAATATATAGACGATAAAAGCAAGCTTGCCGATGAGCAGCTCAAGCTCTACAAAAAATACAACTATCGACCCATATTGAGTACCATACCCTTGCTTATACAAATCCCTCTTGTTTTGGGACTTGTGTATGTAATATATCATCCCCTTTCATATATGCTCTCCTTTGACGATGGTATGCTTGAGAGCATAAAGGAATGGGCAAAGAGCATATTATCGGGCTCTCAGCTTGAAGAAAACTCGTATCAGCTTGCCGTAATAGGGGCAATAAAATCCGGTGCGGAAGCTCCGTCATATTTAAACGAGGCTGTAAGCAAGATCAACTCGTTAAACACAAGCTTTTTAGGCTTGAATTTAAGTATGATGCCCTCGTTTTCGGGCAATTACGAGTTGTTGTCCATACCCTTTTTATCGGGGCTTAGTGCTTGGCTGCTTTGTTTTGTTCAAAACAAGATCAATATACTTCAGGTGGCGCAAAGTGAGTTAAATAAATGGATAACAACGATATTTTTGATCGTCTTTTCAACATACTTTGCTTTTCTTGTTCCCGCAGGAGTCGGTCTTTACTGGATATTCGGAAATCTTTTTTCCATACCCGTAATGTATGCACTCAATTGGGTAATGCCGCCGCAAAAATACATCGATCTTACCTATCTTAAGCTTACTAACGAAAAGTTTAAGGAAAAGGAAAAAGAAAGAAAAAAATATTCCTCAAGGGAAAAAGCCGATTTCAAAAGATTTTTTGCACAGGATAATGCGGAACTTGTTATATACTCCGAATCTAACGGTTTTTACAAATACTACAAAGGTATGATCGACTATATATGTGAAAATTCGGATATCAAAATACATTATGTAACAAGCGATCCGCATGATAACATATTTAAAGATGAAAGAGAACAGATAATAAGCTACTATATTGCATCCGATCGCTATCTTATTCCTTTTTTTATGAAGCTTGATTGCAAGATATGCGCAATGACCATGCCCGATCTGGAGAAGTATCACATAAAAAGGTCGAGAGTGAAAAAGGATATAGAGTATGTAAAAATTCCCCACGGTGCGGGAAGTTATGCCCTTACCTACAGAAAAAATGCGGTGGATTATTTTGACACCGTTTTCTGCACGGGTATAGATAACCTAAACGAAATAAGAGAAAGCGAACAGCTGTATTCATCTCATAAAAAAAGACTTGTTGAGGCGGGTTATCCTCTTATAGATGAGCTTATTGAAATGTATGAATCGAAGGAGCATAAGAAAAACGAGGTGCCGATAATTCTCATAGCACCCTCATGGCAGCCCGACAACATTATAGACTTGTGTGGCGATGAGCTTCTTTCGGCTCTTTCTGATACAAATTATGAAATTATACTCAGGCCTCATCCTCAACAAGTGCGGCATGAGAGCGAAAAATTCGACCTTATGAAGAAAAAATACGAGAAAAACAAAAACATTTTGATACAGACGGATTTTTCTTCAAACACAACAATAAGTGATGCGGATATTCTCATCACCGACTGGTCGGATATCGCATGGGAATTTTCTTTTTCCACTAAGAAACCCGTTCTTTTTATCGATACCCCTATGAAGATCATGAATCCCGAGTACGATAAAATAAAAACAAAGCCTGTAAATATAACCCTGAGAGAAATTGTGGGAAAAGTGGTAAGTCCCGAAAAAATGTCCGAAATAAAATCTACTGTGGATTATCTTTTGACCCACAGACAAGAGTATGAAAAAATTATAGAACAAACAAGAAATGAACACATTTATAATGTGGGTAAAAGTAAAATTATATACGGAAGATACATTATAAAGAGGTTAAGAGGTTAAAATGAAAGACAAGAATATAAAACATAATTTATTCAAACATACAAAAATCGAAATTGCGGCATATTTGCTGTCAACATTTCTGTTGGTGTTTTCATTTTGTTTTCTTTCACCTATGGATGTTTATCTTCAAAATACGTCGGAGTTTGTAATACATTTGCCAAGTGTTGCATTTCCGCTTTTGTATGTGTCCGTGGCATTGTTTATTGTCCTCGGTTTCGGACTGTCGGCGTTTTTAAAAGGGAAAAGCCTTATCGGCTTTTCTTTGTTTTTCCTGGGAATAGCCCTTGCCTGTTATGTTCAAGTGTTTTTCCTTAACGGAGATATGAAACAGATAACGGGAGATGATTTTAATTATCTCGATATGACTCCATTCCATGTAACGGCTTATTTTATATGGCTGATAACGGCATTTTTCCCTTTGCTTATATGGGCAATAAAGCTGGTAAAGGATCAAAATAACAAAGAAGCAAAATATGAAGGATTTGCGCGTTTTATTATAACAGCTTCCGTAATCGTTCTCGGTATGCAAACAGCGGGCTTTGTTTCCTCCCTTATGGGTTCTGATTACTCCAAAAAGACGGGAAAAGATTATTTATCCTACGAAAAATCATTTAATCTTTCTTCAAAGAAAAATGTTATAGTTTTTCTTCTTGACAGAATGGATGTGGATTTTATGGAAAAATATCTTGACGAGGATGACCACAAGGCTGAAATATTGGACGGATTTACATTCTATGAAGATAATCTTTCGGAGTATACGAATACCTTTCCCTCCGTTGCAACCATGCTGACTGGAGTAAAGTACAACGGGTCTGATACATGGAAAGATTATATCGATAAAGCATGGAACGGAAATACTCTTCCCGATAAGCTTAAAAAGAATGACTATGCGGTGTATCTTCTTCTTGACATGCTCACAACATATAATTCCGTAGCTCAGATAAAGCCATCGGTAGATAATGTTTCCCATTCGAATGTAGAGAACGAGGCTCTTAATTATTTTCAAATAGTAAATGTATGTCTTCGTATCTCGGGCACAAGAACACTTCCGTATGTGGCAAAGGCTGCATGCTTGTATAATTTAAAACCCGACTTTTCAAATTCCTTTTTCATGAAGTTGGCACCCGATATGGTTCCAAACGCAACGGGTATGGAAGCGGATAAGCAGTTTTTTGAGCAATTAAATGCCGACGGTCTTTCATTGAGAGATGATAAAAATGTATTTGTGTTTACTCATCTTGAAAGTATACACGGAGGACTTGAAACCGGTGAATTAAGCTTTAAAATACTTGAAAAATACTTTGACGAATTAAAAAGGCTTGATATTTACGATAAATCCACAATAATACTTGTTGCCGACCACGGAAGGCCTTTTCTTGACCACGAGCTTGACGGCGACCTTAAGGACCCTATTTGCACTTCTCTGCTTATAAAGCCCGAGAATTCGAGAGGAAAGCTTGTAAAAGATTCAAAAACAGGTCTTTCAAACAAAAGCTTTATCCCCTCCGTGCTTGAGTATGCGGGCTTGCCCCATCAAGAAGAAGGTCTGTCATACAATGATGTTATTAATAGCAAACTGAATGGAGAACGTATATTAAACCTCTATTATTGGTTTGGTCTTGGACATATCGAAAACAAAGGTCAGTTCGTTGTAAACGGAAATTCAAGAGATATTAAAAATTGGACATATCATAAACCATCATAAAAATCGGAGATATCTATGGAAGTGCAGGAGGCCTGTATGATAAAGAAAGTAATCTATTGCTTAAACTTCATTTGGACAAGTTTTATTGCATTTTCATTTCCGATTTGCTTTGAAATGATTTTCCTTTGCATTAGCGGTCATTCAAAGGGATATGGTTATGATCTGGGTTCGGAGAAAGACATATCCGTTATGTTTGGCTTGATCGGATCGTTGATTTGGCTTGCCTTGGCAGTTCCTTCAAATATCTATGTTTTTCGCAAAACGCTGAGTAAAGGCAAACGGTATATTCTTATACCTATAATACTGTATATTGCGCTTGCATTAGCGTGTGTAATTATTACATACGGCGGCTGGGCAAATTACGCTAAAGAAGTGTTTAACATTTAACTTTCATTACAAACCCGCAAACAGGCTGTGAAGAAATGAGTGATCATCTTCACAGCCTGTTTTTTTACAGCCTGATGTATCTTTCCGCTATAAATTCATTTTATTACAGACCATTGAAATGCCGTAATTGACAGTCTTGCCAAAAGAACATATAATTCCCATATGAATAGGAGGTGAAAGCATGTGCGAATTATACGGCTTTTGCGGGAAAAAGAAAAAGGTATTAAATGACGAACTTGAGGAGTTCTTTTCCCATTCGGACAAAAACCCCAACGGCTGGGGAATTGCCGTTTTCGGCAACAATTCGAGCTGTTCGGTGCATAAGGAGCCCATTGCGGCAAGTAAAAGCGAAGATTTGAAGAAAATATTGAAAAGAAAAATAGAGCAAAAAAATGTTCTTGCCCATATAAGACTTGCGACAGTGGGCTATGACGAATACAACAACTCTCATCCCTTTACCGGAAAGGATATAAGCGGAAAGGAATGGGCAATGATACATAACGGCACAATTTTCGAATCGGATGTGCTCTCACCCTATCTGTATCTTCAAAAGGGGTCTACGGACAGTGAAAGAGTTTTTCTCTATTTTCTTGATAAAATAAACGAAGCCATAGCAATAAAGGGTTCGCCGTTGAACAATTACGAAAGCTTTGAAATATTTGACAGTCTTGTAAGCTGCCTTTCGGATAAAAACAAACTAAATCTTATTGTCTGTGACGGAACAAGGATGTACGTTCACTGTAACTGTCAAAACACGCTTTATATGAAACTTACCGACAAAGGTATTACCTTCTCAACAAAGCCTCTCTCGAAGCACGGCTGGGAAAGTGTTCCTTTCACAAGAGCTTTTGTGTGTGAAAACGGAGAGATCGTATCTCGTGGAACAAAGCACAATTTTGAATATATCCCCGATGAAAGCAGCCTTCGCGCCCTGTATATGGCTTATGCCGCTTTGTAGATACGGCTCATCTCGGATATTTTTAAACCTGTCGGTGTGTAACTTTAAAGGAGGTTTTCCCATGCTGAATTACAATGCAAATACCGTAAACAAGCTGCTTACAAGCGGAGAATTCGGTATTGAGAAAGAATCTTTGCGTATTCTTTCCGATGGCCGCTTTTCAAAAACAAAACATCCTTTTCCTAACGATAAACATATAGTAAGAGATTTTTGCGAAAATCAGATAGAAATAAATACGGGAATATCGACCTGTGCCATAAAAGCCGTTAAAGAGCCGGAATATTACGAAAAAAACATCAGAAAAATTTTAAGGAAACACTGATTAATT